>JAFQAX010000130.1 GCA_017399785.1 Oscillospiraceae bacterium | reverse complement strand
GCAGAGGGTCACAGGTTCGAGCCCTGTTGTTCCCACCATCAGAAAAAAAGCCGGTTTTATACCGGCTTTTTTTGTTGTATAAATTTTTGCTATAGTTTATGATAACTGTATAGCATTTGTTTTGCAGAAGGAGGTATACTGATGTACGATTTGATTATCAAAAATGCCGTTGTTGTTACGATGGACAAACAGCATAATATCTATTCTCCGGGATTTGTTGCTGTCAGCGGAAAAAATATTGCCGATTTAGGCCCTATGGATAAGATGCCCGAAGGACAGGCTGCCAAAGTAATTGATGCAAAGGGCATGGTTTTAATGCCCGGACTTGTTGATGCGCACGGTCATGCAGGTCACTGTATTATCAGAAATATAGGAGAACAGTCGCTTAACTGGGTTGCAATGGCAAATGAGATATATACTAAGTATACCGACGATTTTTTCTGGTATGCCGATGGAGCGCTGGCAGCTGCCGAAAGAGTAAAGTTTGGCATAACTACCGGCGTGTCTATGATGGGCAGTGCCGGCAGAAGTGACAGGGTAGAGCTTTTGGATGCTCACTTTAAGGGCAGCCTTAAAACCGGTATTCGCCAGCTGGCGGGACTTGGTGCATCTGCGCCGCCATGGCCGAGAAAGATTCGCCACTGGAACGGCGACAGTTTTATTGAATACGAAACCACGCCTGAGGATACTATTGCTAACACATGCCGCGCTTTACAGGAGCTGTCAGGTAAAACCGATAGACAAATATGCATTGTAGCGCCTTCCACCATGGGAAGAAAAGCAGGAATGAGCGACGAATTCTCGGCTGCGGAAAACCGAGCCATGTTTAAACTGTCGCAGGAGTTTGGCTGTATTCTTCATACCCATGCCTATGGCGGAGATGTAGAATTTCTTTACAACACCACTCCCGAGGTTTTGACTCCCGCTGTTTCGCTTACACACTGCACCGGTCTGTCCGAAAAGGAAGTGCAGATTATTGCTGAAACAGGCCCCACCGTACTGCACGGGCCGACAACCAGATCGGTGATACGCAAGCGCTGCCCGGTTTATGAATTGCTGCGTGCCGGTGCAAAGGTTGCAATAGCTTCCGATGGTACCTCTCCTGACCGAAGCTTTGATCTCTGGCGTGAGATGAAGGTGTTCCAGGTTATACACCGTGCGCATGAAAAAGATACTCAGCTGGCACCTCCCGGAATGGTGCTTGAACTTTGCACCATCCGCGCAGCCGAAGCTATGGGACTTGGTGATATAACCGGCTCTTTGGAAATAGGCAAACGTGCGGATATGATCACTGTAAATATCAGACAGCCGCACCTTGCGCCTGCTCCAAAGTCTATGGTGATTCAGCGATTGGTATATCACGCTCAGGGGCAGGACGTAATGGATGTATTTGTTGAAGGTGAGCAGATAATGTCAAATCGGAAACTGACCTGCTGCGATGAAAACAGAATCCTTGATGATGCTGATAAAGCATTTGATGAACTTGTCGGCAGATTAGGCGAAGAGAAATTTGCCGAATTGGTCAGAAATGACGGGCTTTATGAACTGAAAGCGAAAAGTGAATTTTAAATTTAAAGCAGCCGTTTAAATACGGCTGCTTTTTGTGTATATGGGAATAAAAAGTTATCACCTCCAAATAATAAACAATACGGAGGTGATAACATGAAAGACGGAAAAAACGGATTTGTGGTTTCAACAAGAGACAGAGTGCTGCGCGCATGGGAAAATTCCACCGAGCTGGTTCGCGATTATGAAGTTTACTCCAAGCAGATAACCGACAACAGCGTGGTGTCATCTTTGTTCGGTGATTTTGCAGAGGATGAGGCTAAGCATGCGGCAAAATTGCTGGAATTGCTGCGCGGATTTGAAAAAGAAAAATGATTTTTGCCGCCCGTTTTAAATTTAAATTAAAACGGGCGTTTTGCAATTTGTGCCAAAGGCTGAAAATGGCTGTAGAGCATGACTTTTATCGTGTTTTGTCGAAGTAATTTAAGTAGACAATATCGCCTAAAAATAGTATAATATCAATAAAATGGGAAAGGAGCTTCATGTGATGTTACAGCCTATAAAATTATCGAGTGAAGAACGCTTCCTGTTTGGAGAGGGAACTTATTACTATAGTTATCAAAAGTTGGGCGCGCATGCTGTTAAGTCTGATGGTGTGTGCGGCTATAATTTTGCCCTTTGGGCTCCCGATGTTAAAAGCGTGCATGTGGCAGGATCTTTCAACAATTGGGATGAAACCCAATATCCCATGTATTGTGACAACAATACCGGCATATGGTACACTTTTATTCCCGATATAAAAGCAGGCGAAAGCTATAAATATTACATCAAAACGCACGATGAAAGAGGATTTTATAAAGCTGATCCTTATGCGTTTTATACCGAGTGCCCTCCTGAAACGGCATCAAGACTTTCCGATTGCAAGGAATATCGATGGAAAGATGCCGTCTGGATGAGAAAAAGAGCGGAAGGCTCTGTTTTCGAAAAGCCGATGAATATCTACGAAGTGCACCTCGGATCATGGAAATGCCACGAGGACGGAACGCTTTATACCTACCGCGAGCTTGCCGATGAGCTTATTCCTTATGTTGTAGATATGGGATATACTCACATTGAACTGCTTCCGGTTATGGAGCATCCTTTCGGTGGATCGTGGGGATATCAGACCACCGGTTATTTTGCACCTACTTCCCGTCAGGGAACACCGGATGATTTCAAATATTTTGTAGAGCGATGCCACCGCAAAGGTCTTGGCGTGATTCTGGATTGGGTACCGGGACACTTTTGCCGTGATGCTCATGGATTGGGACAGTTTAACGGCGGCAAGCTGTTTGAAAGTGACGACCACGAACAGTGGGGAACCTATCGCTTTGATTTTGAGCGTGGAGAAGTTTGCAGCTTTCTTATCTCAAGCGTTTTCTACTGGCTTTCTGAATTCCATGTCGATGGCATCCGTGTAGATGGCGTCACCAGCATGCTGTATCTCAATTTTGGCACCCTTAACGAACAGAAAAAACGATATAACCAATATGGCGGCGAAGAAGACCTTGCCGCAGTTGAGTTTATAAAGCGCCTTAATACCGCAGTCGGAAAGTTTTTCCCCAACGTAATGATGATGGCGGAGGAAAGCACATCATGGCCGCTGGTAACCTACCCTCCCGAAAAGGGTGGATTGGGATTCCACTTCAAATGGGATATGGGATGGATGAACGATACGCTGAAATACATGAAGACCGATTTCCCGTATCGCCCATATAACCACAATCTGCTCACCTTCTCGATGATGTATGCCTTTAAAGAGAATTTTGTGCTGTCGCTTTCTCATGACGAGGTGGTTCACGGAAAGCTTTCGCTTATCGGCAGAATGCCGGGCGATTATTGGCGCAAATTTGCGGGAATGAGAGCTTTAACGCTGTATCAGATGTGCCATACCGGTGCAAAGCTGAACTTCATGGGAAGCGAAATAGCGCAGTTTATCGAATGGCGATATTACGAAGGTCTGGAATGGTTCCTGACTGAATATGATGCTCACCGTGATTATCAGTATTTTGTAAAAGAGCTTAATGCATTTTATAAAAAGCAAAAGGCACTTTGGCAGAAAAGTTATTCGTGGGAGGGATTTGAGTGGCTGGATGCTGACAATAACGAGCAATCGATCATCAGCTTTATCAGAAAGGGAATTCGTCCCTCCGATGATCTGGTCATTCTTTTAAACTTCCACCCAAATGTTTATTTCGATTACCGCATAGGCGTTCCGCAAAAGGGCGTTTATGAGGAGATATTTAATTCCGACCGTGTTGAATTCGGCGGAAGCGGCAAGATAAATGCCGTACCTGTCGAAAGCGAAGAGGTTGCATTCCATGGAAAGCAGCATTCGGTCAGAATAACGGTTCCCCCTATAGGAGGAGTTGTTTTAAAGCGTGTCCCCAGTAATAAACGCGGCAGGGTCCGCGATAAGAGTAAGGAGTAACAGATGTTTTCCAGCAAGCAAGAGTTTATCAAAGAGTATAAGTCGCTTTTCTTAAGCGCAACAGGTAAGGATTTTGAAAAAGGCACTGCCCATGACAAATATTGGACACTTGCCACCCTGATCGCGGGAAAAGCACATGAGATCAAAAACGTATCTGCCAAAGACTGCGCAGTAAATTGCCAGAAAAAGGTTTATTATTTTTCGATGGAGTTCCTTATCGGAAAGCTTCTTGAGAATTATCTTATAAATTTCGGAGTACGCGATATTGTTGCTGAGGGCCTGTCCGAGATGGGAGAAAGCCTTGAAGAGCTTCTCGAACAAGAGCGCGACCCCGGTCTTGGAAACGGCGGACTTGGAAGACTTGCCGCCTGCTTCATCGATTCGCTTGCCTGCCTCGGTATTGCAGGACACGGCAACGGAATCCGCTACCGCTACGGCCTTTTCCGTCAGGAGATAAAGGACGGCGTTCAGGTAGAGCGTCCCGACAACTGGCTGGTAAACGGCTATCCTTGGGAGCACAAAAAGCCCGAAAATGCTGTCGTTGTAAGATTCGGCGGTGAGGTTGTACGCCATGAACAGGAAGGAAAGTTCTGGTTTACTTGGGAGGGCGGCGAAAAGGTTCTTGCCGTTCCTTATGATGTATCGGTGGTTGGTTACGGTGGAAAAACCGTTAACAACCTCAGACTTTGGAGTGCCCAGCCATATGAAGAAAACTTTGATATGGATGCTTTCAATCGCGGAGACTACAGTGCGGCTTACAAATTCCGCGCCGATGTTGAGGCGATAACAGATATTCTTTACCCCAACGACAGCGGAGATTCCGGCAAAATTCTGCGTATCAAGCAGGAATATCTCTTCGTTGCTGCAGGACTTGCCAACATCCTCACTACTTTCAAAAAAGAATATGGACCTGATTGGAAGCGTTTCCCTGACCTTGTTTCCATTCACACCAACGATACCCATCCCGCACTTTGCGCACCCGAGCTGCTCCGTCTGCTGATAGACGAAGAGGGCCTTGATTGGGATACCGCATGGGATGTTGTGACCCGTTCCATTTCTTACACAAACCATACCGTATTGCCCGAGGCGCTTGAAAAGTGGCCTATCGACATGCTGCGCAGCCTGCTGCCCAGAGTTTACATGTTCATTGAAGAGATCGACCGCCGTTACCGTGAAAAGTTCCCCAGAGATAAGGCAAATTGGCCGGAACTGCTCCGCCAGACTGCTATCCTTTGGGACGGACAGGTTAGAATGGCTAATCTCTCGATAATCGGCGGACATTCTGTAAACGGCGTTGCCGGAATACACACCGAGATACTTAAGCGCGACGTACTCAAGGAATTCTATGCGCTTACCCCCGAAAAATTCAACAACAAGACCAACGGAATCTCTCACCGCCGTTTCTTGCTTCAGGCTAACCCTAAACTTTCCGCTGTTATAACCGAAGCTATCGGAGAAGGCTGGAAGGGCAATGCTGCCGAGCTTGAAAAGCTGGTTGCATTTGAAAACGATGCGGCATTCCTGCAGAAGGTAGATGCTGCAAAGCTCGCAAACAAGGAGCGCCTTGCAAAATATGTTTTGGAAACCTCCGGCGTAAAGCTTGATCCCGATTCCATTTTCGACGTTCAGGTAAAGCGTTTCCACGCATATAAGCGTCAGCTGCTCAATATATTTAAGGTTATCGACCTTTATGAGCGCATGATAAATGACAGCAGCTTTGATATTAAGCCTTCCACATTTATCTTTGCGGGCAAGGCTGCACAGGGTTATGCTTTTGCCAAGGATGTAATAAGACTTATCAACTCGGCTGCCGAGGTTATCAATAACGATCCCCGCACCAAGGGAAGAATTAACGTTGCATTTATTCCTAATTTTTCTGTTTCCAATGCGCAGCTTATCTATCCCGCTGCTGATATAAGTGAGCAGATATCCACTGCCGGCAAGGAAGCTTCCGGCACCGGAAACATGAAGTTTATGATGAACGGTGCCATTACTCTCGGAACTCTTGACGGCGCAAATGTTGAGATAAGCGAGCAGGCGGGCATCGAGAACATCAAGATCTTCGGACTTAAGGTAGAGGAGATCGAGGAGCTTTACCGCAGCGGAAGCTATTTTGCCTGGGATGAGTATAACAGCAACGACCGCCTTAAGAGGGTTGTAGACAGCCTTATCGACGGAACTTATTCCAAGCTTTCGGGCGGATTTGAAGGCGTTTACGATACCCTTATGCGCAGCAACGATGAGTTCCTTGTACTCAAGGATTTCGACAGTTATATTGAAGCGTGGAGTTATCTTGAAAAGCTTTACGGTGACAGAACGGCATGGAACAAAATGTCGCTGCACAGCATAGCAAAATCCGGATATTTCTCCAGTGACAGAACTATCAGAGAATACGCTGATGATATCTGGCATATCTAAAGCGCAATATAAAATCACTTAAGCTTAAAATAGAGGAGGAAGATGGATGAGAAAGAACGATTGTCTCGCAATGCTGCTGGCAGGTGGCCAGGGCAGCCGTCTGGAGGCGCTGACTAAGCATATCGCTAAGCCGGCGGTCTCTTTTGGAGGTAAATACAGAATAATCGACTTCGCGCTCTCTAACTGCGCCAATTCCGGCATTGATACTGTTGGAGTTTTGACGCAGTATCGCCCGTTGGTACTCAATTCCTATATCGGAACTGGTGCTTATTGGGATCTTGACGTTACCGGAGGCGGCGTCTCCATCCTGCCTCCTTATGCTACCGAGGCAGGCGGCGAGTGGTACAAAGGTACCGCTGATGCAGTATTCCAGAATCTCGACTACATAAACATGAACAATCCCAACTATGTCCTTATTCTTTCGGGTGACCAGCTTTACCGTATGGATTATGCGGATATGCTCAAAACCCACCTTGAGAATAATGCGGATCTTACCGTTTCGGTAATGGAAGTTCCGATCGAAGAAGCTTCCAGATTCGGTATCATGACCGTTGATGAAGAGGATAGGATCGTTAAGTTTACCGAAAAGCCCAAGAACCCCGACTCCACTTTGGCATCTATGGGCATTTACATCTTCACTAAGGATGTGCTTGAGCGCGCATTGAGAGAGGATAACGCCAATCCCGAGTCTTCTCATGACTTTGGCAAGGATGTTATCCCGAAGCTGCTGGCAGAAGGAAAAAGACTGTTCTGCCATCGCTTTGAAGGCTACTGGCGTGATGTCGGTACCGTTGCAAGCTACTACGACACCAGCATGGAGCTGCTTGAAGAAGAGCCTGAGTTTAATCTTTATGAGCCGGGTGCTCCAATCATGAGCAATGCTGATTTCCGTCCTCCGCACTTTGTCGGTGAGAACGGCAGCATTGAAAAGTGCCTTGTCGGCAACGGAAGTGTTGTTCTGGGTCAGGTAAAACACTCTATCCTCAGCGTTGACAGTTATGTTGGCGAAGGCGCCGAGGTCATTGATTCCATCCTTCTGCCCGGAGCAAAGGTGGAAGCAGGTGCAAAGATCTATCGCACCATAATGAGCGAAAATGCATGTGTTAAGGCAGGCGTTAAGCTTGGCGATGAGAATGACGCAAAGGCTATTATCCTTATTGGCGATAACGAGATCGTAGAAAGGGGCTGAAATCATGGAGAAGGTTACAGGTATTATCACAGCTAATTATTCTTCCGAGGCATTGGGTGCCCTTACTAAAGAGCGTCCCGCGGCATCGCTTCCTTTTGGCGGAAGATACCGTCTCGTCGATTTCCCGCTTTCTAATATGGTCAATGCGGGCATTGAAACGGTTGGTATCGTTACCCCTTATAAATACCGTTCGCTGGTTGACCACGTAGGAACCGGAAAACAGTGGGCGCTCGACCGCAAAAACGGCGGACTTTTCCTGCTTCCCGGTACTGTTTTCGGTGTAAGCAGCCTTGATTCCCGTTTCCTTATGCGTGATATAAGAAAGAACAAGGTATATCTTAACCGCAGCCGTGCAAAGTATGTTTTGATTACTTCCTGCAGCTTTATCTGCAATATGGATTACACCGGACTGTTTAAAGCACATGAAGCAAGCGGTGCAGATATCACTATGGTATATACCGAAGCCAAGAAGGATTGCAAATATACCGATAAGCTTGAGCTTGAAGGTGATTCGGTAAAGAATGTTACCAGAGGCGTCAAAAAGGGCGACAATGCTTTTATCGATTGCTTTGTGATCGGAAGAGAGTTCCTGCTTAAGATGTGCGAATGGTATGCAGCTATCGACCATCTTGATATATTTGAACTGCTTCAGGGCGAATATGCAAAGATGGACGTAAGAGGCTATAAGTTCGAAGGATATGCAAGCGGCATATTTACCGTTGATGAATATTATAAGTGCAGCATGGATCTGCTTAAGCCCGAAGTTAGAACTGAGCTTTTCAACTACGATTCGATGATAATGACCAAGGTTCAGGACAGTGTTCCCACCAAGTATCTCGGCGAGGCAAAGGTGAAGAATTCCTTTATCCCCGCAGGCTGCGTAATCGAGGGCGAAGTTGAAGGAAGCATTCTCTTCCGTGGCGTAAACGTTCAGAAGGGCGCAGTTGTTAAAAACAGCATAATAATGCAGTCCTGCACCATCGAGGCGGGCGTCTGCGTTGAAAATGCGATAATTGACCGAAACAACCAGATAAGCGCCGGAACCGTTATCAAGGGAACCGCAGCTGATCCCCTTGTTATCCCCAAAGTTAATTACTGAAAGGTTGAAATATGAGAAGAAAGTTAAGAGTTTTATTTGCCGCTTCTGAAGCGGAGCCCTTTATCAAAACCGGCGGACTTGGCGACGTGGGCGGATCACTGCCTAAGGCGCTTAAAAATGCCGGCTGTGAAGTAAGGGTGATACTGCCTAAATTCGGAACCATTGCAGAACGCTATACCGAAAAGATGACTCATCTTACCGATTTTCGTCTTCAGCTTGCATGGCGCGATCTTTACTGCGGTATCGAAAAGCTGGTAGAGGATGGCATTACCTATTACTTCATCGACAACGAGTATTACTTCAAGCGCGAGAAACCCTATGGCTACGGCGATGACGCCGAACGCATGGCGTTTTTCTCAAAAGCAATATGCGAAAGCATTAAGTATTTGCCTGATTTCAAATGCGATATTCTGCATCTGAATGACTGGCATACCGCTTCGGCAGCAGTATTTCTCAGAGAGTGCTATCAGGGCGATCCGCTTTATGAGAACGTAAAAACGGTATTTACCGTTCATAACCTCAAGTTCCAGGGACAGTATGCAAACTTTATCCTCGGAGATATTCTCGGACTTCACGAGGTACCTGCGGCTGCATCCCAGCTTTGCTGCGATGACGGATCGGTAAATTATATGAAGGGCGCGTTGCTTTATAGCGACATCCTCACCACTGTAAGCCCAACATATGCACAGGAAGTTAAAACCGGTTTCTTTGGCGAAAAGTTGGATTGGATTTTCCGCGACAGAGAAAGTGTGCTTTACGGCATCTTGAACGGAATTGACACCGCTAAATATGATCCTGAAACTGATACTGCGCTGCCGCAGAATTTCTCTGCAAGCGATTTTTCCGGAAAGGCAAAGTGCAAGGCAGAGCTGCAGAAGGAACTCGGTCTGGATCAAGATCCTGACATTCCGCTGGCAGTAATGATTGGACGCCTTACCGACCAGAAGGGCCTTGATCTTGTCGCTCATGTTATCGATGAGATGTTGGAGGATAATCTTCAGATTGCGATTCTTGGAACCGGCGACAAGGTTTATGAAAAGCTGTTTGCCGATTGTGCGGAAAGACATCCCGGAAAGTGTGCTGCCCGAATTATGTTCGATGCCGCACTTTCTCAGCGCATGTATTCTGCCGCAGATATGCTTATAATGCCTTCGCTGTTTGAACCCTGCGGACTTGCACAGATGATAGCGATGAGCTACGGCACCCTTCCCATTGTTCGTGAGACCGGCGGCCTTAAAGACAGTGTAAAGGCTTACAATCAGTTTACCGGAGAGGGAACCGGATTCAGCTTTGCAAACTATAATGCACACGAGATGAAGGATACTGTTCTTTCGGCGGCTGCACTTTACCGCGAAAATAAAGCGGCGTGGACCAAGCTGATGCAGAATGCAATGGCAGAGGATTTCAGTTGGGATCGCTCGGCAGAGGATTACTGCAAGATTTACCAGTCGCTCCATCCCGAGGTAACTCCTTGGAAAAAGAGCACAAAGAAATAACAAAGGATTTATTTACTGTATGATAGCGATACACAATAGCAGGTCAGCTGAATACAGAAAGCCTTTCGGTGCCGTCAAACTCGGCGGCACCGTTTTTTTGGCTTTGGATATTTTTGAGGCGGATGACGTTTCGGTCATCTGCCGACTTTGGGTGGATAAAAAGGGCGAACAGCTTATAGAGATGCAGCCTGAAATCAAAGATGGATTTGTCAGATTCAGCTGCAGCTTTACCCCCGAAGAAGCACAGCTGGTTTGGTACAGCTTTATAATAAGCCACGACGGTAAAATAAGTCGCCTTGGCGCAAAACAGGGAAGAACCGGTGGAGCAGGTGTCATCTATGACCACGAACCGCCTTCTTTCCAGATAACCGTTTATAAAGAGCGAAAGCTGCCTGAATGGTATAGAAACGCTGTGGTATACCAGATATTCCCGGATAGATTCTGCCGTGGAGATGACTGGCAGCAGCGTGTAAAAGATGCGCTTAGCGTTAAACGCAACGGACCCGATAGAGAGCTTTGTGAGGATTGGTATAAAACTCCCCACTACAAAAAAGATGAAAAAGGAAGAGTCATCTGTTGGGATTTTTACGGCGGAACTCTTTCGGGAATTGAGAAAAAGCTGGGATATTTAAAAGAACTTGGAGTTACTGCGCTTTATCTCAACCCTATTTTTGAAGCTGCAAGCAACCACCGTTACGACACAGCGGATTATAATAAACTTGATACTATGTTAGGCGAGAATGGCGCTTTCGAAAAATTCGCCGCAAAAGCCAAACAGTATGGCATACACATAATACTTGACGGTGTATTTAATCACACCGGATGCGACAGCATATATTTTAACAGATATGATAACTACGATTCTGTCGGCGCTATCCAAAGCGAGCAATCTCCCTATCGAGACTGGTTTAAAATAAAACCTGACGGAAGTTATGATTGCTGGTGGGGGGTAGATGACCTGCCTGATCTTGAGGAGACTAATCCTGAATACCGAGATTTTATTTTCGGAGAAAAAGGCATAGTCCGCCGCTGGCTTAAAGCCGGTGCTGACGGATGGCGTTTGGACGTTGCCGATGAACTGCCAGATGATTTTATTGTTGGAATCAAAAATGCGGTTACTGAAACACTTGGCAGCGAAGGCGTTCTTCTTGGTGAGGTTTGGGAGGACGCTTCCAATAAGATAAGTTATGGCGAACTGCGGCGCTATTTTCTCGGCGATGAGTTGGATTCCGCCATGAACTACCCGCTGCGTGATGCAGTGATAGGCTTTTTAATCGGAAAAATCACCCCCGAACAGGCTGCAGAGGATCTGTATTCTCTCTATGAAAACTATCCTCACGAAGCTTTTTACGGTGCTTTAAATCTGCTTGGAAGCCATGACCGAGCAAGACTTTTGACCATGCTGGGCGATGCGCCGGAAGAAAATTCGCTTACATGGGAACAGCGCCGCGACTACAGACTTTCTGATACACAGCGAAAGCTTGCTAAAAACAGACTTTGGCTGGCAACGCTTATTCAGATGACCATGCCGGGAGTTCCCTGCATCTATTACGGTGATGAGGCAGGAATGGAAGGCTATTCCGATCCCTATAACCGAGGAGCATATCCGTGGGGAAAAGAAGATGCTGACACCGCCGCAATATATCGAAATGCGTTGTCGCTGCGCAGATTGCTGCCTGTTTTTACTGACGGGGATTTTAAACCGTTTTATTTCGGCAACGACGTTTTCGGAATCATAAGAAAGTATGAAAATAAAACCGCGGTTGTTATGATAAACCGCAGTTCAGATTGGCAGCAGGTGGAGATACCCGCATTTGCAAACCGCTGCAGCGAATTGGTTGGCGGTCTTAGAGTAAACATCGAAGAAGACAAAGCCAAGCTTACGCTGCCATCCTTTGGCTCTGCTGTAGTTTATTTCGATGAAAAAAGCGGATTGGCAAAACCGCTTGAAAAAGGAGCGGGAGTGATATGTCATATAACCTCGCTGCCAAACGGAGATAGGCCCGGATGCTTTGGTGAACCTGCCAAAAAGTTTATCGATTTTTTAAGCTCGGCGGGCGTTAAATATTGGCAGATGCTGCCGCTTAATCCCACCGACAGCTACGGCTCGCCCTATGCGGGATTGTCAGCCTTTGCCGGAAATACTGATTTGATATACACCGATGGTCAAACCCTTTCGGAGCTTTATCAAAATTTTGCACCCGACGAAAACTATGCTGATTTTTGCAGCAAAAATGCTTTCTGGCTTGAAAGTTACGCTGTGTTTATGGCGCTGAAAGACAAATTTGAAGGCACTGAACACTGTTTGTGGCCTAAAGAATATCGCAGCTTCAGCGATAATGTGCTAAAAGATGCTTTTGTATATGAAAGAGCGGCGTTCTATAAATTCTGCCAGTACGAATTTTTTAGACAGTGGGATGAAGTGCATCGCTACGCCAACAGCAAGGACGTAAAAATAATAGGCGATATGCCATTCTATCTTTCTGAAGATTCCGCTGATGTATGGGCGTATCCGCAGCTGTTTAATCTTGATGAAGAGGGACGCAAAATCGAGTGTGCAGGAGTTCCTCCCGACTACTTTTCTGAAGAAGGACAGCACTGGGGAAATCCGACATATAACTGGCAGAAAAATAAACAGCAAAACTTTAGCTGGTGGATAGAGCGCCTTAAACATTCCTTTAAAATGTTTGATCATGTAAGGCTTGACCATTTCAGAGCGTTTGAGGCTTATTGGTCAATTCCAAATGGCAAAAAAGCCATCGAAGGACGCTGGATACACGGCCCAGGAGCAAAGCTGTTCAAAGCCGCTTTTGACAAACTGGGACAGCTTCCCATTATTGCGGAAGATTTGGGGGTAATTACCCCTGGTGTAAGGGCACTTATCGCAGAATGCGGATTTTCGGGCATGGACGTAATTCAGTTCTACGACAGCGATCCTATTTTGGAATATCGGCCGCCGGACGGCAAAATTGTTTACACCGGTACGCACGATAACCAAACTCTGCTTGGCTGGTGCGTCGAAAAGTATGGCAATCAGAATGCGAAAGAGTATTCACAAAAGCTGATAAAATCAGCTATGCTTACCGATTCTGATGTTGTGATTCTTCCGCTTCAGGATGTTTTTGGATTAGATGACAGCGCCAGAATGAATGTACCCGGCGTTGCTATCGGAAATTGGAAGTGGCAGGCATCTGCAGACGACTTTGAGAATCATTTTGAATGGCTTAAAAAGCTTTTAGAAGACACAGAAAGGAGCTGACAATATGCAGAACAGCTTTAAAGAAACACTTTACTATTCTTCCAAAACCCGCCTTATGCTTGATTGGGGCGGAATGAGAATGGACGATGAATTTAAAACTAACATAAAGGCAAAGCTTGATGCTTCGCTCAAAGCGATGGATGAGCTTGATGCGGGCGCAATCGCAAATCCCAGCGAAGGACGCATGGTAGGACACTATTGGCTTCGCGCGCCAAAGCTTGCACCCACAGCGGAACTTACCAAAGAGATCGAAGACTGCACCGCAGCAGTGATGGAATTCACCGAAAAGGTTCATTTGGGAGAAATCAAAAGCTCTGCAGGAAATAAGTTTAAAAACGTTGTTGTTGCAGGAATCGGAGGAAGCAGCTTGGGTCCTGTTTTTGTTGCCAATGCGCTTTCTACCCCCAATGACAAGATGAAGCTTTACTTTCTTGATAATACCGATCCCGACGGAATGGATAAGGTTTTCGGCAAGATTTTACCGGAGCTTGACGAGACCCTTACTATTGTAATTTCCAAGAGCGGCGGTACTATCGAGACCCGAAACTGCATGGAAGAGGCCAAGGCGTTTTATATTAAAAACGGACTGGATTTTGCGGCGCATACCGTTTGCATAACCGGCGTTGGAAGCAAGCTTTACAAAATCGCCGAAAGCGAGGGCTGGCTTGCAATATTCCCGATGTGGGATTGGGTTGGCGGACGCACCTCTGTAATGTCTGCGGTAGGAATGCTTCCTCTTTGCCTGATGGGCGTGGACATGAAGTCACTGCTTAAAGGCGCAGCTGAATGTGATGTGCTCAACCGTGGAAAGGTGCTAGAGCAGAACCCTGCTGCTATTTTGGCGGCAAGCTGGTACCTTTGCAGCAATGGTGTCGGCGGAGAATCGATGGTAGTTTTGCCTTATAAGGATTCGCTTGAGTTGTTTGCAAAGTATTTGCAGCAGCTTATTATGGAGTCGCTTGGTAAAGAGTTTGATAACGATGGCAAAATCGTAAATCAGGGCCTTGCTGTATTCGGAAACAAGGGCACCAGCGATCAGCACTCCTACGTGCAGCAGCTGGTTGCGGGTCCCGATAATATCTTTGTCACCTTTGTTCAGGTGCTGCGAGACAGAGCGGGCGATTCTATCGAAGTAGGGGAAGGCTCCACCAGCGGAGATTACCTCAATGCCTTTATGCTGGGTACCAAAAAGGCGTTGGAATCTCACGGAAAGCGCACCATGATTATAACTGTTCCTGAGGTTTCCGCTTATTACGTTGGCGCTCTTATCGCGCTGTTTGAGCGTACCGTTGGAATTTATGCAAATCTTATCAATATTAACGCTTACGACCAGCCTGCTGTTGAGTTTGGAAAGAAGGCGGCAGGCGGTTTGATCGAGCTTAAAAATTCGGCCAAAGCAGCGCTTGTAAACGAAGCAGGAAAGTATTTTACTGCTGCGCAGCTTGCCGAAAAGCTTGGTGCCGAAGAGCAGGATATGTTCAGACTTATGCTTCACCTTTCTGCCAATGACAGCAGCATAAAGTTGGAAGATAAGGCTGATATAACCGAAATCGGATTTGCCTACATAAAATAAAACTTAAAGCAAAAGAGCGGATATTTATCCGCTCTTTTGTTATTTACACGCCTGTTGGTTGAAATGCAGTATTCATTATGATAAAATTTTTCAGTGGCAAATTTTGAAAAATCATTTTAAGGAGCAAGGTAAAATGCAGCAGGGAGTACGCCTAAAGGCGCTTAAAGCGGCTTTTCCGCATACAATACCTATTTTTGCCGGATTTTGGTTTTTGGCGCTGGCATACGGAATATATATGAACGTTTCGGGATTCAGTTTTTGGTATCCCATGCTGATGAGCCTGACTATCTTTGGCGGATCGCTGGAGTTTATTGCTGTCAGTATGCTGATGAGCCCCTTTGCACCGGTTCAAACGCTGATTCTTACGCTGATGATTCAGGCGCGGCATCTGTTTTACGGAATATCGATGCTGGATAAGTTCAAAGGCCTCGGTTGGAAAAGACCTTATCTTATTTTCGGAATGTGCGACGAAAGCTTTTCGATAAACTTTACGGCTGACATTCCCGAAGATGTTGATAAAGGCTGGTTTATGTTTTTTGTTACGCTGCTCAATCAGTCCTATTGGGTATCGGGTGCGGCGATAGGTGGAATAGTAGGCTCTATGCTTACCTTTAATACCGAGGGACTTGATTTTGTAATGACAGCAATGTTTATTGTCATATTCCTTGAACAGTGGCTAAAAGAGAAAAAGCACTATACGGCTTTTATAGGAGTTGCATCTTCGATAGCCTGCAGACTGTTCTTTGGAGCCGATTCTTTCCTTGTACCGACGATGATATGCATAGTGGCATTGCTAACAGCATTTAAAAAACCTATTGAAAAGGCAGGTGGTTTGGTATGACGTTAACACAGCGGATCATTACCATTGCCATCTGTGTTTTAGGAACGATGGCGACCAGATTTTTGCCGTTTTTAATTTTTTCGGAAAATAAAGAAACGCCTCCCTACATAAAATATCTCGGAAAGGCGTTGCCAAGCGCAATTTTTGGCATGCTGGTGGTGTATTGTCTTAAAAATGTAACCTTTATTTCCGGAAATCATGCTTTACCTGAAATAATAGCAATAGCGATTACAGTAGCACTCCATTTCTGGCGTAGGCAGATGCTTGTTTCCATTGCCGGCGGTACATTATGTTATATGCTTTTGGTTCAGATGGTCTTTTAATATTTATTAACAAAAAG
>JAFQAX010000129.1 GCA_017399785.1 Oscillospiraceae bacterium | reverse complement strand
CTCGGTCATGAAGCGGCGCTTTTTTCGGTCACGGTTTCCCGCGCAGCCAAACAGAATAGTTACTTTTTTATCGGTTATGGCGCGTATAGCCGCCAAAATCTTTTCTATCGCATCAGGGGTGTGGGCGTAATCACGTATTACGGTAAAGGGAGTATCGGTGTCGAGGACCTCGAATCTGCCGGGGACACCGCGGCTTTTTTCAAGCTTTGACGTTATATCTCCCAGCTCCATTCCGAGCGCAAGGCAGGCGGAAATTGCCGCCATGGCATTAGAGGCGGAAAATTCGCCCGGCACGGGGAATTTCACTCTTGAAATGAGATTGTCTCCAACAAATATGAAAGAGGTGCCTGACGCCTTCATCGATATCTCACGGGCGGTGTAATCAGCCTCATCAAATTTTATCGAAAAGCTTTTTACGTTATTACAGCCGCTGTCTTTTATCAAACTGCGTCCGTATTCGTCATCACAATTTATGACAGCCGAACGGCAAAGCGGGAAAAGACGCTTTTTGGCTTCGAAATAATTCTCCATGGTGCCGTGATAATCGAGGTGATCCTGAGTGAGATTAGTAAAGACGCCGACTTCAAACTCGCATCCGGCGACACGCTTTTGGTCAAGTCCGTGAGAGGATACTTCCATTACGGCATATTGGCAGCCCGCCTTGACCATCTGATCCAATACCGAATAGAAGGTGAACGGGTCGGGAGTAGTGTATTTGGCGGGAAATCTTTCTCCGTTTATGTCAGTCGCAATGGTTCCGATAAGTCCGACACTGTATCCCGCTTCCAAAAGGATATCCCTGATGAGATGGGTGACGGTAGTTTTTCCGTTGGTGCCGGTAACGCCGATCATCTTAAGGCTGCGCTGAGGATTGCCGAAAAAGTTTGCGCAGCAAAGCGCATAGCTGCGGTGGCTGTCATCGGTTATCAGCTGCTTTTCACCCAGTCCCATATCTCTTTCGACTACCACTGCGGCCGCTCCGCGTTCCAGCGCCTGAGCAGCAAAATCGTGTCCGTCACGGGCACTGCCTTTAAGGCAGAAGAAGACCGATCCCGCCGTTATCTGTCTTGTGTCAGAGCAAAGAGAAACTACTTCAACATCCGGCACAAAGCCCTTTATATCCACTTTTTCAAAAAGTTGCAACAGCTTCAAACCGAATCTCTCCTTTATATAAACAATTCATTACTGCAGCAGTTCGGCCGGTATCTCCAATCCGGTTTCAGTTGTATAAGTGTCCGGACGCTGCGGGATATCTTCCTCTTTGGGCAGGTATGCCGCGGCTTCTGCTGCGGTGGGAGTATATCCCTCGAACATAACGGTGACCACCGTGCCTTCGTCAACCTGTTCTCCCTCGGCAGGATTTTGATAGGATACCTTGGCGCCTGTTTCCGCTGCTTCGGTACCGAGCAATCTTATATTAAGGCCTGCGTTTAGTATCGTTCTGTTAGCCTGCTGCGCCGAAAGTCCGATGACCGACGGAACGGTTATCATCTTTTGCTCTGTTTCTTCATCGGTGTAGAGAATAACGGTACTTCCCTTGGGACAGCTTTCTCCTGCTGCAGGCAGCTGTCTGATTACATTTACTCCGTCACCCGAAAGCTTATATTTAAGTTCCGAGATATTCACGGCGGCAATAGCATCATGCACCGCTTTTCCGGTCACATAAGGAACTTTCACCTCAAACTTTGCCGCTTCGGCCTCGGTATACTGCTGTTCTACGCCGAGATAGGGCAGTATATCCGCCATTATCGCGCCGACGACCGGCGCAACGATAACAGAACCAAATACGTTTTCGAGATAGGCTTCGTCAAGCAGCACCAACACACAAATTTGCGGATCGTTTGCGGGGGCGATGCCGAGGAAGGAGGATACTCGCTTGGTTACTTCTCCGTTTTCCTTGGCGTCAAGCTTTTCGCTGGTGCCTGTTTTACCGCCTACACGGTAGCCGGGCACATAGGCATTCTTGCCCGATCCATCGGGATCGCAGACGACCTTTTCCAAGATGCCGCATATCTTTTCCGATGTTTCGGAACTTATTACCTGTCTGCGCATGGTTGGAACCGTTTCTGATACTACGTTTCCGTCGGGGTCGATTATCTGGCTTACGATATAAGGCTCCATCAGCTTGCCGCCGTTTACCGCCGCGGCAACCGCAGTGCAAAGCTGGATCGGGGTCACCTTAAAGGTCTGACCGAAAGAGGATGAGGCAAGCTCCTCGCCCGACTCCTTGGCGAGAGTTTGGTAATCATCGAATATACCGTCAGCCTCGCCGGGAAGGTCGATACCTGTCGCCTCTTTAAGTCCGTAGCGCTCGAAATAGTTGTCAAACTCCATCGGGCCTATCGCTGCGCCTATCATCATAAAGGCGGGGTTGCAGGAGAATTTCATCGCCTCGGTGAAGGTAATGGTGCCGTGACCGGCTGCCTTCCAGCAGGCTTTTCTTCTGCCGGCAACGATATGAAAGCCGGGGCAGTGATAGGTGTTGCCCTCGGTCTGGGTAACGCCGAGATCAAGCGCCATAGAACCGGTGAGTATCTTAAATACCGAGCCGGGCTCATAGGGGTCGGATATGGCTTTGTTTCGCCACTGGGCAAACTGCTCTTCGCCGAGCGCCTTGAGGCGCAGCTCTTCCAGCTTTTCGGCGCGCTTTTGCTCATCGGCTATTCCGGCAAGTATTGCAGCAACTTCGGGGTCCTGCTCGATATTTTCTACTCTGGCGATAGCTGCGGGATCGACCAGAACGTTGGGTTGGTTGGGGTCAAAGTCTGGTTTGGTGGACATAGCTAAAATCGCACCGGTGTGAACGTCCATTACAATTCCGACGGCACGCTGCTGAACGTTATGCTCGATTACCGCCGTTTCAAGGTGGCGCTCAAGGCTGTGCTGTATTACCTCATCGATGGTGAGCACTATCGAATTGCCGTCAACGGGAGCATACTGGCGCTCGTAGGAATAGGGCATATCGCCGCTTTTGGCGTTCTTTGCCGAAACGACCATACCGGGAGTTCCCGCCAGCACCTTTTCATAGTGCGATTCCAGTCCGTATGCGCCGGCGTTGTCGTTGGTGGTAAAGCCAAGCACGGTAGAAGCAAGCCTGCCGTAAGGATAGTAACGGCGGCTGTTTTCCACCAGATGAACGCCTTTTATCTCGTTTTCCAGCGTAAACGCCGTTATTTTATCGGCTATGTCTTTTTCGACGCGCTGTTTTATAACCTCGTAATAGCTCGCCTTTTTGGCTCCGCGCTCCAGTATCTTTTCCCTGTCTACCTCAAGAAGTTCAGACAGAAAATCGGCAATTTTAATAAGCTGCGCTTCATCCTTTATCTCGGCGGGCGAGATGGTTACCGTCCAAACGGTAGCCGATGCCGCAAGCGTTTTTAAATTTCGGTCGTAGATGGTGCCGCGCTGCGCATTGATGGTGGTAGGGCGCAGCTGCTGACGTATGGCGCTGATGCGATAGTTGTCTTCGTCAACTATCTGCAGGCTGTAAAGTCTTCCTATCAGGATGCCGAATCCGATAAACACCAGCACCGCCAGAACGATATTCATTTTTCTTTTCATTGTGCTGACGTTGTTGTTATTCTTCATGCCGCCTCCTGACGCTTATCGTCGAATCCAGCTTTAAAACAAACAAAGAGCTAAGGCATAATATATGACTTAACTCTCCGTCCTTTTAACTCTATTTTGCATTTTTCTGCCAAAAACAGCTTTGGCATTAATCAGTCTATTGATTTAAAAACCTAAGTATTCCAAAACGGAGTAATATGCCTTTTGAATGTAGTCCGCAAGATCCATCTGCGGAGCCTTTGCAAGCACTACTCTGTCTCCTGCTCCCAAATCGATATATTCTATCTGGTAGCTTTCGACCGCCGCCATGCCCAGCTCGTTTTGCGCTATATCGCTGACCGTTCTCAGCGAGGTTTTGCTTTCAAGCTGCATCTGCATTAGCTTGTGCTCGTTTTGAAGAAGCTGATACTGTTCCTGCTGAGCTTCTATCTCGGTAGTAAGCTCGGTAAGCAGCATCTTGTTATACAGGTTTACACAAACCAGCATCGCAATAACGATGAAGATAACCGCGCCGCGCATAAAAGATTCTTTGGAATGCGCATTTCGGTTTTCAACAACATGCAGCTGTGCCGGCTGTCTAACCTTTGAAACGTCCGAAGCGGCGTACTTCCGTTCCAGCGCTTCGAAATCGTATGCCAGATTGCTTGCCACTTCGACGTCACCTCTCTTTGCTCAAATCCGTCGTCCCCGTATTTGAGCTTTAATTTTTTGCGATAAACGACCGTCCCTTGAAGTTTACCGCCGGTGCTCAAGGGCTCGTCCCTTAGTCCTTGAGCTTTTCAATTGTCCGCAATTTGGCGCTGCGGCTGCGGTTGTTTTCGGCGAGTTCCTCCTCGCCCGCTGTGATGGGTTTTCTGGTGGTGAGCTTGCCTCGCGGTGTTTTCCCGCACACACAAACGGGAAACTCGGGCGGGCAGGTGCACCCTGATGTAAAATCGGCAAACCTGCGCTTGCACATTCTGTCTTCGAGCGAATGGAAGGTTATTATCGATAATCTTCCGCCCACCGAAAGCAGATCAAACGCATCATCGAGTGCACACTCAAGTGCCGTCAGCTCTCCGTTGACCTCGATCCTGATGGCCTGAAAGCTTCGCTTGGCGGGATGTCCGCCTTCGCGTCTGGTTGCCGCCGGTATTGCATTCTTTATTATCTCGGCAAGTTCGAGCGTAGTTTCGATGGGAGCTTTTTCTCTTGCCGTTACTATCGCCCTTGCTATTCTGGAAGCGAATTTTTCTTCGCCGTAATCTCTCAGTATCCTTGCGATGTCCTTTTCGGAGTATCCGTTTACCACGTCTCTTGCGCTCATGCCCTGCTGCGACATTCTCATGTCGAGGGGAGCATCGCTATGATAGGAAAATCCGCGCTGAGCTTCATCCAGCTGGTGAGAAGAAACGCCCAAATCAAGCAGTATTCCGTCTACCCTTTCAAGTCCCAGTTCATCGGCTATCGCTTTTATGTTTCTGAAGTCGTTGCGCACCACTGTTGCGCAGCTGTAAGGTTTTAATCTTTCGGTTGCGACGGCTATCGCATCGGGGTCTTTATCTACCGCGATAAGTTTGCCGGTGGTAAGCCTTTTGGCTATCTCACGGGAGTGTCCCGCTCCGCCCGCCGTACCGTCGATGTAGATGCCGTCGGGTTTTATATCGAGGCTTTCTATCGTTTCATTAAGAAGCACCGAAACATGTGAAAATTCCATACTGTTCAAGCCTCTTTAAAATCCAAGCTCGTCCATCGCTTCGGCAATGGATTCACCGGTAAGTTCTGCATTTGCAGCTTCCCATCTCTCTACGTTCCAAATCTCCGCACGGTTGGAAACGCCGATGATGGCCACCTCTCCGGTGGAGATGCCTGCATAGTCTCTTAGCGACTGAGGGATGAGCACTCTGCCCTGCTTATCCGGCTCTACACAGACAGCGCCCGCAAAGATAAAACGCTGAATGGTTCTTGCCTTGGAAAGGGGAAGCGCTGCGGTCTGTTCCTCAAGCTTTTTCCACTCTTCCATACGGTAGACCGAAAGGCAATTGTCCAGTCCCTTTGTGATGACGAAGCTTTCGCCGAGAGCTTCTCTCAGCTTGGAAGGGAAGTTGACTCTGCCCTTGGCATCCAAACTGGGTCGGTATTCACCTATAAGCATCGTCTTCCCTCCTTTGTCCATTTCGTGGGATTTTTCACCTCAAACCCCCACTTTTCACCACTTAAACATATTATAAAAGCTTTACAGTAAAAATGCAATAGCTTTTTTGATTTTTAAGTGCAAAAAATGCAGCGTTTTTTTGGTGAAAATATAGATGTCAAAACTCACCATTTTTCGCAATATAATGCGGTTTTTCGCACTGATAGCGTCAGTGTTTGGATCGACCTGCTCTTTATTCGTTCCATCTTTTGGCGAATGGTACTGTTTTTAAATAAAATCGGCGTTTATTTTTACTTAAGATGCGCACAATAAGCGTTGGATAAATGTTTTGTCGGAGGTTTTCCATTCTATAGCTAAAAATAAAAAAAGCGGCAAAACGCCGCTGTTTTTCCGATTTTTAAACGCCGTCGAGGCGGTGGGCAACCGTCTGCCCCATCCTATAACGCTGTTTTTCATCTTCTGTGTTGCGATAGTTATTATTTCGGCGGTCTGCGAGGCGCTTGGCGTTTCCGCCACCGGCGAACTGGTAAACAGTGCGACCGGAATGCTTGAGCCCACCACCGTAAATGCAGTGAGCCTTGCCAACGCCGACGGCGCCGTTTATATGCTGACCAAAGCCGTTGACAATTTCACAGGATTTGCGCCGCTGGGCGTGGTTTTGGTAGCTATGCTTGGCGTCGGCACCGCCGAAGGAAGCGGATACGTTTCGGCACTTTTAAAGCGCACCGTTGAGATCACACCGCGCAGAATAATAACCCCAGTTGTCATCTTTCTCGGAGTTATGTCCAACGTCGCTTCCGATGCGGGATATGTGGTGCTGGTGCCTATCGGAGCGCTTATGTTTGCCGCATACGGCAGGCATCCGCTTGCCGGACTTGCCGCTGCCTTTTCAGGCGTTTCGGGCGGATTTTCCGCCAACCTGATAATCGGCACGCTCGATCCTATGCTTGCAGGCATCAGCACCGAAGCAGTACAGATAATAGATCCCGATTATACCATTGAACCTACTGCAAACTGGTTCTTTATGATAGCATCCACTCTCCTTATCACCATACTCGGCACCTTGATAACCGATTTTATCGTCGAACCTCGGCTGGGAAAATATGAAGGTGCAGCTTCAAATGAATTTGCTTCCCGAGAACTGACTTCAGAAGAAAGAAAAGCCATTAAAGCTGCAAATCTGACGTTGTTGGCGCTTATCGCAGGCATCGTTGCGCTGCTTATTCCCAAAAACTCCTTCCTGCGAAATCCCGTTACGGGCGATCTGATCGCAGGAGCGCCTTTTATGCAGGGAATTATCGCGATCATAGCGCTGGTTTTCTTTATCCCCGCCGTAGTTTACGGCTTTGTTTCGGGCGAATTTAAAGGCGAAAAGGATGTTTGCCGTGCCATGGGCAAGGCAATGTCCTCAATGGGTTCATTTATCGCTCTCGCCTTTGTTTCGGCGCAGTTTATAAATTATTTTTCCTACACCAAGCTCGGCACCATAATTGCCATCAACGGCGCTAATCTGCTGAAAAACGCAGGTATAGGCGGCATCCCGCTGATGCTGTTATTTATACTTTTTTCTGCGCTGATAAACCTGCTGATGGGTTCGGCTTCGGCAAAGTGGACCATATTGGCGCCTGTTTTTATTCCCATGTTCATGCTGCTGGGATTTTCGCCCGAGCTTACTCAGGTAGCCTTCAGAATAGGCGACTCCTGCACCAACGTTATAACCCCTTTGATGAGCCACTTTGCGATGATACTGACCTTTGTAAAGCGCTATGACGAAAACTCCGGCATAGGAACTCTCATCTCCACCATGCTGCCTTACAGCATCGTTTTCCTCATCGGCTGGTCGCTTTTGCTGATGCTGTGGATGCTGCTCGGATTCCCCCTCGGACCGGGTGCGGGGT
>JAFQAX010000128.1 GCA_017399785.1 Oscillospiraceae bacterium | reverse complement strand
CTCGGCAAAAATAGGACAGGCAGCATCCGAGCCGGAATCTCCGCCCTCTGCCAGCACAACAATTGAATATCGTGGCTGAATCGCTGGATAAAACCCCGAAAACCAGGCGTGAACAGTTTCCTTTTCATCTATAAACTGTCCCGTCTGGGCAGAGGCGGTTTTACCTCCCGCTCCGCCAAATTCGGGCAGAGCGTTTTTTCCGCTTCCCTGCTCCACCACCGATATCATCAGCTCTGCCACTGCATCTGCCGCCGATTTGGTAAACAGTGTTTTGGGGGAATAAACAACAGTCTGACTTTTTATCCCCTCTCCGTCGGCAGTGCTTCCCGCCACCAGTCTCGGCGTTACAGCACCGCCGCCGTTGGCAAAAGCCGATATAAGCGACGCGATCTGTATAGGAGTTGCAGTAAGCCGTCCCTGACCGAATCCGAAATTAGCCACTGCCGCCGGGGCGATAAGCTCTCTTGCATCAGGCAGACTTCCCGCAGCGGTTTTCATGCCGGGCGCCGCCTCGAATGCGGCAGAAAACCCCAGCTGCTGCGCCTTATAAAGCAGCGATGGGCCGCCTATCTCCAGCGCCAGCGAAATAAAATAAGGGTTGCAGGATTTATTCATCGCCTCCTGCATATCTATTTTTCCGTGTCCTGCAATATTGTGGCATTTAAATATCTGGTCTTTAACCTCGATATAGCCTTTACATTCATAGCTGCGGTCGGGTGTATAGCCCATCTCAATGGCGGCCGCGGCGGTCAGCAGCTTAAAGGTGGAACCAACGCTGTATGCCGCAAATGAGCGGTTAAAAAACGGTTTATCGGGATTTGATAATGCGGATGACGGGTTGTTGGGATCAAATGTCGGGACGCTTGCGCATGCCAGAATATCGCCGTTATTGGGATCCATAACGACAACTGCGCCCTTGTCCAGCTTTTTTGCAGCCTGTTCAACTATCTGCTGTATATCAAGATCAAGGGTGAGAACTATCCCCGATTTGGTCAGATAACCGCTGTCGATAATTTCGGGGGCAGCGGCCCCCATACCGCGCTGCAGTGCGTCGGTAGCATAGCGCAGCTGCAGCGTTCCGCCGCAGGAAGCAAGCAGCTGATCGTACGCTTTTTCCAATCCCGACGCCCCTTTTTCGGTGGCGGGATCAAGCTGTCCTATCAGATGCAGCGCCGGCTGGTCAGCAGAATAACGCTGCGGAACTTTAAACACCTCAAGTCCTTTAGCATAAAGCTCGGCGGTTGGAACCTCCCACAAAAAAGGCTGAAGTTTTGACAGCTTTTGCTGAAGTTCCATCCGTTTTTCCGGCGGGGTCGCCCGCATCAGTGCATCTGCCGACTGCTCGTTAGGCAGCACCGCTGCAATATTTTTGCTCTCTGTTCCGGTGATAGGGCGCATATATCGGTCGTATATAACACCGCGGGTTTTTGCCGCCTGTATCACCGCCGCCGACTGCTGCTGCGCCGCATCGACAAGCACAACGGCAGTTGAAAGCAGCGAGAGTCGTGCTGTAAGCATTCCGAAAAGCAATATAAAGACCGCATAAGCGGCTGCCATTCTTATTTTCATCATCTTCTCCGAAAAGGATTTTTGATTATTTTGGGCAGCCGCAGGCGGTTTAATGCGTGATTTACATCACCTTTTCAAGATCACGCCGCAGATGGCGTATTATTCGTTTTTCCAGCCGTGAAATGTAGGATTGGCTTATCCCTATCATGTCGGCGACCTGCTTTTGGGTATACTCATTTCCATCGGCAAAGCCGAACCGCAGCTTCATTATCTTTCTTTCGCGGTCTTCAAGCCGCTCGATCGCCTCTATCAGCATCAGCTTTTCGGCCTCCTGCTCGACGGGTCGGTTTATTGAATCGGGATCGGTGCCCAATACATCGGAGAGCAGCAGCTCGTTTCCGTCCCAGTCGGTATTGAGCGGTTCATCTATTGAGACCTCGTTTTTAAGCGGCTGGCATTTTCGCAGGTACATCAATATCTCGTTTTCTATGCACCTTGAGGCGTAGGTGGCAAGCTTTATTCCGCGGCTTGGGCAGAAGGTGTTTACCGCCTTTATCAATCCGATGGTGCCGATGGAGATCAAGTCCTCGACACCGTAGCCTGTGCTTTCAAATTTGCGCGCTATGTACACCACCAGCCGAAGGTTGTGGGTTATCAGAATCCTTCGTGCTTCGGCGTCATCCTGCTCAAGCTTTAAAAAGATCTCTGCTTCCTGCTCCCGTGAAAGGGGCGGCGGTAATGTTTCGGGGCCGTGTATGTAATGCACCGTTTTACCGATAAGTCCCCATTTTGTTAGTATCCGCAGCATCGTTTCGATAATTTTATATTTTGTCAGCACAGATATCCTCCCCCGCTTTTTGATTTAGAAATATTCCGGGATTGCAGATGGCTTTATAATTTTCTCCCGGTATTTTGTCGGTCACAGCGATATAACAATTTTCAATTTCGCAAAGCTTTCCGTCCTGTCTTGTTACAAACAGCTTTTCGGGCAGAAAAGCTGAAAGCAATCCGTTTGAATCGAGTGTTTTGTAAGGTATCAACCTTATTCCTCTCCCTTGCGCCAGCGATCTCGGCATCGTTTCTTTAAGCTCCGAACTTTGGCAGACTATCACCGGTGCGTTTGAAAACGGCTCGACAAGGCTGCTGCCGCTGTCTATCAATGCATTTAACGATACCGAACTTCCATTGTTGATAACGGTGATGCGGCAGCTGCTTTGAAGCGGCATTCTGCGGTAAAGCATACGGGACAGCAGGCAGGCGGACCCATAGCCCAAGGCCGTGCAGATAATAAGCGCCGGTACACCGATGTCAAAATATACCGCCCCCGCACAGCTGATTACGCCCATCGGCTTAAAGGTTATCTGCCACAGCAGCACCGTTCCCGAAAAAATAAATGATGCCGCCAGAAATCCGAACACTGCTCTTATCAGTCTTTTGATTTTACAGGGACAAAAAGCCACGGCGCAAACTGCGGCGGATGCAGCCCCTCGGTAAATGAATTCGGCAGCCGGTGAATTGGGCGGAAAAAATATTATCAAAGAGCCTGCGGCTCCCAGCGCTGCAGCGGATATAAGCCTTGGTTCTTTTGCTCTTACTCCGCAAAACAGTGCCGCCGCCTTTAGCAGCAGATAATCCACCGCAAAATTTACCGCCAGCAATACGTCAACATACACCGCCATCAAATCACCGCCTTCGGCACCGATTATACCCTTTTCGGGGTGAAATCTTTGTCAAATCCAAGCAGACTTGTCCCGCTATTCCATGTTAAAAACCTTTCGGGCAAATACTGCATAATATGTGGTATAGATTTTTATGGAGTTGATGTAATATGGCTTGCAGATGCTGCGGCAGCATTCAAAACAATGCGGTAGTTTCTTACAGCGGCAATCAGAATAACGCAAACGGCTGCTACTGGCCTTCTTTTGCAAATCTTCCGCGCAGCGGGGGCACCCCCTGCTGCAACAATAATGCCGCTGTCTATAACAACCGCTATACCGAAAGCTCAGGCAATAACGATAACGGCTGCGGCTGTCGACGCTGTCGGGGATAAGCGCAGAAAAACCGCCCTGCATAGAACAGGGCGGTTTTGACATTGCTTTTTGTATAAGGTATAATTTCTTAAAAAGACAAGCTTCGCAAAAGGAGTTTTTTATATGACAAAAAAACAGCGCGCCGCAGAGGCTGTTCGCCTTCTCAAAGAGGCTTATCCCGACGCCATCTGCTCGCTTGATTACGTAAAACCGCACGAGCTGCTTATCTCGGTTCGACTTGCGGCGCAGTGCACCGACGCCAGAGTAAATATGGTAACTCCCGCTCTGTTTGAAAAATATCCCACCCTTGAGGCACTGGCAGCTGCTACCCCCGAGGAGATAGGCGAAATGATAAAAAGCTGCGGACTTTATAAGACCAAGGCCCGCGACATCTGCGCCATGTCCAAAATGCTGATAGAGCAATTTGACGGTGTCGTCCCAGACGACATGGATAAGCTGCTGTCGCTGCCCGGCGTTGGCAGAAAGACCGCCAATCTCATTCTCGGCGATGTTTACGGTCAGCCCGCGGTGGTCTGCGACACCCACTGCATAAGAATAACCAACCTGCTGGGACTTACCACCACCAAAGACCCGACCAAGTGCGAAAAGGAGCTGCGTGCCTGCCTCCCGATGGAGGAGGCAAACGACTTCTGCCACCGCCTGGTGCTGCACGGAAGAGCGGTCTGTGTTGCGAGAAGACCCGACTGCGCCAACTGCGTTATGGCGCCCGTTTGCAAAAGCGCAAAAGCATAAAAATTGCCCCTCGGATATCCGAGGGGCTTTTTTGCAGTTATTCAGCTTTCAAAAAATTCTCTATGGGTCATTTCGTACTGCTTTTCCACCTTTTTAATTACCCTGAGGTAGCAGCAGACATGTGCGATGAGAGTTATGGTCCAGGAGATGGGATAGGAAATATAAACCATCTCGATGGTATGGAATTGCGGTATCTGGAATACGGTGGCTATCCAAAGCAATCTGAATCCGCATACACCGATCAGCGAAACGATCATGGGGATCACCGAGAATCCGATTCCGCGCATAATTCCGACCATTACGTCCATCATTCCGGCTATGGCATAGACCGAAAGCATGATGACAAGTCTTATATAACCCTGTTCAATAACATCGGGACTGCCGCTGTAAATAGAAATAAGCGTTTTGCCAAACAGTATCATCGGACCACCCATAATTATGCCAAGTGCGATAACATATCCGTTGGAAATACGGGTTATTCTTCTGACACGCTTAAAATCGCCGACGCCGGCATTCTGGCTGGTAAAGGAAAGTGCCGCCTGATAAACCGAGTTCATTCCCGCATAGACGAAATGCTCGATGTTGTTGGAAGCCGAGCTTCCCGCTACGACTATCTCACCGAATCCGTTGATGGAGGACTGGATAACTACGTTTGAGATGGAAAAGAGTATTCCCTGAAATCCCGCGGGCAGACCGACCTTCATTATCTGCGCAAGCTTCTGCGGGTTAATTCCAAGCTTGGAAAGCTCAAACTTCATACCGCCCGATTCCTTCATGAGACAGCGAATTACCAGCACCGCCGAAATGCACTGAGAAATTACCGTTGCAACAGCAACTCCGGCAACATCCATATGGAACTTGATAACGAAAACGAGATTGAGCAGCACGTTGACAATGCCTGCAAAGGAAAGATAATAAAGAGGTCTGCGGGTATCGCCAACCGCGCGAAGCAGTGCGCTGCCAAAGTTATAGGCAAGGTTAGCGGGCATACCGAGGAAGAATATTTTTAGGTAAAGGGTGGAAAGTCCGATTATTTCGGGCGGGGACTGCATAAGCGCCAATATTTTTCCTGCAAACAGGTTTCCGATAATGGCAAGAAAAACGCCGCCAACAAAACTGAGCGTCATGGCGGTATGCACCGTTTGAGAAAGCTCATCTTCACGCTTGGAAGCAAAATATCTCGCCGCCATTACGTTGGCACCGACCGAAAGTCCGATAAACAGGTTTATCAAAAGATTTACCAACGCCGTTACCGAGCCGACTGCCGCCATTGAGTTGTCTCCGGCGAATCTGCCGACTACCACTATATCAGCGGCATTAAACAGCAGCTGAAGCAGCGTTGAAAACATAAGCGGGACCGCAAAGAGTATCATTTTACTCAGTATCGGTCCGCTGCACATGTCTATCTTGTACCCTTTTGTCTGTGCCATTACGCATCATCTCTTATCGAAATACGCACCGCAAACGAAAGGATCTGCTTTCGCCATGGCATACGGTGCGATTTTATTTAACATTCATAATATATCATCTTTACTTTTCACTAACAAGCGCCGATGTGTAAAAATATATGCTTTTTTATTGTTGCATTTGCAGAAAAGGCGTTTGAGCGATATAATAGCTTTGTGCCCCGAAAGGGCTTTTATCCTCTTATACAACAGGAGAATTTTTCATGACCGATACTTTAACCAAAAGATATATAGAAGCGCGCCGCACCCTTATCGAGCGACGCTTTGCAAAGATGAACGACATGCAGCGAAAGGCGGTGGTAACCACCGAAGGTCCGCTGCTTATTCTGGCGGGCGCGGGAAGCGGAAAGACCACCGTTTTGATAAACCGAATCGCCAACATACTGACCTTCGGACGCGGATATGAAAGCGAACAGATGCCCTCTTACATCACCGAGGACGATATTGACCTGATAGAAGCGGCTGTCCGTTCGGGGGATGCGGCTTCCGACGATATCTGCCGTCTGCTTTCCGACAACATTCCCAAGCCGTGGGAGATAACCGCCATCACCTTTACCAACAAGGCGGCGGGTGAGCTTAAAGCCCGACTTGTAAACATGTTGGGCGAAAGCGGGAACGACGTTAAGGCTTCCACCTTTCACTCTTACTGCGTGCGGATACTGCGCAGCGAGATAGAGCATCTGGGATATAAAAACGGATTTGTTATTTATGATTCTGACGACAGCCAGAAAATAATCAAATCGGTGCTCAAAGAGCTGAATTTAGATGACAAGCAGTTTCCGCCCCGCTCGCTTGCGGCAAAATTCGGCGAATTTAAGGACAAGCTTGAATCGCCTGAGGACGTGGCCGCAAGGGCACAGTCTGGCGGAGAATACAATCTCAAAAAAATCGCCGTTATTTACGGTGAATATCAGAAAAAACTTTTTGCCGCCAACGCTCTTGATTTTGACGACATAATCACCCTTACGGTGAAGCTGTTCCGACAGAATCCCGAGGTGTTGAAAAAATATCAGCGCCGCTGCCGCTATGTAATGGTAGACGAGTATCAGGACACCAACCGCTCGCAGTATCAGCTGGTCGCTATGCTTTCGGGCGGATACGGCAATCTCTGCGTTGTCGGCGACGACGACCAGAGCATTTACGCCTTCCGCGGTGCCACCATCGAAAACATCCTCTCCTTTGAGGAGCAGTTTCCCAATGCCAAGGTCATCCGCCTTGAGCAGAACTACCGCTCCACTCAGAACATACTCACCGCCGCCAACAAGGTGATCGCCCAGAACAAGGGCCGAAAAGGCAAAAACCTTTGGACCGCCGCAGGCGACGGCGACAAGATAGTGCTGCACACCGCCTATGACGAGCGGGACGAGGCAAACGCAATTGCTGACGCCATCGCCAAGGGACACCGAAACGGACGCAGCTATACCGATTTTGCGGTGCTTTACCGCCTGAATGCACAGTCGCAGACGGTGGAGTCGGCGCTGGTTTCGGCGGGAATCCCCTATAAGGTAGTCGGCGGAACAAGGTTCTTCGACCGCAAGGAGATTAAGGATATCATCGCTTATCTGAGCATAATCCATAATCCCGACGATACCTTGAGATTAAACCGCATCATCAACGAACCCAAGCGCTCGATAGGCGCCGCCACCATGCAGACCGCTGAGGAAATTTCTCAAGTTCTCGGAATGGGACTGTTTGACGTGATCGCCCATGCTGAGGATTACGCTCCCCTTTCCAAAAAGGCAAAGCCGCTGATGCAGTTTGCGTCGATGATGCAGCAGCTGATGGATTCGGCTTCGGTAACGCCGCTCGATGAGCTGCTCGACGAGCTGCTGGATGAAACGGGCTACCGTGCAATGCTGCTGGAAGAGGGCATTCAGGGACAGACCAGACTTGAAAACATTGAAGAACTTAAAACCACCATCAAGCGCTATGAATCGGAGACCGAAGAGCCGACGCTCGGCGGATTTTTGGAAGAGGTTGCCCTTTACACCGACCTTGACAGCTATGATGCCGACTCCGATGCGGCAACGCTTATGACACTTCACGCTGCAAAGGGATTGGAATTTCCTGTTGTCTTCATCCCCGGCATGGAGGAAGGTGTCTTCCCCGGTGTAAGAGCGCTGGGCGACGCAGCTCAGCTTGAAGAAGAGCGCCGCTTAGCCTATGTCGGCATAACCAGAGCAAAGGAATCGCTGACCATAATGCACGCTAAGCGCCGCATGCTGTTCGGCCAGACCACCTACGGACGTGTTTCCCGATTTGTAGGCGACATCCCCACCGAGCTGATAAAGCAGGAGGGCAGACGCCCCGAAAACACCGCCTCGACCTCTTCCGCCTTTGGAGGCAGGGCCGCATCGGGCGGAGGATATTCCGGCGGATACGGCTCATTCGGACAGAGTTCTCACTCGGCAGGTTCCTCCAGCTTCGCTTCGCAGTCCTCCTTCAGTTCTTCCGCCAAAAAGCCGGCTGCGGCTGCGGCAAAAGTCGATTTTACCAAGGGCGACCGTGTAATGCACCGCGTATTCGGTGAAGGCGTTATTCTTAATGCGACCCCGATGGGCGGCGACTGCATGCTGGAAGTGGAATTCGGCAAGGTTGGAAAGAAAAAAATCATGGCCGCCTTTGCGCGACTTGAAAAAATCTGATACGCAAAAACCGCCCCGTTTTTGTAACGG
>JAFQAX010000127.1 GCA_017399785.1 Oscillospiraceae bacterium | reverse complement strand
TAGAGGCTGCGGTAATCAAGGTTTACCGTTCCCACCGTGGCGGTGCTGTCATCGACGACAAAAACCTTTGAGTGGATAAATCCCGGTGTGTATTCGTAAACCTTTACTCCGCCCGCAACAAGCTGGCGGTAAAAGGACCTGGTAACGGTGTGAACATACCACTTGTCGCCGATGTGCGGGGTGATTATCCTGACATCCACTCCGCTTTTTGCCGCCAGCAGCAGCGCCGTCAGCAGCTCGTTATCGACTATAAAATAAGGTGTACACATATAAATGTATCGGTTGGCTTTGGCTATCATATTCAGATAGATGCCCTCGCCCACCTGCTCTTTATCAAGCGGGGTGTCGGAATAGGGCTGCACCACTCCGCCGCAGCTTTGGGACGGCTCATCCGGCTCAAGCTTTTCCATGCCGCAGCAGTCTTTCGGCGAAAGGGCGTTATACATGGTGACAAACATCGATGTCAGGCTTTTTACCGCGTCGCCTTTAAGACGCACTGCGCTATCCTTCCAATGTCCGAAGCGGTCGATAACGTTTATATACTCATCGGCGAGATTTACACCGCCCATATAACCGACTTTGCCGTCGACCACCGTTATCTTTCGGTGATCACGGTTGTTCATATAGATGGTGAGTATCGGGATGAGGGGATTAAATTCGATACACTTTATCCCCTTTTCGCGCAGCTGCTTGAAGTAATCGTTTGGCAGAGTATTGAGGCAGCCGAATCCGTCATAGATAACTCTGACATCGACGCCTTCCTTCGCCTTCTGCTCCAGTACATCCAGTATCGGCTGCCACATTACTCCCTCGCCGATGATAAAATACTCCATAAATATGTATCGCTCGGCAGATTTGAGATCATTCAGCAAACTTTCAAAAAAGACTTCACCGGGTGAAAGGTATTCAACATCGGTATCGGTAAAGGCGGGATAACCCGCACGGGCGATATACTCCGACTGCGATCGGGCGGCAGCGGGAAGCTTTAAAAGCGCCGCCTGCGCCTTGTCGCAGCGATACCCGGCAAGTCCGTATTTCTTTTCCTCGACGATAAGCCTTGCCGAAGTTTTTTTGCTGAGGTGGCAGTGTCCCGCCATCAGGTAAAACAGCACGCCAAACATCGGAAAGGCTATTATCGGGATTATCCATGCTATTTTATAGGAGGGATTCATCGCATCGTCATTGATTATCTGCAGCAGCACTATCAGCGAAACAATAAGCAAAACGCCGTACATCGCCGCAAAATAACGGTAAAATCTCACCGTGAAAACCAGCAGCATAGCAAGCTGTATCAACAGCAGCACGCCGACTATCACTGTTTTTGAGAAGATGACCTCACGGAATGTTTTTTTGGCTTTGTTCAATCTTTTCGCCCCTTATTGGCAAATATATTTCGTAGAATTAACTTTTAATATCACAATACGAAATATTATAGCTCTTTTATGCCAAAAATTCAATATTTTGTGCAACCGCTTTTTAATTATTGCAATTGGCTTGGATTTTATTAAATTATTCACCGTTTTAGCGAGATAAATCGCTTTTATTCACGCTTTTACGTATATATTCAAGTTATTATGTATATATTTTATCCTATTCGCAGTATTTGATGCAAAATTCAGCTGTTTTGAATGCATAAAATCATGCTGTGCATGGTAAATATTCACACTTTGAATCGCTTATTACACATATAAAATGGCATCAATAAACAAAAATTCGATTTTATTGAATAAATATCGCTTTACCCCTTTTCTTTTCGCAAAAAAGATGTATAATTATGCTCATAGAAAATTCGCGGCGCATCACCGCTTATGGAGGTAATATATAATGGCAAAGTATAACAAGGTTGTTCTGGCTTATTCCGGCGGACTTGACACTTCTATCATCATTCCGTGGCTTAAGGAAAACTACGGCTGCGAAGTTATCGCAGTTGCTGCCGACGTTGGCCAGGGCAAGGAGCTTTCCGGCCTTAAGGAAAAGGCTATCAAGACCGGCGCTTCCAAGATCTACATCGAAGATCTTACCGATATTTTCTGCGACGATTACATCGTTCCCACCCTTAAGGCAGGCGCCGTATACGAAGGCAAGTACCTGCTCGGCACCGCTTTTGCACGTCCCATCATCGCTAAGCGCATCGTAGAGATCGCCAAGGCTGAAGGTGCCGACGCCATCGCTCACGGCTGCACCGGCAAGGGCAACGATCAGGTTCGTTTCGAGCTTGCTATCAAGGCATTTGCTCCCGATATGCCCATCATCGCTCCCTGGAGAATCTGGGACATCAAGAGCCGTGACGAAGAGATCGACTATGCTGAAGCAAGAAATATTCCGCTGAACATCAGCAGAACCACCAACTATTCCAAGGATATGAACATCTGGCACCTCTCTCACGAGGGTCTGGATCTTGAAGATCCCGCAAACGAGCCCAAGTATGATGAGATCCTTGAGCTTAGCGTTACCCCCGAGAAGGCTCCCGACGTTGCCACCTATCTCACCATTTCCTTTGAAAAGGGCGCTCCTGTTGCCATCAACGGCGAGAAGATGAAGACCTCCGACATCATCAAGTACCTCAACAAGGTCGGCGGTGAAAACGGCATCGGCATCAGCGACATGGTTGAGAACCGTCTGGTCGGCATGAAGAGCCGCGGCGTTTATGAGACCCCCGGCGGCAGCATCCTCTACTTCGCGCACGAGCAGCTTGAAAGCATCTGCCTCGACCGTGAGACCATGCATTACAAGCAGCAGATCGCTCTTAAGTTCGCCGACGTAGTTTACTTCGGTCAGTGGTACACCCCCCTGCGTGAGGCTCTCTCCGCATTCGTTGACGTTACCCAGCAGACCGTTACCGGCGACGTAAAGCTCAAGCTCTATAAGGGCAACATCGTTCCCGCTTCCACCACCAGCCCCTACAGCCTCTATTCCGAAGAGATCGCAACCTTCGGCGAGGATGACGTTTACAACCAGAACGATTCCGCAGGCTTTATCAACCTGTTTGGTCTGCCCATCAAGGTAAAGGCTATGCTGAATCAGAAACTTGAAAACAACTAAGCGACCGATCAACGGCCCTGCACCTGATTCAGGGGCAGGGCCGCTTGCGTATTTATTATAAACTTTCAGGAGGATCCCCATTATGAAAATGTGGTCAGGCAGATTTACCAAGGAGCTCGACTCTTCTATAAATGATTTTAACTCTTCCATCTCTTTCGACCATGTGATGTATCACGAGGATATTCAGGGCTCTATCGCTCACGCCACCATGCTTGGCAAATGCGGCATCATTCCCATCGATGACATGGAAAAAATCATCCAAGGCTTAAAAGGCATCCTTGCCGATCTTGAATCGGGCGCACTGCAGTTCGATTTCACCGCTGAAGATATCCACATGTTTGTCGAACAGGTACTGACCGAGCGTATCGGCGATGCCGGAAAGCGACTTCACACCGCCCGCAGCCGCAACGATCAGGTCGCTCTTGACCTGAGAATGTATCTCAAAAAGCAGCTCATTCTGGTTTACGACGAAGTACATAAGCTGCTCGATGCCATCGTCGCCAAGGCAAAGGATAATCTCTACTCGGTAATGCCGGGATACACCCACCTTCAGGTAGCGCAGCCGATAACCTTCGCTCATCATCTAATGGCTTACGCCCAGATGCTTGCCCGTGACCTCGACCGACTCAACGACTGCTATCACCGCATGAACTATTCGCCGCTCGGCTCCTGCGCACTGGCAGGCACCTCCTATCCCACCGACCGCGAATACGTTGCCGAGCTGCTCGGCTTTGACGGCGTAATGCAAAACAGCATGGACGGCGTTTCTGACCGTGATTACTGCGTAGAGCTGGCAAGCTGCATCTCGCTTATCATGACCCACCTTTCCAGATTCTCCGAGGAAGTTATTCTCTGGTGCTCCTGCGAATTTAAATTTGTCGAACTGGACGACGCCTTTGCAACCGGTTCCTCGATAATGCCGCAGAAGAAAAACCCCGACATCACCGAGCTGATACGCGGCAAGACCGGACGCGCAAACGGCAATCTGGTTACGCTGCTGACCATGCTCAAGGGCATTCCGCTTGCATACAACAAGGATATGCAGGAAGACAAGGAAGCCATTTTCGACTCCATTGAAACTGTTAAGCTTTGCCTCAGCGCATTCACCCCCATGCTGCAGACCATGACGGTCAAGACCGAAAATATGAGAGCTGCCGCTGCCAAGGGCTTTATCAACGCTACCGACTGCGCCGACTATCTCACCAAGAAGGGTACCCCCTTCCGCGAGGCTTATAAAATCACCGGACAGCTTGTTCGTCACTGCATCGAAAAGGGTCTCACCCTTGAAACACTGCCGCTTGAAGAATACAAGCAGTTCTCCGACATATTTGAAGCAGACCTGTTTGACGCCATCGACATTCAAAACTGCGTGGCACAGCGCACCGTGATCGGCGGACCCGCTCCCGAAGCGGTCAAAGTCCAGATAGCTGAGCTTGAAGGAAGAATCAAAATGCTCGATACCCAGCGATAATTTCGTATAATATTTGCTAAATTATACTTGTTGTAAATAAAGGGAGGCCACACAAATGAAATTTAAAGTATTTATCGACGGAAAAGAAGGTACGACCGGACTTAAAATATTTGACCGCCTTGAAAAGCGTGACGACCTTGAGATACTGCTTATCGATGAAGACAAGCGCAAGGACGCAGAGGAACGCAAAAAGCTGATAAACGCCGCCGATGTGGCTTTCTTCTGCCTCCCCGATGCGGCTGCTGTTGAGGCTGCTTCGCTGGTTGAAAACAGCAAGGTAAAGATCATCGATGCTTCCACCGCACACCGCACCGAAGCAGGCTGGGCATACGGCTTCCCGGAGCTTTCCAAGGAGCACCGCGAAAAGATCGCCACCAACCAGTTCATCGCGAATCCCGGCTGCTATGCCACCGGATTTATCAGCCTGGTTCATCCGCTGGTAAAGCTTGGCGTCATGCCCGCTGATTACCCCGTTGTCTGCCACGCTATCTCCGGTTATTCGGGCGGCGGTAAAAAGATGATCTCAGCTTATGCCGATCCCAACCGCCCCGCTGAATATGTAAGTGTTCGTCAGTACGGTCTTACCCAGACCCACAAACACCAGAAGGAAATGAAGATAATCTCCGGCCTTGCCGATACCCCCATCTTCAACCCCGCCGTTTCCGATTTCTTTAACGGCATGACAGTAAACGTTCCCCTTTACACCAAGCTGCTCAACAAAAAGCTGGGCGCAAAGGACATTCACGAACTGCTTTGTGAGTACTACGAGGGTCAGAACTTTGTAAAGGTTATGCCCTTTGGCGGCGAAGGCGTTCTCGAAGGCGGATTCCTTCCCTCCAACCAGCTTGCCGACACCAACATGCTGCACATCTATGTTGCCGGCAACGACGAGCGAGTTCTCACCGCGGCCTGCCTCGACAACCTCGGCAAGGGCGCTTCCGGCGCGGCAGTTCAGAACATGAACATCGCACTCGGTCTTGATGAAACCATCGGACTGCTTTGATAAACGAATTTTGGGAGGATTTTATTATGACTAAGGCTACTACCGCTCAGAAGGCTGAGATACTCAGCCAGGCGCTCCCCTATATCCAGAAATACCACGGCAAAACCGTAGTTATAAAGTACGGCGGCAACGCAATGATAAACGAAGAGCTTAAGACTGCCGTTATGGGCGATATCTGCCTGCTTTCCTGCATCGGTATCAGAGTTGTACTGGTACACGGCGGCGGTCCCGAGCTTTCTGCAATGCTCAAAAAGGTCGGCAAGGAATCCAAATTCATCAACGGACTTCGCTATACCGACGAAGAGACCCGTGACCTTGCTCAGATGGTATTCGCAGGCAAGCTCAACAAGGACCTCGTTGCACAGATCAACGCACAGGGCGGCAGAGCAATGGGCCTTTGCGGCGTCGACGGAAACATGCTTACCGTTAAGAAGAAGGAAAGCGACATCGATTACGGCTATGTCGGCGAGATGACCGCCGTTGATCCCGGCCCCATCAATGCCGTTCTTGATGCAGGCTACATCCCCGTTATCACCTGCGTAGGCGCCGATGAAAACGGCGTTATCTACAACGTAAACGCCGACACCATGGCCTGCTACGTCGCAACCGCAGTTCAGGCAGAAAATATCATCCTCATGACCGACATCCGCGGTCTTCTCGAGGATAAGGACGACGAAAACACCCTTATCACCTCGGTTTACACCAACGAGATCCCCGAACTTATCGAAAAGGGCATCGTTGCAGGCGGCATGATCCCCAAGCTTCAGTGCTGCGTAGATACCATCAACAGCGGCGTTGCCAAGGCTGCCATCATCGACGGCAGAATACTGCACGCCATCCTTATCGAGATGCTCTCCAACGAAGGCATCGGCACCATGATCTATAAAGGAGAGGACTAATATGACTTTTGCTGAAATTAAGGAACTTGACCAGCAGTATGTGGCACATACCTACGGACGTTTTGATTTTGCCCTTAAGTGCGGCAGCGGCGCCGAGTGCGAAGACTACGACGGCAAGAAATACATAGATTTTTCCACCGGCATCGGTGTTAACGCTTTCGGCTTTGCCGATCCCGACTGGGTCAAGGCAGTATCCGAGCAGGCTGCAAAGTTTGCTCACATCTCCAACCTTTACTACACCGAGCCCGGAGTAAAGGCTGCCAAGATGATCTGCGAGAAATCCGGCATGAAGAAAGTTTTCTTCGGCAACTCCGGCGCAGAAGCAAACGAAGGCATGATCAAAGCGGCAAGAAAATACGCTCAGACCAAATACGGCAAGGAGCGCTATGAGATAATCACCCTTATCAACTCCTTCCACGGCAGAACCATCACCACCGTTGCAGCTACCGGTCAGGATTCGATGCATGTAAACTTCGATCCCTTCACCCCCGGCTTTGTTTATGCCAAGGCAAACGATTTTGAAGATGTTCTCTCCAAGGTATCCGACAAGACCGCCGGCATCATGATGGAGATGATCCAGGGCGAAGGCGGCGTTATCCCGCTGGATAAGGAATTTGTAGAAAAGGTTGCCGCACTCTGTAAGGAGAAGGACATTCTCCTCATGGTTGACGAAGTTCAGACCGGCAACGGACGCACCGGCTACTACTATGCTTATCAGGCATTCGGCATCGAGCCCGACATCGTTTCTACCGCAAAGGGTCTCGGCGGCGGTCTGCCCATCGGCGCCGTTATGTTCGGCGAAAAGACCGAAAATACTTTCGTCCCCGGCGATCACGGCTCTACCTTTGGCATGAACCCTGTCTGCTGCGCAGGAGCTTGCGCCGTTCTCCAAAAGCTGGATGAGGCTCTGCTTGCCGACGTCAAGAAAAAGAGTGCTGTCATCTTTGAAAAGGCAGCCAAGTTTGAAAATGTTGCCTCTGTCACCGGCATGGGCCTTATGATAGGCATCGAGCTTAAGTCCGGCACCTCCAAGGCTGTTGCCATCAAGTGCCTTGAAAAGGGACTTATCGTTCTCACCGCACACGAAAAGGTAAGACTGCTGCCTCCTCTCAACATCACCGAGGATCAGCTTGAAAAGGGTCTTGCCATCCTTGAAGAAGCCATCAAGGAGGTCGCCGAATAATGAAGCACTTTCTGAAGCTGCTTGACTGCACCCCCGAGGAGATCTTTGAGCTGCTCGATTTAGCGGATAAGCTTAAATATGAGAAAAAGCACGGCATCGCCCACCCCATTCTGGCCGGCAAATCGCTGGGCATGATCTTCCAGAAATCCTCCACCCGCACCCGTGTTTCCTTTGAGACAGGCATGTACCAGCTCGGCGGTCAGCCGCTCTTCCTCTCCCCCCGTGACCTACAGATAGGCCGCGGCGAGCCGCTTTGCGACACCGCAAGAGTGCTCTCCCGCTATCTCGACGGACTTATGATACGCACCTTCGCTCAGCAGGAGGTTGAGGATTTTGCCAAGTTCGGCTCTATCCCGGTAATCAACGCGCTGACCGATTTTGCTCATCCCTGTCAGGTAATGGCTGACCTGCAGACCATCCGCGAGTATCACAAGACCACCGAGGGCAAAAAGCTTTGCTTTATCGGCGACGGCAACAACATGGCCAACTCGCTTATCGTCGGCGGACTTAAGGCCGGCATGAGCGTCAGCGTTGCTACCCCCAAGGATTACGCCCCCGACAAGACCGTCATGGAATTCGCTGCCGCTTACGGCGACAAGTTCCAGTGGGTTCAGGATCCGATGGAAGGTGCCGCAGGCGCCGATGTTCTCTACACCGACGTTTGGGCTTCGATGGGTCAGGAATCGGAACAGGCAATCCGCGAAAAGGCATTCGCAGGCTTCCAGATCAACGCAAAGGTTATGGAAGCTGCAAATCCCGGCGCGATGGTACTGCACTGTCTGCCCGCCCACCGCGGCGAGGAGATTACCGCCGACGTTTTCGAAGCACACGCAAACGAGATATTTGACGAAGCTGAAAACCGTCTGCACGCTCAAAAGGCCATTATGGCAACTCTGATGAAGGACTGAGATTTTAAAGCGGAGGCAGACTTTCTGCCTCCGCTTTTTGCATGAAAGGAGCGTTTTATGATAGACCGACCCGTTAGAAGAGCCGACCGACAGATTCCCCCCGAAGATACAATAGCCGTTTTAAAATCCGCCGATTACGGCGTTCTTTCTACCGTCAGTTCCGACGGTTCGCCCTATGGTGTTCCGCTTTCCTTTGTTTACACCGGCGATGTCATCTACTTCCACTGCGCACCCGAGGGACATAAGCTGGATAACATTCTGCAAAACCCCGAGGTGTGCTTCTGTGCGGTAAGTCAGGCGGAAACGCTTGCCGACAAATTTTCGGTGCGCTATGCTTCCGCCACCGTTTTCGGAAAAGCCGAAGTTGTAAAAGATGATGACGAAAAGCGTGCCGCATTGGTTGCGCTTGTTCAAAAATACAGCCCCGGTCACATTCCCGCGGGCATGGACTATATCAACCGCGACTTTCACAAGCCGCTGGTAGTAAAAATCACAATTCAAAAGATGAGCGGAAAATCAAGAAAGTGATAAAAAAATCCGTTGGCGTTATGCCAACGGATTTCATATTGCCGAAAATAAATTTTCGGCAATATGAAATCCCGCTGCGGCGGGGTTATCCGCCGCATGAAATGCGGCTCAACGCGAAAGTGGGGGCTCGCCGCCCCCCTTTCACACTATTCCCCCGTCATTTAGCACTAAAAATTCTCATTTTACTCTACATAATAAAAAATCCGTTGGCATTTTGCCAACGGATTTTTATTGCATTGATTATTTATTTCTGGAAGCCATCAGCTTCTTCATGCGCTGGTCGTGCTCGAGAATGCGCTTTCTGATGCGCAGATTCTTGGGGGTGACCTCAAGCAGCTCATCATCGGCGATAAACTCGATGCAGGCTTCAAGCGAAAGCTTTCTGGGCGGAACGAGGCGGAGCGCTTCGTCCGAGCCGGAAGCACGCATATTGGTGGCATGCTTGCGCTTGCATACGTTTACAACGATATCCTCCAGCTTGGGGGATGCGCCTACTACCATGCCTGCGTAAACGGGAGTGCCGGCGCCGATAAACAGGTCGCCGCGCTCCTGAGCGTTAAACAGACCGTAGGTTACTGCTTCGCCGGTCTCGTGAGCGATGAGCGAACCGCTCTGGCGGCTTACGATCTCGCCGCGGAAAGGCTCATAGCCTCTGAAGATGGTGGCGATAATGCCCTCTCCCTTGGTGTCGGTCAAAAACTCGCTTCTATAGCCAAACAGACCACGGGAAGGAATGGAGAATTCAAGCTTCATGCGATCGCCAACGGGGTTCATCGAAATGAGGTCGGCCTTTCTGGAGCCGAGCTTTTCCATAACGCTGCCTACCGCATCGGCGGGAACGTCGATAAGCGCAGTCTCAAACGGCTCCATAAGAACGCCGTCCTCTTCGTGCATCAGCGCGCGGGGAGCGCCGACTGCGAACTCGTAGCCCTCGCGGCGCATAGTCTCGATGAGTACCGAAAGATGCATCTCGCCTCTGCCGAGAACACGGAAGCTGTCGGTGGTTGCGCCCTCTTCAACGCGGAGAGAAACGTCCTTGAGCAGCTCGCGGAAGAGTCTGTCGCGGATCTGGCGGGAAGTTACGAACTTGCCTTCTCTGCCTGCAAAGGGGCTGTCGTTTACCGAGAAGGTCATCTCAACGGTGGGTTCGGAGATCTTTACAAACTCGATGGGCTCAACCAGTGCAGGATCGCAGAGGGTGTTGCCGATGGTGATATCCTCGATGCCGGAGAACATTACGATATCTCCTGCCTTAGCCGACTGTACAGCAGTTCTGCCGATGCCCTCGAACTGATAGATGGCGGTAAGCTTGCCGCGCAGCTTTGTATCGGGATTGTGGAAGTCGCAGATCTCTACCGGCTGGTTTACCTTCATCTCGCCGCGTTCTATCCTGCCGACAGCGGTACGGCCTACAAACTCGTTGTAGTCAACGGTGGATACAAGCACCTGCAGCGGGCCTTCTGCGTCAAGGTCGGGGCAGGGGATGTAATCGATGATGGTGTCAAAGAGAGCGGAAAGGTCAGCGCCCTGCTGCTCGGGGGAGAAGGAGGAGGTTCCCGCTCTGCCGGAGCAGAATACCATGGGAGCGTCCAGCTGCTCATCCGAAGCGCCGAGATCGAGCATAAGCATGAGAACTTCGTCTACTACCTCGTGGATGCGTGCGTCGGGCTTATCGACCTTGTTGATTACCGGAACTACCGCAAGGCCGAGTTCCAGCGCCTTGGAAAGTACGAATCTGGTCTGGGGCATGGGGCCTTCGGCTGCATCGACCAGCAGCACAACGCCGGAAACCATGCCGAGAACACGCTCTACCTCGCCGCCGAAGTCAGCATGTCCGGGGGTGTCAACGATGTTGATCTTAACGCCCTTATAGCTTACGGCAGCATTCTTTGCAAGGATGGTGATGCCGCGCTCGCGCTCCAGCGCGCCCGAGTCCATAATGCAGGTGTCTACCTGCTGATTCTCACGGAAGGTGCCGCTCTGTGCCAGCATGCCATCGACCAGCGTGGTCTTGCCGTGGTCAACGTGGGCGATGATCGCAATGTTTCTTAAATCGGTTCTTTTCAAAATAATTCACCTGTTTTCCGGTTTGGGGTATATCCCCGAATTATGTTTTCGACTTTTTTAACCGTAAAATTATACCGCCAAACTATATATACAGTCAAGAAAATATCTCAAATTTGGCTTAGATTCTTATCAATTCGTACTCTGCGGTGCCGATGCCAAGCTTTTCACCGTGGGTGATAACGGTGCGCCAGTCGGTAACGGGGTGCAGCGAATCAAAGTGGTCGCCGGTGTGCTCCATGTGAGCCAGCATGCTGTCGGCAAGAACAGGCTGCTGATTTACCATATCGGCGCAGGCCTTATCCAGCGCAACGGGGTCAAAGGAAGCAAACATGCCAACATCGGGAACGATGGGCATATCGTTTTCGGCGTGGCAATCGCAGAAGGGGGATATATCCATTACAAGGCTTACGTGGAAGTGGGGTCTGTCCTTAACTACCGCAAGGGCATATTCGGCTATCTTCTTGTTGAGGATGTCATTTGCCTCGTCGTTGGCAGCCTTTACTGCGTCTACGGGGCATACGCCGATGCATCTGCCGCAGCCTACACACTTATTATGATCGATAAACGCCTTTTTATCGGTGAAGGAAATTGCGCTGTGAGCGCAGGTCTTGGCGCAGCTGCCGCAGCCGATGCACTTCTTTTCCGAAACGTGGGGCTTGCCGCTGGAATGCATCTCCATCTTGCCCGCACGGGAGCCGCAGCCCATGCCGAGATTTTTAAGCGCGCCGCCGATGCCGGTCGATTCGTGGCACTTGAAGTGGTTCATCGAGATAACGATATCAGCATCCATTACGGCACGGCCGATCTTTGCTTCTTTGACATAGTCTCCGTCGATAGGCACGAGCACTTCATCGGTGCCCTTAAGTCCGTCGGCAATAATTACATGGCATCCGGTGGCAAAGGGGTTATAGCCGTTCTGATAAGCCGCATCAAGGTGATCCAGCGCATTCTTGCGCATGCCGACGTAAAGGGTGTTGCAGTCGGTGAGGAAAACCTTTCCGCCCAGCTCCTTTATAACGTCAACGATTACCTTGGCATAGTTGGGGCGCAGATATGCAAGGTTGCCGGGTTCACCAAAGTGGATCTTAACTGCAACAAATTTATTGGTGAAGTCAATGTCGCCGATACCTGCGGTTTTTACCAGACGCTCCAGCTTTTTGAGCAGATTTTCGCGGGCAGTTGCGTGAAAGTCGGTATAATAAACCTTTGCTTTTTCCATGTTAGCCTCCGTACATTTTATATTATTATATTATTTATTATCTGAATCCAAATAAGCTTCTCAGCGGCGAAATTACCGCCTGAAGATCGGCAATCGAGCGGTTCAGCGATTCGATGTCGATGCTTTGTATCTTTTGCAGCGCAGCCTGCGACTGATCCAGCGTCTCGGAAAGTCCCTGTTGCGTTTCGGTTATCAGCGTGTCGCTGTTCTCCACCAGTTCGGCAATATCGGAAGCTATTGCCTCCACATCCACCTCAGCCAGTTCCGAGCTTGTCTTTTTAAGATCGGCAAGAACGGTATCCACCTTTACAAATGCGTCGTTTGCCTTTAACGATATGTCGTTTATCATCGGCATTACCGACATCACCGCCCAGATGAGCACAGCAACCGCAGCGGCAAGTATCAGGGCAGTGATGCGAGCCGCCGAAAGCTGTTTTTTAAGCTGTGCGTTTTGCTTTTGCTGCTCTTTATTAAGCTTTTCAAGCAGCGAAACGATCTGCCGCATATCGGTATTCTCAGCGGAAGCCGCATCTATTACTAATGTTTGATTTTCCATGCCGCATCCCCCGTTATCAGTCGCGGGAAAGCACCATAGAAGCAACGCAGCTTAAAATAAAGCATACGCAGCCAGCTCCCACCATAACGATGCTGACGATAGATCTCCAGCGGATAGCACTCTTGTTTTCCATAATTATATATGCTCCTTTCAATAATAAACCAAAGCTTAAAGTTCTTCGCCATTTGCAAAGAACGGATATACGTTTTTAGGGTCGCTTAAAGCTGCAGGGCATTCCCACCGAGCATTTTCCGCAGATTGTGTTGCCCCATTGTTTCGAGTTTTCCTTGACTCTGGCGAAACACTTTTCGCGGTCAAATCCCTCGGGGGAAAGCGCCCCGACAGGGCAGCGCCTTACACACGCCAGACATTTGCCCTCTCTCTTATAAAGACAGTTTTCAACCTGCCGCGGCTCATCGGGGATAACGGGCAGATCGCAGACCAGCGTAAAATATCTGCCGGTGCAGCCCTGTTTGCCGATAAGCATATTGTTGACACCAAAGGTACCAAGTCCGGCGGCATAGGCAAAATGCCGCTGCGACCAGTTGCTGTAAAGCTGCTGCTCGCTTATCTTTCCGATGTCGGAGGGCAGTTCGGCACGGTAGCCCCAGCTTTGGATAAGCGATTTTATGTGATTCGCCATATGGACGAACATGGTGTTGGTCTCGGGATAGGCGGTCGCCCAAAGCGGCGAAGGGGTGTCCCCCTTTATATTTTCTCGCACTGTTTCCTCCTCAAACGGGAAGAAGAAACAAAGCACCGATGTAGCGCCTTCCAAAACATCCTCCGGCATAAGGTGGGTAGGCGAAATTATCTCTTTTAAGCTTCTGATATAGGGATGGTTCGCCCCCGCAAAGCCGATAAGCGGCTTTTTCCAGCGGGTGGTTATCTTGTTTTGGATGCGGTAGCTTTCAACAAAGCTGTCCAGCTCATCCAAAATTGCCCGCTTTACCTCATCGGTAAAGTTTTTGTCATCGGGTAACGTTTTAAACGGCATTTAAATCACCCTTATACGCAGAAATCCTCCGGCGCGCCCTTTTCGACCGAAAGGGTGGCGACGGCGTTTAAATCGCTTTTGGCGATATGTCCCGCAAGGTATTCGAAATAACCCTGCGCCGCAATCATAGCGGCATTGTCGCCGGTAAGCCACAGCGGCGGCAGCGATAATTTCAGTCCGCGCTTTTTGGCTTCCGATTCGAGAGTGGCGCGCAGTCTGGTATTTGCCGAAACGCCGCCCGCAACCGAAAGCGTCTTGGCGCCGGTCATTTCGGCAGCTTCAAACAGGCGGGAGGTCAGCGCATCGCAGACCGTCTTTTCAAATCCCGCGCAAACCGAGGGGATGTCCAACTGTTCCCCCTTTTGGCTTGCGTTGTGGATGAGGTTTACAACTGAAGTTTTTATGCCCGAAAAGCTCATATCGAGCGGTGCTCCGTCGACATGCGGCTTGGGAAACTTATATTTGGTTTCATCGCCCTGACGTGCCAGCTTATCCAGCTCCACGCCGCCGGGATAACCCAATCCCATGCTGCGGGCAGCTTTATCAAAAGCTTCTCCCGCGGCGTCATCACGGGAGCGGCCGAGAACTTTAAGCTCGGTATAGCTCTTTACATCAACGATAAGGCTGTGTCCGCCCGATGCCACAAGGCAAAGGAAGGGCGGCTCAAGCTCGGGGGAAGCTATGTAGTTCGCGGCGATATGTCCCCTGATGTGATGAACGGGGATAAGCGACTTTCCGCTTGCCAGCGCCAGACCTTTGGCAAAATTCACGCCAACCAGCAGCGCACCGATAAGTCCGGGGCCTGCGGTTACGGCGATGGCATCGACCTCGTTTATCGTCATTTCGGCGTCACTTAAAGCACGGGAAACGACCTCATCAATTTTTTCAACATGGCGGCGGGAGGCTATCTCCGGCACAACGCCGCCATAGATGCGGTGCTCGGCTATCTGGCTGTGCACCACCGAGGATATCACCTTTCTGCCGTCCTCGACAACGGCGGCGGCGGTCTCATCGCAGGAAGATTCTATCGCAAGTATCCTCATCTAAACATCTCCTTAAATCAAACAAAATCGACGCGCATCAAAAGCGCATCTTCCCTTGGGAAGGAGTAGAAATTGGGGCGTTTGCCTATCTCGGCAAAGCCCAGCTTTTTATATAAAGTAACGGCGGCGGTGTTGGAGGGGCGAACCTCCAGCATAAGCCAATCCAGCTTCAGCTCTCTGGATTTTTGAACAAGGGCGGCGGTCAGCGCCTCGCCTATTCCCTTCCCCCGGTATTCGGGCAGCACCGCGATGTTTAAAACGCTGCCCTCGCCAAAGCTGTGCTCCATCCCCGACCAGCCGACCGCTTTGCCGCAGCATATTGCGGCAAACATACAGCTGTCATCTCTTTCCAGCTGCGAAATCAGGCTTTGCTCGCTCCACGGCTGAGAAAAGCTTGCCTTTTCCACTTCGGCTGCATCGGCGGCGTGGGATTTTTCAAATTTCACTATCTCAAAATTACTCATTTTGCATCCAGCCAGTTGTCACCGATATTTGCGTCGGCGGTCAGCGTTACGCTGAAATCGGCGGCGTTTTCCATCTCCTGCTTTAATATCTCAGCTGCCTTTTCGGCCTCATCGGCGGGCGCTTCAACGATAAGTTCGTCGTGCACCTGCAGTATCAGGCGGGAGCGCATACCCTCTTTTTTAAGACGCTCGAACACCTTTACCATCGCCAGCTTGATTATGTCGGCAGCGGTTCCCTGAATGGGGGTGTTCATGGCGACACGCTCGCCAAAGGCCTTGGTGATGCGGTTGCCTGTTGCAAGCTCGGGCAGCGGGCGGCGGCGTCCGAACAGCGTTTTGACGTAGCCATGTTCCTTGCCGAATTCGATGGAGTCCTGCATATACTGCGCAACGCCCTTATAGGTGGCAAGGTAGTTTTTGATATAGCGGTCGGCCTCGGCGACCGAAACGCCGATGTCCTGCGAAAGCGAGAAGGCGCCGATGCCGTAAACGATACCAAAGTTTACCGCCTTGGCGGAGGATCTCATCTGCGGGGTGACAAACGCCTCGGGCATATCGAAAACCTGCGCGGCGGTCTTGGTATGGATATCCTCACCGCTTTGGAACGCCTCTATCATGGCGGTGTCGTTGGCGATGTGCGCCAACACACGCAATTCTATCTGGGAATAGTCGGCGTCGACCAGCTTGAAGCCCTCGGGTGCCTTAAAGAAGCGGCGCATACGGCTTCCAAGTGCGGTGCGGACGGGGATGTTCTGCAGATTCGGCTCGGTGGAGCTTATTCTGCCTGTTCTGGTCTCGGTCTGGCGGAATATTGAGCGCACTCTGCCGTCATCGTCAAGCTGTGCAAGCAATCCCTCGACATAGGTGGATTTAAGCTTTGCAAGCTTGCGGTATGTTAGTATATCTTCGATTATCGGGTGCTTGTTTCTGAGGCTGTCCAGCACCTCGGCGTTGGTGGAATAGCCACTCTTGGTCTTTTTCTTGGCAGGCAGACCAAGCCGCTCGAACAGCACCTCGCCCAGCTGTTTGGGGGAATTTATGTTAAATTCTCCGCCCGCGAGGAAGTAGATGCGGCCCGTCAGCTCGGCAATCTCGGCATCAAGCTCGTCGCCGAAGGCGCGCAGCCCGTCGGCATCCAGCTCAAAGCCTATCGTTTCGATGGAAGCAAGCACCTTGGCAAGCGGCTGCTCTATCTCATAAAGCAGCTTGTCCATCTCTTTTTCGACAAGCTCTTTTTTAAGGCAATCGGCAAGCGAAGGCAGGCAGCTGATCTCATCCGCCATTGCCCTCAGCTTTTCGTCCTCAAATTCAGGCTGATATTTTATTTGAGAAACCTCTCTTCCGCTGCAAAGCGAATCGAAGGAGTAATCGGTGGAAAGCGGTGAAAGCAGATAGCCCGCCAAAACGGGGTCGAAAGCTATCTTTTCAACTTCGATTCCGTTTTTATAAAGGTATCTCATCCAGTCCTTGCTGTTGGGAACGGTCAGCTTTTCGCCGATTTGGGCAAGCGCCTTTACAATTTCGCAAAGCTCGGCGCAGCTTTCATCCAGCAGCACAAGGCTTTCGCCCATCAGCGCCGCAGATTTGGGAACGTCATTTTCAAAAGTCAACATCGCTGCTACCGCATCGCTTTGAAGAAGCTTTTCTGCGGCAGCGGCATCGTTATAATAAGCGTTTACACAGGGGGCTTCGCACTGCTGTTCGGTTTGTTCGGCGGCAACTTCGCCGTGGGCAGGCGGCTGCAGTTTAAGCCTTGATATTATCGAGCGCAGCTCAAGCTTATCCAACAGATGATAAAGTGCATTGTTGTCGGCATCTTTCGGCAGCAGTTGCTCAGGGGTAACGCCTATCGGAGAATCACAGTTTATCTCCGCCAGCACACGGCTTTGATAAGCCATCTCTTTATCTTTCAGCAGCTTTTCACGCACGCCCTTTTTTATGGCGGCATCATCGATGTTTTCATATACGCCATCCAGCGAGCCGAAATTCTGTATCAGCGAAAGGGCGGTTTTTTCTCCTATTCCCGCAACGCCGGGGATGTTATCGGAACTGTCTCCCATCAGCGATTTCACGTCGATAAGCTGCTTGGGCAATATGCCGTAGCGCTCTTTGATGACCGCTTCGTCAATAATTTCGGCACCCGACTGTCCGCCGCGGGTAAAGGCAAGCCTTACTGTAACGGTATCGCCAACCAGCTGAAAACTGTCGCGGTCACCGGTCGCAATAATACATTCATCGCCCTTTTGGCGGCAGCTTTCGGCAAGGGTGCCGAGGATGTCGTCGGCTTCATATCCCTCCACCATGATGAGCGGATAGCCCATCAGCACCAGCAGATCCTTAAGCGGCTGCAGCTGCTGCGCCAGTTCCTCCGGCATGCCCTTGCGCTGCGCCTTATAACCCGAATAAAGCTTGTGGCGGAAGGTGGGCGCTTTAAGGTCAAAGGCAAATGCCACCGCATCGGGAGAGGTCTCCTCGATCAGCTTAAAAAGTATGTTTAAAAATCCGTAGATGCCGTTTGTGAACTGACCCTCTCGGGTGGTGAGAGGGCGCACGCCGTAAAAGGCTCGGTTAAGTATACTGTTGGAATCAACTGCGAGAAGTTTCATGGCTTTTTTGCCTCCGATATCTATTAAAAGCGGGCACTGCCCGAAAGTTTACATACATAGTTATTATACCATTATTATAATAAGAAAGAAACAAAAATATTGACCTGTTGAATCATCTTTGATATTTTGGTAGAATCAAATTGTTAAAGGTTATTTCAAAGGGGAAAACCGAATGTTTATTGCAAACGTTGAGATAAATGGATATGCCTGCCTTGCGCCGATGGCAGGGGTAGCCGATCTGGCGGTGCGCACCATCAGCCGTGAGCACGGCGCCTGCTATGCCGTCGGCGAGATGACCAGCGCCAAGGGCGTTTCGATGGGCAGCCAGAAAAGCGCCGAGCTGCTTGCCTGCGATGAGGCGAGACCCTTTGCGGTGCAGCTTTTCGGCACCGACCCCGGCTGCATCAGAGAAGCCGCCGCCCAGGCCGCCGAGGGCAAGCCTGACATTATAGATATAAACATGGGCTGCCCCGCCCCCAAGATAGTAAGCGGAGGGGCAGGCAGCGCGCTGCTTAAAAACCTGCCGCTTGCCGCCGAGATTGTAAAGGCTGCGGTAGAGGGCGCAGGCGGCATCCCCGTAACCGCAAAGATACGCAAAGGCTATGAGGCGGGCGATGACGTAGCGGTAAAGGCCGCCCAGACGGTTGAACAGGCGGGCGCCGCCGCCATAACCATCCACGGCCGCACCCGTGCCCAGATGTATTCGCCACCCGTTGACGTCGGCTGCATCGCGAGGGTAAAACAGGCTGTTTCAGTCCCCGTTATCGGAAACGGCGACATCTTCACCGCGCAGGATGCCAAAAATATGTTCGAGATGACCGGCTGCGATCTGGTAATGATAGGACGAGGCGCACTTGGCAACCCGTGGCTGTTTAACGAGATAAACGCGCTGATGAAGGGTGAACCTATGCCCGAATCCCCCACCCTTGAACGGCGCCTTGCCGTTATGCGCCGTGAGATAGAGCTGCTCATCGCCGACAAGGGCGAGCGTGTCGGCTTCAGAGAGGCGAGAAAGCACGTCGGCTGGTACATGACCGGACTGCGCGGAGCGGCAGCGCTGCGGCGGCTTTGCGGCATGATAAACGGCTGGGAAGATATAGAAGAGATATGCCGCACCGCAAGAGAAGAAAATATTTGAAAAAACCGCTCAAAGCGCCTTTAGCATGAGGCGCTTTGTTTTTTACGCTTAAAACCGCAAAAGTGAAATTTTGTATCATACTACAATGATATGATTTAAAATTTATGTAAAACGCAGAAATGTGATTTGCAGCCAAATTTGTTTTTTATTTTTACCCAATTTGTGTTAAAATTTATTCAAACCTTATCAAAAGATGATGTTTATTGCATATTTTTCATAAAAAGGAGTGCGTTCTATGACAAACAAAAAGTTTATCGCCCTGCTCATCGCAATTTGCCTGTGTGCAAGTGCGTTGCCCATCGTAGTGTTGGCAAAAACAGCAAATTGCAATCCCGGCGCTTCCTGGCAAGCTACGGTAGAATATGACGCAGTTAATGTGGGTGAGGATATAGCTCTTGATTTTGCCTTCGACAGTTCTGTTGACACCAGCAATGTATCCTTTCATGTCTGGGCAGTTGATCCATCCAATGCCGATATTTTCAGCGGCTTGATAGACCCACATAATCTGTATGAATATGGCGGTGACTCGCATCCCGTTTTTAACACTGCTTCCACCACTCTTGTTATTCCCAATGCTACCGCCGCCATGAACAACATAAAAATTTACGCCTTTTACGGCGACGACGGTAGCAACAAAGCGTATGTTGAGGTTCCTCTTGAAGTAACTTCCGGCGCCCCCGGCGCTACTCCCGACGGCATGAGTCTTGCGGGTCCCTACATCTATGACGAAGACCTTGATGTCATGATGACCCCCGAAGAAGCAGACAGCACCTATGAATACGGCGAAGACGTTTACTATCTGCTGATCGATGAGGTTTCTGAGGTGACCGGCCCGATGAGCGACCGCGACTATGTTGAAAAGCTCAAAACCAAGGTAAAGGGCTGGCAGGAAGGCGGCAGCCTTGTTGAAGGCGCGGAGATCATCAAGCGCAGAGTAAACCTTGAAGAGCTTTATGACGGAAATATGTATAACTGCGGCTCTGTTATCGACAGCTACGGCTTCGAAAGCGGTTTCTACTACTTCCTTAAATTTGATATCGGCGAGAAGGACAGCCTCAGCGAAACCGACGTTATCGGCGTTGTTGAATTCAACCGCAAGGCAGATAACAAAAAGGGCATCGGCAAAATAGACGAGAGCAGCCACGACATCGCTTTCACCGTTTTCTATGAAAACAGCTGGCTGTTTAACACCCCCACTATCGTAAGCGATAAGGCCGACCTTGAATGGGATACCGTATACGCACTTAAGTTTGATAACGATGAAGAGGTTGAACTCTCCTTTGGATCCCCCAACGGCGGCAACAACGAAGGCACCTTTGAAGTTGACATCTCCGGCCAGGGCAAGATACTCCTCAGCTACTCCACCGAAGCTGTAGAGGAAATCGCAGCCGCAAACCAGGGCGCCGGCATGAACTTCCTGCTCTTCAACAACGCAAGATTCAACCGCAGCGGCACCTTTACCTATGAAATGGAAGACGGCGCCTATGCATACCGCATCGTTGACGGAAAACTGGTTGAGATCCCCGGATGTTATGATGAATCGGAAGAGGCATTTGTTTTCACCACCAATATCCTCCAGCAGTATGTATTTGCTGACAGAGAACTGGTAAATCCCGCTTGATTTAAAAGGCAAGGACCTCTGTTGATTTTAGCGTGACATTATAAAACAGCTGACCCGACCTGTGCATACAGCACAGGTCGGGTTTTGTGTTACTCGCAGCTTTATAAAGTCTCAAGCCCCATAAATGCAAGACCGCTGCTCAGCATCCCCCCTGCGCCGTCTTCCGCAGACTGCACCAAAGATAGTTTTTTGGATTTATTTAAAAAATTCACAATTATACAGCTTTTTTTGCAGCCGTATAATATTTTTATACAGTTGTACCGTTATGTGACAACTGGCTGAAAACCCTGTAAAAGCTTTGCGATATCGCTTGAAATACGGTTTTGGTTGTGTTAACCTGCTTAATACCGGCAAGATATTATACATCCGTGTATTATTATCGTGTTTTGCGGCTGTTGGAGAGCGGCTGCTGCGCCGGATAAAACAAATCAGGAGGAAACCAAAATGAAAAAGTATGTCGCTATTCTGCTGGCTTTCGCAATGCTGCTCAGCCTTTCTGCCATGGCATTTGCCGCAAAGCCCAACGCCGTTGGAACTAACGGAAATATTGCCAACGGTATCGCCATGGTCGGTCCTTTCGACTATGATTCCGATGCCAAGAGCATGAACGCCAACGCGCTCAGCTATGGAGATGCCGCTTATTACCTGCTGTTGGACAAGGCAAACAACCCCATCAGCCGCTATGCCGCTGTTGAAAAGATGAAGATAAAAACCACCTTTGAAATGGGCTCCAACATCGTTGATTCGGTTTCGGTAGTCAAGAAAAACGTAAAGCTTACCGCAGACAATCACGATACCATCACCGCCCTGCTTCCCGAATCGGGTCACTACTACTTTGTCTGCATCAAGACCGAGGACGCACAGACCACCACCGATGCCGATGTTATCGGACGCATGACTTTTAACCGAAAGGAAGTTGACCTCGCTGACGAGGGCAGCACCAAGGGCGATGACCCCACCGGCATCGAGGATAAAATCGACGACGTAAAGATCGACTTCGCTTTCAACGTTTTCTACGGCGATCACGACTATCTTGCATCGGACGACTATCTGCTGGTAACCGATTCGGTAGATCTCAAGTGGGATCAGCCCTATGCGCTGAAGTTTGACAGCGACGATGAGATAGACCTCAACTTTGGTTTTGACAACGCAAACGAAGGTGTATTCACCGTTGACGTTTCGGGTCAGAGCAAAGTTTACCTCAAATACAACACCGATGCCGATGATGACATCATGGATGCCAACCCCGGTGCCAAGATGTTCTTCCTCAATTTCAACGGCGTTAAGTTTAATCGAGTAGGCGAATTTGTCTACGAGATGGAGGACGGAGCTTACGCTTATAAAGTAGTTGACGGCAAGCTGCAGGAGATCCCGGGCTGCGAATATGATGAGTCGGACGAGGCTTTCTATTTCCGCACCCGCGTTCTTGAAAACTATGTATTCTCTACCGAGAAGCTTGTAAACCCCGTTGATGACACCGTCGTTGATGTCCCCGTCATTGACAGCGTTGTCAGCAATCCTTCCACCGGTGTTCTGTGAGAACAAAATTCTCCTTTTCCTTACCGCGTCCCGCCCCTCTCCGGCGGGACGCATTTGCTATTTTACAGTAGATTTTTCGATTGATTTATGCTAAAATTGTTCTGTTCGTCTGCCGGAAAAAATATTTTTTATATTTCTGAAAAAATTGGTCAAAATCGCTTGACGAAGGCAGGAGGATATGGTAACATAGTCAATAC
>JAFQAX010000126.1 GCA_017399785.1 Oscillospiraceae bacterium | reverse complement strand
GCTACTGCAAGGCGATGGTTGGTGATGGATATGTACCTGATCTTGCCCTGAGCCTGAGCCTCAAGCGCTGCATCGTAAAGTCCGCTTTCATCGCCTGGCTTGGGGCAGAATGCAGGATTATGGAACTGGTAAACGTCTATGTGGTCGGTTTTGAGCAGCTTAAGGCTGGTTTCAAGATGCTGCTTCATCTCTTCTCCGTTCTTTGCGTGGCTCTTGGTGGCAATTATGACCTTATCTCTGATGCCTTCAAACGCATAGCCCAGCTTTTCCTCGCTGTCGCTGTAGCTGCGGGCGGTATCAAAGTAGTTCATGCCGCCGTCTACGGCCTTTCTTAACAGATATGCAGCTTCTTCTTTAGTGATACGCTGGATGGGCAGGCATCCAAATCCGTTTTTTTCAATAACTATATCGGTTTTTCCTATCTTTAAAGAAGTCATAATTTGTCCCCTCCTTATTTGTCTAACTATAATATTAAAAAACTAACTTTCTTCTGTCAAGTAATATGAAAAAATCCCTGCGGAACACCGCAGGGATTTTTTATATCAGTCTTCTTCCTCTTCCTCGGGCATATCCCAGTTGTGGAACACGTTCTGAACATCGTCATTTTCTTCAAGCAGATCAATGAGCTTCTGCATCTTGAGCGCTGCGTCGGGATCATCGATGGTGTTGAGGTTGGAAGCTACGTACTCAACTTCAGCGGATGCGAACTCATAGCCAAGTCCCTCGAGCGCAACGCGAACGTTGGAGCATTCGTTGGGCTCGGTGGAAATTTCGATTCCGCCCTCCTCGTACTTGATGTCGAGAACGCCATCGAGCATTGCGTCTTCAAAAATTTTATCCTCGGAGATCTTGCCGTCCTCGTTGTCAATAACAATGATGCCTTTGCGTTCGAACATGAAAGAAACGCTGCCGTTCTGTCCAAGGTTACCGCCGCACTTGTCAAAATAGTGACGGAGGTCACCTGCGGTACGGTTACGGTTATCGGTAAGAGCCTCAACAATTACAGCGATGCCGCAGGGGCCGTAGCCCTCGTATACCATCTCTTCGTAGTTGCTCTTGTCTCCATCGCCGAGGCACTTTTTGATGAGGCGGTCGATGTTGTCGTTGGGAACGTTGTTGGCCTTAGCCTTTGCGATAAGGTCGCGCAGCTTGGAGTTAGCAGCAGGGTCACCGCCGCCGGATTTAACAGCTACCGCGATCTCACGGCCTATCTTGGTAAAGACGCTTGCACGCTTTGCGTCATTAGCGCCCTTTTTACGTTTAATAGTACTCCACTTGGAATGTCCAGACATAAATTTATCCCTCAAATCTATTTAGTAAATGGCTACAGATTATTATATCAAAAAATGTATCACAGGGAAAGAGCTTAAATCCCTTTTTCATCAAAAATATTTGATTTCTTCCTCGAAATTCTCTCCTGCACGCAGCGACTGAATAGCGTGGCTCATATGTATCGCCATTGCATGCCGCGCCATATCAGCATCACGCTGCTGAATGGCTTCCAGAATTAGGGCATGATCCTGCAAAATATTTCTTGCGAACAGCTCCACCGTTCCTTTTTTATGCAATGTCTCATAAACCGCTCTGTAAATCATAGGAATTAAGTGGATCATAAATTCGTTGTGAGAAGCCTGTGCTATAAGATTATGCATTCTGGAATCGGCGGCATCTCTTTCTTCAATGTTGCTGACTACACTCGCAACCTTACGTCCTGCTTCAAGTATCGCATCAATTTCGGCATTGGAAGCACGTTCGCAGGCCATGGCAACAGCTTCGGTTTCGACAACGCGGCGAAGCTCGAATATATCTATCAGCTTCATTCTTATTTTGCCGAGGTCACCAAACTGGATATCCCGGTAATACTGGTTTACCTCTTTGGACACAAAGGTTCCTCGCCCGTGCTCTACTGTCAGTACATTCTGTGCCACCAGCAGACGTATCGCTTCACGCAGTGTAGCTCTGCTTACGCCAAATTCTATTGCAAGGTCGTTTTCGCTGGGCAATTTTTCACCCGGGGAATATTTTTTTACGGTGACGACTTGCTCATATAACGCATCGGAAATTCTTTCGGGAAGGCTGGATTTTATACGCATTTCAAGTCCTCTTTTCGATATGTAAAATCTGCATTTTAAACTTGTATAAAATTTATACCTATTTGGTCTTTTTGTCAATCCTATTCTGCACATATTACATAAAATAGTTTTAATTTCTTTAAACATTATATGGATTCTGTTTAAGTCGATTGACTTTTATCAGCAAAAATATTATTCTAACATCAGACAAAACTATTGTTTGGGAGGTGGTGTGCAATGGTTCACGATTCTTCAAGGATAACGATTATCGCAGGTCATTACGGAAGCGGGAAAACTGAATTTGCCGTAAATTTTGCCTACAGCGAGGTCTCCCTTGAAAACAAGGTCACTTTGGTCGATCTGGATATCGTTAACCCTTACTTTTGTTCCCGTGAACAGGAGCTTCCGCTTAAAAATGCGGGAATAGAAGTTATCGCTCCTTCTCCCCAGTGCCGACTGTCAGATGTACCCGCTCTTCCCGCCGAGGTGGCAAAAATCTTTTCGCCCGAAAGTGGAAAAGCAATCCTTGACGTAGGCGGAGACGGCGCAGGCGCAAAGGTGCTTTCCCGCTATATGCCGCAGCTTACCGCCTGCGGGTATGACATGTGGCTGGTATTAAATGCCAACCGCCCACAGACCGCCGAGCTTGAAAAGGCGCTGGAATACATTGATGTGATCCAAACTTCCAGCAGACTTAAAGTCACCGGAATAGTAAACAACACACATCTTTGCGGATTTACTTCGGCAGATGATGTAAAAAAAGGCAGTCAGCTTGCACATGAAGTTTCAAAGGCAACCGGACTTCCGCTTATCTGCAGCACCGCACCAAAGGCAATAGCACAAAAGCTTTGCCGCGAAGAATTCGACGAGCCGATTTTTGAAATCGACATACACATGAAAAAGCCCTGGGAATAACCGGCTTTAAATATTTTTAGGAGGTATTTGTTATGGCCGCAAAAGTAACATTTGCACAGGATCGCTGCAAGGGCTGTGAACTGTGCGCCATGGTCTGTCCGAAAAACATCGTCATTCTTGATACCTCGGTAACCAACCGAAAGGGATATCATCCCGCAGCAGTGACCGATATGGCTCTTTGCATCGGCTGCGCCAGCTGCGCCAAGATCTGTCCCGATTCGGTAATCACCGTTGAAAGATTATAAGGGGGTAGGTTTGTTATGGCAATGGAATTATGGAAAGGAAACGAAGCCATTGCGGAAGCCGCAGTAAGAGCCGGATGCCGCTTTTTCTTCGGATACCCTATCACACCTCAGAATGAGATTCCTGAATACATGTCGATGCGTCTGCCCCAGGTCGGCGGATGCTTCCTTCAGAGCGAAAGCGAACTTGCCGCAATAAACATGGTTTACGGCGCTGCAGGCGCAGGCGCAAGAGTTATGACCTCTTCCTCCTCTCCCGGCATAAGCCTTAAGCAGGAAGGTATAACCTATATGGTCGGTGCACAGCTTCCCGCCGTTATCATTAACGTATCGCGCGGCGGCCCCGGATTGGGTTCTATCCAGCCGGCACAGAGCGACTATTTCCAGTCGACCCGCGGCGGCGGCAACGGCGATTACCGCACCGTTGTACTTGCTCCCAACACCATTCAGGAAGCTGTTGACCACACTCAGATGGCATTTGATATTGCCGATAAATACCGCAATCCTGTTTTTGTGCTTGCCGACGGCATGATCGGCCAGATGATGGAGCCTATTGAGTGGAAGGAATATAAACCCGCTTATACCGCCGAAAAGGAATGGGCAACCACCGGTCACAAAGGCAAGAGACCGCACAATATAGTAAACTCGCTGTTTATCGATGCGGCAGGCTGCCACCAGCACAACCTTGAGCTGGATAAGAAATACAAGGCCATGGAAGAAAACGAAAAGCGCTGGCAGGAAGTTGGCACCGAAGATGCCGAAGTTCTGTTTGTAGCTTACGGCACTCCCTCTCGAATCGCACTGAGTGCCGCCGAGATCCTAAAGGCCGAAGGCATCAAGGCCGGTTTGTTCCGTCCTATCACGCTTTGGCCTTATCCCATGATGGAGCTTAGAGAAGCGATCATGAGACCTTCTGTCAAGGCGGTAGTATGTATTGAAATGAGCATGGGCCAGATGGTGGAAGACGTTCGCTATGCGGCACTTGACAAAAAGCCTGTTTCCTTCTGCGGAAAAGCGGGCGGCGTCATCCCCACCCAGTATGAGATAGCAGCTGCCGCAAGAGCAGCACTTGGGAGGTGAGCATTATGGCAATTGTATATCAGAAATCTAAAGGTTTGACCGATAAGGAAATGCATTACTGCCCCGGCTGTACCCATGGTATTGTACATAAGCTGGTAGCCGAAGTGCTCGAAGAACTTAATCTTCTTGACGATGCTATCGGTGTATGTCCGGTAGGATGCTCGGTTTTTGCTTATGATTACTTCTCCTGCGATATGCAGGAAGCTTCTCACGGACGCGCGCCTGCCGTTGCAACCGGTATCAAGCGTGTACATCCCAATTCTCCCGTATTCACCTATCAGGGTGACGGCGACTTGGCTGCCATCGGTATGGCTGAGATCATCCACGCAGCTAACCGCGGTGAAAAGATCACCACCATCTTTATCAACAACGCAATCTACGGCATGACCGGCGGTCAGATGGCTCCCACCACCCTCATCGGACAGAAGGCTACCACTGCTCCGCTGGGCCGCGATAAGGATCTCTGCGGAGGACCTGTTCACATGTGTGAGATGATGAGTGCTATTGACGGCGCCGTTTACGTTGAAAGAGTAAGCGTAAACAATATCCCCAACCTTAACAAGGCTAAAAAGGCAATCAAAAAGGCATTCGAGCTTCAGATGCAAAACGCCGGCTTTGCCTTTATCGAGGTTGTTTCCACCTGTCCGACCAACTGGGGCAAAACTCCCGTTGAGTCGATGAAGTGGCTGGAAGAGAATATGCTTCCTGTTTTCCCGCTTGGCGTTTACAAGGACGTTGAGGAGGTGGCATCCAAATGACGAGAGAAATTATCGTTTCCGGATTTGGCGGTCAGGGCGTTATGTCTATCGGTAAAACTTTGACCGAGGCAGGTCTCGCCGAAGGGCTGCACGTTTCGTGGCTTCCCTCTTACGGTCCTGAGATGCGCGGCGGTACTGCAAACTGCAGCGTTGTTGTTTCTGACAAACCCGTTGGCTCTCCCGTTGTTATCAATCCCACCGAGCTTATCGCAATGAACACCCCTTCGCTGGTTAAATTCGAGCCGATGGTAGTTCCCAACGGAATCATACTCATCAACAGCTCTATCGTTGATAAAAAGCCGGAACGCAGCGATGTTAAGGCTTATTACATCCCCTGTATTGAAATCGCTACCGAGCTTGGCAACCCCAAGGTAGCCAACATGGCAATGCTTGGTGCTTATCTTGAAGCAACCAAGGCAGTTAAGGTTGAAACGGTTCACGAGATGCTGAAACACATTTTCCACGGTCCTAAGGAAAAGTTGGTTGCTTTGAATCTTAAGGCTATGGAAGCAGGCGCAGCCTGTGTAAAATAAAACTTTCTCTCCTCTTTTGGGACACCGGACAAATTCCGGTGTCCCTTTAATTTTTTGACAATTCTCCTAATATCAACTTAAAATATGTTATACTCTAAGAAGATATTTTCATATTAAAGGAGTTTTCTTATGGAAAAGAAGATTTATACTCTACTTGCGCTTTTATGCAGCGTCTGCACCTTTTTCGCAGTCGGAAACGTATTTTATTCCGACGGAAGTTTAAAATCAGCAATTACCGCTTTGGTTTGCATGTTCGGAGTTTATATTTTTAAAACTAAAGCCGGTTAATTTTCCTTTGTTTTTCACATTGCGCAATAAAAACGTTCAAAATAATCACTATAATTGTAAGTGAAACCTTTGAATGGAGGTATGTGCGTGAAAAGAGAACTGCGCCGTCTTACCGCATGGGCTTTGGCCATCGTTTCGGCTGTTTCTATGTCCAATCCGGTTTTGGCGGATCAAAGCGATTTTGATTATATAACCGAACACGTCGATTTAGCGGTTGAACAATCGCTAAATATTGCACGTCCTGCTGATGATGTAACAGTTACTACCGCAAATTATTACATAACCGGCACAAGCGACCCACAGTATCCGCTCTATCTCGATGGGATGGAAGTGCTGACCCGCGGAAAGTTCGGCAGCTTTGGTGTTTATGTCCCGCTGGAATACGGAGAAAATTTTTTCACCTTCACCAACGGAGAGCAAAATTCTTCGGTGCTTATAACGCGTGAAGATCCAAAGCAGACAACTGCCGCTCCCGCGCAGATAACCTCGATCAGCAGCATGTTCCCTACCACCGACACTGCCGATTTTTACGGCAATAAGGCGGAGCTTTACTGCATAGCGCCTTCCGGCGCATCGGTGGTTGCAACAGTTAAAAGCCGCTCGGTCGAATTAAAACAGACCAATCCCACCGCTGTTCCCGGCATCGCGGCGGCATTTCGCGGGGAATATCATATGCCGGACGCTGACGGAACAGTAAGCCTCGGCCCTGTTACCTACACCATGACCTATTACGGCAATACCGTTACTGCACAATCTGCCGGAGAGCTGATAACAGTCGGCGAAGGCAATGACCTTGTCGTGCAGTGCACACAGGTATCCGCAGGCATTTTCCGTGAACCCGGCGGCCCTTATATTGCCACTGCTAAGCTTGGCGCCGTCGACAGAGTAGTTGCTTCAAAAGGAAATCACTATCAGCTTTCAATGGGCGGATGGATAAGCAAAGGCAATGTGGATATACTTTTCGGCAAGCCGCATTATTATAATTCGGTTGCGTCGGTCGCTTTTACCCAGCAGGATGAATCAGAGATTTACAGCCTTATCGGAACGGCAAATGCCTTTGTTCAAAGCTGGGAAAGCGACGGAACTTTGTATGTAAATCTGTTCAATACAAACGGATTTGACCGCATAGATGTTTCTCAAAGCAG
>JAFQAX010000125.1 GCA_017399785.1 Oscillospiraceae bacterium | reverse complement strand
TCAACAATCCGTTTATTATCTGGGGAAAATATCGAAAGAAAGGATTCCGATATTACCTTCCAATCTCTTTTCAGTTCCACCACACGCAAATGGATGGCGCTCATGCTGGCAGATTTTTGGAGAATCTGCAAAATGAGATTAGCAGAATGAAATAAGCAACTTCCAATTTATCGAGCAGTTGTGGTTCGTGAGCATACCTTCCTCCGTCATTTTGACGAAGGAAGGTTGTTTATTGCCTAAATCAGTCCAAAAGGTAAAAGGGAGGCTGTTAATATACACCTCGAAATTTTTTGATGCAAAATTAATTTTCACGTTATTATTGACTTTCCACCGCTGTGAAACGATAATAGAAATGTTAGACTATCAATCTTTAAAACGGAGTGATAATAAAATGAGCAATATCAAGCTTATCGCTTTTGACCTTGACGGCACTCTGACCCAGCACAAAACCAAGCTGGATCCGGTAAACCGCGCGGTGCTTGAGCAGCTTCAGAAAAAATATAAGCTGCTTATGGTCGGTGCAGGCGCTGCAATGAGAATTTTTAACCAGCTTGACGGATTTCCCATCGATGTTATCGGCAACTACGGTCTGCAGCTGGGACTTTACAACGCCGAGACCGGCGGTCTTGATCTTGTCCGCGACCTGAGACTCGGCTGCGACAGAGAATCGGTTGCCGCACGTGTGACCGAGCTGCGCGAGCGCTTTGGATTTACCGAATTTGCGGGAGAAAACGTTGAATTCCACGATTCGGGCTGCATTACCTTCCCCATCCTCGGCACCAAGGCAAAGCAGGAGGATAAGCTTGCTTTTGACCCCGACCGCGCAAAGCGCCGCAAGATCCATCAGCAGGTGATCGACGCATTCCCCGAATATGTAGTATTTGTCGGCGGCTCCTCTTCCTTTGATATGGCGCCCCAGCCCTATGACAAATATCACGCACTCTCCGATTACTGCGCAGAACACGGCATCGGACACGATGAGGCGGTTTATGTCGGTGACGACTACGGTCCCGGCGGCAACGATGAAAGCGTTTATCTCTCCGATTTCAGATTCATCAAGATAGATGATTACACCCAGCTGGGTGAATGCCTTAAAGAATTTTTATAATTGACGAAAGGTCGTTTTGATCATGAAAATGTACACCGAACCCCATGCACTCAACGATTACCTTGACACCACCTTTGAATGTGACTGCGGCAGACAGCACTATGCTTCGCTTAAGACTGTCAGCATCGGCAAGGACGCGCTGCTTGATCTGCCCAACATCGCAAACGGTCAGGGATTTAAAAGCCTTTACCTCATCAGCGACGCCATCACCTACGATATTGCAGGCAAGCGCTGCATGGAGATTCTCTCCGACGCAGGCATCAAGGCTTCCATCGTAAAGCTTGTTCACACCGGATTTGACGAAGCCACCCTCGGCGAGATCCTCATCAATAAGCCCGCCGACTGCGATGTTGCGGTAGCGGTCGGCACCGGCGCCATCAACGACATGACCCGTTACTTCAGCTTTAAGATGGGCATCCCCTTCTTCACCGTTGCCACCGCAGCGCCGATGGACGGATTTGCATCTGCCCTTGCAGTACTTAACATCAACAACCTCAAGACCTCTATTGAGGCACAGACCCCCTGCGCCATCATCGGCGACACCGAGATTCTCAAGAATGCTCCCTACCGCATGATCGCTGCAGGACTGGGCGATCTGCTCGGCAAGTTCACCTGCCTTTGCGACTGGAAGCTTGCCCGCGTGATCAACGGCGAGCACTACTGCGATAATCTTGTTACCCTTGTTGAAAACTGCGTTTCCGACGTTCTCACCGTTGCCGACAAGGCAAAGGACCGTGACCCCAAGGTTCTCGGCGACATCATGGAAGGTCTGGTTCTTACCGGCGTTGCAATGAGCCTTTACGGCAACTCCCGCCCCGCTTCCGGCTGCGAGCATCACATGTCCCACTACTGGGAGATGATGTTTGAGCAGCAGGGCAAGCGCCCCGTTCCCCACGGAACTCAGGTCGGCGTTGGCACCGTGCTCATCCTCAAGCTGGTTGAAGAGCTGCTCAAGACCGACGTTGATTTTGCCGCTGCAAGAAAGTCGGCCGAAAATTACGACCGCGCAGCATGGGAGAACAACATCCGCGCAGCTTACGGCCCCGCTGCCGACGGCGTAATCAAGATGGAGGATTCCGCCAACAAGAACGGCACCGCTGCCCGCCTTGAGCGCATCGATTCCATCGAGAAGAACTGGGATGAGCTTGTCAGCCTGCTGAAAGAGCTGCCCTCCTCCGAGATGGTTGCGGGACTGCTTGCATCGCTCGATTCCCCCAACACCCCCGCTGCCATCGACGTAGATGCCGAGATGCTGAAGAACACCTTCCTTTACTGCAAGGAAGTTCGCGCACGCTACACCATCCTTCAGCTGGTTTACGACCTTGGTCTGCTGGATACCCTTACCGAAAAGGTAATGGCTTCCCTTTAATTAAATGCCAAACGGCTTCCGCAAAGACGGAAGCCGTTTTATTTTTTCTCAGACGGAGGATAACCGTATTTATTTTTAAATACCTTTCCGAAATAGAGCGGGTCTTCAAATCCTACCTGCTGCGCCACCTCGTAGATGTTGTTGTACTCGCCATTGTCGATGACCGCCTTTGCCTGCGCAAGCCGCCTTTCCTGCACGTATTTTTTGGGGCTTTTGCCAAAACAGGATATAAACACCTTTCTGAAATAGGTATCCGAAACGCCGCAAAGCAAATGCAGTTCGCCGATTATTAAATCAGGTGAAAAAATGTTCAGCTCAAGATGTTCCAAAGCGGGCTTTAACAGTACCATATCACCGCCCGTCTGGCTGTTTTGATTGCTGCTTTGCTCCATTTCCGCCAGCATCTCACAAAGTATCGCCATACAGCGCAGCTTGTTGGCATCGGTCTGCACCGCCCAAAGGCGCTCCAGCTGAGTATAGCAGCGTATAAAATCGGCGCTGTCTTTTATTCGGCAGACTCTTGGGATATCATCGGCAAGCTGTGCTTCAAAATTAACCGCAATATATCGGCTTTCGCCCTCGGAAATATGTCCGACGGTGTAGCTTCTTCCCTTTGGAATTATCATTATTTCGCCCTGTTTAAGTTCAATATGAAATCCCTCGAAATCATATTCGCTGGCGCCGCTGAGCTTAAAAACAAGTCCGTGGCTGGGACGGTTTCCATATACACGAAATCCCTTTACCGTTCCGTTGATGACGCCAATGAATTTTAAATTATCCATATCTATATACATCAAATCACCGATTTTATTTTATTATAAAGCAATTATTTTAACAATATAGTTTCAAAAATTCCATATCAAAATTTAATTTCCATTTACAGTCGGAAGTTGCGGCGGTATAGTTGTCTGCGGGGTGATTATATTGCTAATTGTATTTCAACAGGTTTTGATCCTAATGCTTTTTGTGACCACCGGTTACATACTTTGTAAAACCGATATCGTAAAGCATGAGCATACCAAGGTGCTTTCGGCGTTGGGCGTTCATGTGTTTTTTCCCGCCACCATATTTAACACCTTTTCTTCCCGTCTTACCGTTCCCTGCCTTAAAGAAAAGGGATATTATATTCTTTCCTCTGCTATCATCATTTTCATTCTTGCCTGCATCGCAAAGTTTATCTCAAAGCTGTTGACAAAAAACAAATACGGTCAGCGCATTTACGAATACACCCTGACCAACCCAAACTACGGCTATGTAGGCTATCCGCTGGTAAGCGCGCTGTTCGGCCAGGAGATGCTGTTTAACGTAATGATCTTTACACTTCCTCTTTCCTTTTATTCCTATACATACGGTTACAGCACGCTGACCAAGCGCCCCGTTTCCTTTAAAAAACTTATCAACACCGTTACCGTATCTATGGCTTTAGGTGCCGCGGTGGGACTTTTGGGACTGCCCGTTCCTTATGTCGCATCCTCATTTTTGAGCACCGCCGCCTCCTGCATGGGACCGATAAGTATGCTGCTGGCAGGCATGGTTATCTCTGAATTCCCAGTGGCGTCGCTTTTAAAAATTAGAAACACCTATATCGCCGTTGCGTTCCGACTGCTTATCATTCCCTGTACCGTTGCGTTGGTATTGAGAATAATAGGACTTGAAGATCTCGTCATCCCATCGCTTATGGTATTTTCTATGCCCTGCGGACTTAACACCATCATCTTTCCCCGTCTTATTGGCGAAGACTGCAAGCCCGGCGCATCGCTTTCGCTGGTATCGAGCATCCTCTGCTGTTTTACCATTCCGCTCTGTCTGCAAATTTTCAGCTGATACAGCAAAAAGCTCCCGCAAATCTGCGGGAGCTTTTTGCTTATACCAACCCTGCATTTCGGAAAAATTCCTGTTCACGCGCCTGACGGCGGCTATCCTTTATCTGCTGCGCGGTAAAGCAGACCGTTTTGGAAAAGATGCGCATTCGATGCGGAAAAATCCACCTTTCGTACTGCTGCATAAATTGTGCCGCGCGGTCGATCGGCGTCAAATCAATTTGCCCGTCAAATTCGCCTGCCGTAAAGGTGTAGTGCAGTTGGTCGCTCTTTTCGATTTTTACCCTTTCGGCAAGGCTGCCAAATCCGCCGTCGGCTGCTTTAAGCTGAACCCAGAACAGCGCCAGCAAAAAGCAGGTCAAGACAAGCGCTATCCAAAAGGATATGAGAAATATTCGGATGTTTTTTCGGTTTACCAATCGGTCATTTATCCTTCCTGTTTGAATTTAGGATATTTGCCAGCGCCTCCCCCGCGATTTGCGCGGTTCGGCAGGCTTCCTCCAGCGTGTTTGCGTGGGAGCCAAACTCCATCAGCAGTGCGCCGTTTGAAAGCTGCTGGTTATATTTGCGGTAGGAAAAAAGTATCGGGCGGGTTATCCCAGGTATCAGCTTTTCAAGTTCGGTGGAAAAGGCGGCGGCAAAGCTTAAATTTTTATGCCAGTTGGGCAGCAGGCCGCTGCCGTCATCACAGTTTGAAACCAGCATAAGCTGGGCATAGTTTTTTCCTTCATGTTCTATCGTCGGCTTTACAATAAGTCCGGCGCTGCGCTCGATGGCATCTCGGTGAACGTCCAGCACCACCTTGATGGTGGGATAATGCTCGAGATAGTCCTTTACCGAGCGGTAGCTGTTGGCATAGGAACCGTTATATGATGGGTAATCGTGCTGAGAGGTATCCTGAATCACCGCTATGCCGTTTTCAGAGAGGATTTTTGCCATTACATCGCCCACCGTGACCATATTGTTATTGTTGTCGGTGCTGCGCCAGTTATACCGTGTATCGTAAAATCCGTCGTCATAGGGACAATAGCTTTCGGTAGCATGGGTGTGATAGATGAGCACCTGCGGCTCGGCGGTGTTTTCAAGCTCAATCCAAAAGGGCGTCATCGCCGCTTTTTCTATATCGTCGGTGGGCAGTGCGGTGTCGTTTCTAAGGCGGAATCCGTCCATTATTATGGCGTGTCTGCCCTCTCGGTCGGATAAATCTTCCGATATAACATTCCCCTTATACTCCTTGGGGATCTCAAGCGAATTGGGTTTCTGCGTGATCTGGATGTCCTTTTCCGTTTCGGGAGTTTGCTGTTCAATCGTCTCGGAAGTTTCAACCGCCTCAACCGTTGGCGGTTCGGGTAGCCGCTGCGGATTTGGCGGGGTTATTACCGCCGCGGGCGGCGGAGGCTCAACTTGCTGCGGTTCGGCGGGTTTCAGCTGTTCTGCGATCTGCCTGACCACCCCTTCGGGCATCGAAAGTGCCGCCGAAATAGATGCCGCTTTTAAAAGCAGAGGCGAAATCATCGGCAGCACCCAAAACGCAGCCGATGATGCCGCAATTATCGTCAGCAATGGGATGATATTTATCTTTCTGCCCTGTCCTTTTCTTTTCAAAGCCAAGCCCTCCGTTTTATCATCGGTAAATGATATTCGGAGGTGCGGTGTCATATTCCGCCTTATCAGCTTGTCAGCAGCGCTATCTCATCATCGGTAAGCTGAGGCTGAAGTGCGCGGTTCACCGCGCGGGCGATTATTTTGGCTCCTCTTTCCGAAACCGCATCGATATCGCGCGGCGTTACCATCATGGTAAGCTTGCTGTCAGCTATATCACAGTTAGGGCAAAGGTCGTAAATCAGCGTTGCGGCATCAACAACGGTGGGAACGCCAATTGCTATAACGGGGATGCCCAGCGTTTTCTCCGACAGCTCCGCCCTGCGGTTTAAAACTCCCGAGCCAGGCGAAATGCCGCTGTTGCTCAGCTGGATCGTTTTGCCAAGTCTTTCGGAGCTTCTTGCCGCCAAGGCATCTATCGCTATGACCGATGTGAATTTATATTTTTCGGTCAGCGATTTTACAATGTCAAAAACTTCGATGCCGGTCTGCCCCATTACACCCGGAGCAATTACACAGACGCTGCGCAGCTCTTCAAATCCCATCCGCTCCAGCTGCTCCGAAAAAAGATGGCGGGTCGCCATTATCTGCGATGCCGCAGCGGGGCCTATTATGTCGGGGGTGATGTCGCGGTTGCCAAGTCCCACCACCAGTGTTTCGCCCTCGGGCAGCAGCTTTTCAAGTCCCTCGGTCAGCAGGTCGCAAAGGGTGTCGCCGCAGATGGAATTGTCCCCCTCCAGCGTGATATATTCCCCGCAGGGTCGTCCCAATCGTTTGGCTGCTTCATCGGTTTCAATCAGAACTGTGGTTTTGATTACACCGTCAACAGTTTGCTGTTCGGCGAACACTCCTTGGGGCAAACTTTGGTCGGATGGGTCATAACTTTCCATCGCAAGGTCGGTTCTCGGCAAAAAAGCTTTAAACATAATGTTTTTCCTCTCAAATTTTTTTAATAAAACAGTTGCATTTTGCTTTAAATAATGTTAATATAACTTGTACTGTACTGAGAAAGTAAGGAGGTGTAAGGATGCCGAACATCAAATCCGCTAAGAAGAGAGTTAATGTTATCGCTACTAAGACCGAGCTGAACAAGGCTAAGAAGTCTGCTCTTAGAACTTCTGTCAAGAAAGCGGAGCTTTCTCTGGCTAATGGCGCTGAAAACAGTGTAGAGCTGGTACGCGCTGCCATCAAGAACATCGATCAGGCTGCTGCAAAGGGTATTATCCACTCCAACGCTGCTGCCCGCAAGAAGTCTGCTCTTGCTTGCAAGCTCAATAAGATAGGCTAAGCAAAAAAACGAACGGCAAACCGTTCGTTTTTAGCATTTGCAGAAAAAGCTAAATGATGAGCTTTTTGCCGCTTGAAATTTTATATAGTTTCGAACATCGCCGTCCTTTTATGGGCGGCGATTGTTTTATTTACACATTTCAATTGCGCATCGCAAATGATAAGTTTATAATATCATTATCAAACCAAACGGAGATGATGTTATGCAGCTTAGAAAAGATGCCGACTTTATAATCAAATCCTCGATAGAAGCCGTTTTGCCCGATTCCGCCGTTGCACGCGCGCTTCAGGGCGCTGACCTTGGAAGCGGCAAACTTATCCTTGTCGCCATCGGCAAGGCGGGCTGGCAGATGGCAAAGGCTGCAAGCGATATACTGGGCGACAGAATTTCCAACGGCGTTGTTGTCACCAAATACGACCACAACAAGGGCGAACTGCCCAACATCACCGTTTATGAGGCGGGACATCCCGTTCCCGATGAAAATTCCTTTAAGGCGACCGCCGCCGCAATTGATGCGGTAAGCGGACTTTGCGCCGACGACTGTGTACTGTTTCTCGTTTCGGGCGGCGGTTCTGCGCTGTTTGAAAAGCCGCTTATCCCTGAAAGCGACCTTGATCGTCTTACCCGCGAGCTGCTGGCAAGCGGCGCCGATATTGTTGAGATGAACACCATCAGAAAGCGCATCTCGGCGGTAAAGGGCGGAAAATTCGCAAAGCTTTGCGCCCCTGCAAAGGTATTTTCGATAGTTCTTTCCGACATCATCGGTGACCCGCTCGATATGATCGCATCGGGCCCCGCTTATCCCGACAGCTCCACCTGCGCCGAGGCTGCCGCGATCGCAGAAAAATATGATCTCACCCTCACCGATGAGATGAAGTCGCTGCTCGGCATTGAAACACCCAAACAGCTGGATAACGTTGAAACTCACATCACCGGCAGTGTCCGCGAGCTTTGCGCCGCCGCCGCAAGCGCCTGCAGGCAGCTTGGCTATAAGCCTTTTGTGCTCACCTCGTCGCTCAGCTGCATTGCGCGGGATGCGGGAACCTTCCTTGCCAACATTGCGCAGCATCACGCCGACAGCAAAGAGAGCCTTGCCTTTATCGCAGGCGGCGAAACG
>JAFQAX010000124.1 GCA_017399785.1 Oscillospiraceae bacterium | reverse complement strand
GCAAATGCGCCTACCATACCGGCAGTGGCGGAAGAAAGCACAACCAACGGAGCTTCTTTAAACTTATAAGCAACACCGCAGCCTATTCCCGCGCCGGTAAGAGCAGCGGCAACCTTGCCTATAATAAACAGCGTATTTCCTATTCCGCCGCCGATAAAGGTTCCTATCTGCTGGATTATCGTTCCGACGATAAGGGTTGAAAAAAGTCCCAGCGCCATGCCGGAAAGACCATCGATAAATATTCTGTTCCAAAGTTTTTTGATCATTTAAAGCACCTCGCCCAATAAGTGTATTGACACCTGTAAACTTCGATGCATATTCTAACAGATAATACAGCATATTTCAACCCTTAAATAGAAAATATTTAAACAAAAAGCACCCTCAAAATCGAGAGTGCTTTTATTATTATCAATCAATGGTGATGCTCTTGATCTTCTGCTCTACCTTGGGACGATCCTGGAAGTTGGTCTTTACCGATGCGATAGCATCAACAACATCCATTCCTTCTACAACCTTGCCGAATGCAGCATAGGAACCATCGAGGTGAGGAGCATCCTCATGCATGATAAAGAACTGAGAGCCCGCAGAGTTAGGGCTCATCGATCTCGCCATAGATATAACGCCTCTGGTGTGCTTAAGGTCGTTCTTTACGCCGTTGCGGGCAAACTCGCCCTTGATCTGCCAGCCGGGTCCGCCGGTACCGGTTCCCTGAGGGCATCCGCCCTGGATCATAAATCCGCGGATAACACGGTGGAAGATAAGGCCGTCGTAAAATCCGTCCTTAACCAGCTTTTCAAAGTTCTCAACGGTGATGGGTGCTATCTCGGGATAAAGCTCCAGCTTGATAACGCCGCCGTTTTCCATAGTAATAGTTACCATAATTTCCTCCGTAAAATTTATTTTGTCCCTAATGGGAATTTAAACCTTGTGCGTTATGTCGGCAAATTCACATCCGACAGCCTGTTTTAAGCTCTCAGGTGAAAGCTCTATCTGCTCGCCTATCTTCCCCGCGCTAAGTACTATCGCGCTGTGTTCAAGCGCGGATTCCGCTACAACGGTGGGATAGCGCTTTTTCATTCCAACCGGCGAACAACCTCCACGGATATATCCGGTAAGTCCAAGCAGTTCTTTTACCTGTACCATTTCCACCGACTTTTCCTTTACGGCGCGTGCAGCAGCTTTAAGGTCAAGTTCTTCAGCAACCGGAATAACAAACACATATATACCTTTTGATGCGCCGCGGGCAACCAGCGTTTTAAATACCCGCTCAACCGGAACACCTATCTTTGCGGCAGTGGAAACACCGTCTATCTTTCCGTCGTCGGCGCTGTAGGAATGAGCCTTATACGGAATTTTAGCTTTTTCGAGAATTCGCTGTGCATTTGTTTTTGCATTAGCCATCGCTTTTCGCCTCCAATCGGCAGATAAGCTCATTATATAAGCTTAAAAAGCTTTGTTCAACCTCTTTTGCATTCTGTTCATCAAAAGTTATATCGGCATAAAGCTTTGGCTCGACTTCAAATATCTTTGCGCCGCAGAGATTGAAAAATTCATGGTGCAGAAGGGTATCATCTACATCGTTTATAGCTTTCTGCTGAAACTCATCGGGCAGCTTACCTGCAAGCTTTCGGTAAATAACTTCCGCCAGCTTTTCTTCGGCAGCACAGTATTCCGGCATTCGGCGCTTTACCGGTCTGGTTATATCGGAAATATAGCACTCGGTGGCATCGTGCAGCAGACAAAAAAGTCTGATTTCATCTCCCAGTTCCCTTGCAGCCGCCTCCTTTTCGCAATTAAGACAGTGCTGAGCAACCGAATAAAAGTGCTTTATATGCCCATTTGCCCTGCATAAAAGCGAAAGAGCATGCGCTATATCCTTTATATCTATCTCGTCTTCCTTTGCCGAAAACGGATCCATGTATATTCCATGGTAAGTTCTTATATCATTAGGATTCGCCATAACTATCCCCCTCGGGAAGCAAATCAACCGCTGAAGCTGTCGGCAGCGCCTCTACCTCGCGCAGTTTACGCTCGATGGCCCGGGTCCTCGTTCCCACAAGGCGGTCTATCTCGGTATTAGCCAGTCTAAGCTTATCCTGCGCCTTTAACAGCACGCCATTGAAATTTGCAAACTCGGTTTTGACTTCTCCGAGAACACGCCACACCTCACCCGAGCGCTTTTGAATGGCAAGTGTTCTGAATCCCATCTGCAGGCTGTTTAGCAGCGCTGCCATTGTGGTGGGACCGGCAATATTCACCTTGTAATCACGGGTGAGTATTTCTACCATTCCGCGTCGCACGACCTCTGCATAAAGCCCTTCAAACGGAAGGAACATTACCGCAAAATCGGTGGTGTTGGGCGGATCGATATATTTATCGTGTATATCCTTTGCGCAGGCTTTAATTCGTCGCTCAAGTTCTTTTCCCGCAGCGGATATTGCATCGCTATCGGCACTATCGTATGCCTGCATCAAATCGGCATAGCAGTCGGCAGGAAATTTCGCGTCTATCGGCAGCCAAACGGTTTCTTCACCGTTTCCGGGCAGTTTAACGGCATATTCAACCACATTCTGACTTCCCTGCTTGGTACATACATTTGCCTCATACTGCTCCGAAGCAAGTATCTGCTCCAAAATAGCACCGAGCTGTATTTCGCCGAGTATACCACGAGTTTTTACATTTGAAAGCACCTTTTTGAGATCTCCAACGCCATTGGCCAAGGTTTTCATCTCTCCAAGTCCGATGTAAACCTGCTCAAGCTGTTTTGAAACCTGTTCGAAAGATCTGTCCAACCGCTCGCTAAGCGTTTTCTGCAGCTTTTCATCCACCGTCTGGCGCATCTTTTCGAGCTGCTCGGAATTATCTCGGCGCATATTTTCAAGGCTGTTTTCAGATCGCTGGGTAAACTCCTTGATTCGCATTTCAATTTCGGCAAGCTGTCTGTTTACCGTTTTATGCAGCAGCTCGTTTCGGTATCCCAGCTGTTCGTTAAGCTCTTTTAATCTTTTATCCTGAATCTCGCCGTTTTGACGCTGCGCTTCTGAAAGTGCAGTCGCCATCGCGGACATAGACAGCTGCATCGAGCTGTTAAGCTCTTCACGGAGTCTTTTGTTGGCAAGCTCTATTTCCTTTAAAACATTTGCGCTGTTGTCTCTTCTGCCACTTGATTTTATAAATGCAGCTGCAGAAAACAGACAGGCCAATGTCGAAAAAATCGCACAGACAATCAACAACACTAATTTTATATCATTCATATTATTACTCCCGTAAAATTTTCAGTAATGGGAATATCTTCATCGACTATAAGCTTAGAATATAATAACACATTTCACAGACAATTTACAGTATAGGGATGGATTATGTCATTTTCACTTTCGCTTTCGGGCGGCGGCTGTAAAGCGGCAGCTCACGCAGGAGTTTTAAAAGCGCTTAACGAATATCATCTGAAACCCGTTGCTGTTTCGGGAACAAGCGCAGGAGCGCTGGTCGCTGCGCTTTATTGTATAGGAACATCATCGGTGCAGCTTGAAGATATTTGCTCTGAATTAGAAAAGCAGGGGCACAAACTTATCGATTGGAATATCTCTTACATTTTATGGTCTGCTGTTTCGATTGCATTTGGCAGAAAAGAAACCACCCTTGCCGTTTTAAAAGGGAGCTATTTCTATTCATTTTTAAAACAGCTTTTCGGAAATGCTAAAATTTCATCCTCAAGGCTTCCGCTCTTTATATCCTCGACAGACTTGATAAGCGGCAACACCGTTTGCTTTTCCAATACTTCTTTTAGACATCGGCTCTCCAATACGATTTTACAAAACGACATATTACTGTGCGACGCCGTTTATTCAAGCTGCTGTTTGCCAGGTGTTTTCCCTCCATTAAGAAGCTCTGTAGGTCTGCTTGTTGACGGAGGTGTAACAAACAACCTTCCCGTAGATTTTCTTTTTGCTGCCAATATGCCAAATATAGTGGCGGTGGATGTCGGCTCTGCTGCAGCCGACCACAGCATAGATTCGCTGCCGGAAGTTATTTCCCGTTCTGTATCGATAATGGGTGAGAGATTAAAAAACTGTTATGTAACGGGAGAAAAGCTGAAAATATCCCCAAACATACCCCAAGATGCAAACGTACTGTCTTTTGACAAAATAAGCCAATGTTTTGATGCGGGATATTGTTCAGTATCGGAACTAATACCACTCATCAAAAGCTTTTAGCCGCAAAAAATCCGCCCGAAAATATCGGGCGGATTTTTTATCGATGGGAATATCCTTCCGCAGGCTCCGAAAAAAGCATCGTAACACACCACACGCCTGCAACGCCTATTATTGTATATATAATTCGACTGATAAGGGATGCCTGACCTCCAAAAAGCCATGCAACCGCATCCAATCCAAAAAGTCCTATAAGTCCCCAGTTAAATGCGCCGACAATAACAAGCAAAAGTGCTATTTTATTAAATAACATAATATACCTCTTTTCAGTTTGGTTGTAGCGATAGTTTTTGCCTAAAATAATATCTTTATTCGCAGGTTTGATTAAGAGGTTTTTATTTGGTATAATTTTGATGAGGAGGTGCAAAAATGAGCGCAAAAAAACGTAAAAAAGGGGCAAGCCCGTTTGTTTGCATCATTCCGATTGCTGCAGCAATAGTTTTTGCTGTTTTTTCTTACGGAAAATATCATGATCTTTCTTTGGCACTGCAAGAAGAAGAAATAATGATCGTTTCGGAAAATTCTCCTTCTGAAGGAACAGGCCGCGGATTTTCGGGACTGGAGCTTTTCAGCAGCAACGCAATATTATTCGACCCTAATTCCGGAGATATTCTTTACGGGAAAGATCCGACCGAAATAATATATCCTGCATCTCTCACCAAAATAATGACCGCGCTTGTTGCCATTGAAAACATATCGGATTTGGACAGCTCTGTTACAATGAAATATGAAGATTATGTCGGACTTTACGAGCAAAATGCCGCTATGGCGGGATTTTCCCTTGGCGAAACGGTTACAATACGCGACCTGCTTTACGCAACGCTGCTGCCTTCCGGTGCGGAAGCAGCAACAGCCCTGGCAAACGCCGCTGCCGATTCAAACGAAAATTTTGTTTCGCTCATGAATGAGCGTGCCGCTTCGCTTGGAATGGATAACACCCACTTCGTGAATGTAACCGGTCTCCACGATGACGATCACTACACTACCGTTTCCGATTTGGCACTGTTGCTTAGAGAGGCATCTAAAAACGCTGATTTTATGGAGCCTTACACTGCTTTAAGATATACCACCACTGCTACTCCGCAGCACCCTCAGGG
>JAFQAX010000123.1 GCA_017399785.1 Oscillospiraceae bacterium | reverse complement strand
TCGCTACCTCCACCTTGGCAAGGTGGCGCTCTACCGGATGAGCTACACCCGCATCTCGGTTCCGCAAGGGAACCGTGGTGCCTCCGGTCGGAATCGAACCAACGACACGTGGATTTTCTGTCCACTGCTCTACCGACTGAGCTACAAAGGCAGATCGGCGAACTGAAATCCGCCCAAAAAAAATGGCGACCCGGATGGGGCTCGAACCCACGACCTCTAGCGTGACAGGCTAGCGTTCTAACCAACTGAACTACCGGGCCAAGTGGTGGGAACAACAGGGCTCGAACCTGTGACCCTCTGCTTGTAAGGCAGATGCTCTCCCAGCTGAGCTATGCTCCCACATGTCTTTGATTTCCGCTCACTCTTGTGTGCTTCCCTCAAGCGACTTGTTTAGTATATATCAACTTTTTCGATTTGTCAACACTTTTTTCGAAATTTTTTGAAAAAAATTTCGAAATGTCGAAAAATGGCTTTCCAATGCGGTTTCTACTTACTTTTCTTTGCAAGATTTTCCACTTCTTTTGCAGAAAAATCATAAATTTTTTCACAAAAATGACATTCCACAGATGTGGTATCCTGCTCGGTTGACAGTCTGATAAGCTCATCATAACCAAGGCTGATAAGTACCCTTTCCACTCTCTCGCGGGAGCAGTCACAGCGATACTCTACATCTCTTTCCTCTATAATCTCGTACTCAAATCCTTCAAGCGCGCGATCAAGGATTTCTTTATTGGAAAGTCCCTCATTCACCAGCGTAGAAACAGGGGCAACGGTGGGCATTACCTTTTCCAGCTTATCGATGGTTTCATCATCTGCACCGGGTAAAAGCTGCAGCAGATATCCGCCCGCAGCAGCAGCGCTGAGATCGGTATCAACCAACACGCCAAGCGCACATACGGTGGGCACCTGCTCGGAATTTGCAAAGAAATAAGTTATGTCGTCGCCTATCTCACCCGAAACTATGGGAGAATAGCCGGTCTGCGGCTCGCCTTCGCCGCTGTCTCGGATTACAGATAGAAATCCGTCCGTACCAACAATTCCGCCTACGTCAAGCTTGCCCTTGCTGTTTGGGGGCAGATCTGCATAAGGATTGCCAATCGTTACCTTGGCATTACCAAAGGCATCAGAAACAGCGATAACAGCCCCCGCAGGACCTTTACCGCTTATTCTGAGAGTTATGGTGTCGTTGTCATTTTTAAGCGCAGCACCCATCATAGAAGCTGCAGTCATAAGTCTGCCCATCGCCGCAGTTGCGGTTGCCGAGCTTCCATGTATTTCATGTGCACGCTGGCACATATCAGTCGAATTTAAAACGGTGGCAAGAATAGCTCCGTCGGTTGTAATAGCTCTTGTAAGCTTTGCCATCGATCATTACTCCTTTACAGCAACAAAAATATACCGCTCGGTGCGGTCGTCGACAGGCTCCAACGTATCGGCAGCATAAAGCGCATCAAGCTTTAATCCGCATTCCGCAAGCAGCGTTTCAACTTTTTGGGCATCATAGCCTCGCTCACAGAAGCTTTCACTGCTTCTGTCGTATTTTCCGTCTTTACGTTGGGTGAAGAAATCAAGATCTATTTCGGTGACAAGATTTTCATCGGTGCGGTTTCTCCATACGCACATCGCGTCGTCGTCTTCATAGACATAGCAGTTGTCACCAAGCAGTTCACGGTGTTTATAAGGCGTATTCATGTCGAACACAAACACCCCGCCCGGTTCAAGGAACAGAGAAACTCTTGAAATCGCCCGTTTGAGAAGCTTTTCATCGGTGATATGATTAAGCGAATCAAGCGCGCAAACGCAGGCATTTATCGTTCCGTAAAGATCCAGATCTTCCATTTGCTGATTCAGCAAAAGAATTCTTTCTCCCGATTCAAAGCATTTCTGCTGCGCCTCCATCAGCATCTGTTCCGATCCGTCAACCGCAATAACCTCATACCCAAGTTTAGAAAGCTCTATAGAAAGACTTGCAGTACCGCATGCCAAATCGAGGAGCAGGTTTTGCTGCTCCCCGATGTAACGTTTTATCAGCATGTCAAAATATTTCGCGCGCGCCCGATAATCGACAGGAGTTATAAACCTATCGTAAAAACGGGCAAATTCATTATAGCAGGCCATCCTTTGCCAGCCTTTCAAATACTACTTTATAGCCGTCGCTGCCATAATTGAGAGAGCGGTTTACTCTGCTTATCGTTGCGGTGGATGCACCGGTCTTGGCAACGATGTCGCTGTAAACTTTACCCTCGGACAGCATTACCGCAACCTGAAGTCTCTGAGTAAGAGCCTTCAGCTCCTGCACAGTGCAAAGATCATCAAAAAAGTTATAGCATTCTTCTAAAGTTTCAAGTCTGAGAATAGCCTCGAACAATGTGTCAACATTCATTTCCTTAAGGCGTGGATTCATTTGTCCTCTACCTCCGCATTTTTGTCTTGTTCGGCCGCACCCTTCAAGATGCCGCGTTATCATAATACTATTTTACCACTTCACAACGCGAAAGCAATACCTTTTTGAAAATAATTTTTAAATAAATCCAAAATGCCCTGAAAACTAACATCAAATATCGTTTTTGATAATATCTTCCATGCTTTCGCGGCGGATAATAAGACGCGCCTCGGAATCCTTTACCATAACAGCTGCAGCTCTGGGAACTCTGTTGTAGTTAGAAGCCATCGAATAATTATACGCTCCGGTGGCAAGTACAGCAACGATATCTCCAACCTCGGGTCGCTGAATAGGCATGCCTTCTCCCACCAGATCTCCGCTTTCACAGCAGCGTCCGGCAAGAGTTACCACAGCATCCTTGGGCTTGTCGGCCTTATTTGCAACCAACGCCTCATAAACAGACTGATAGAGAATATATCTGGGGTTATCGGTCATACCGCCGTCAACCGAAACATAGGTACGGATATTGGGGATATCCTTTACCCCGCCAACGGTGTAAAGAGTGATTCCGGCTGGTCCTACAATAGAACGACCGGGCTCGATAACTATAAACGGTATATCCAGTCCATACTTTTTGCAGGCATCGTGTACAACTTTAGAAACCATCTCCATATATCCCATATAAGGAACAGGATCATTTTCAGGCACATACTTGATACCAAATCCTCCGCCAAGATTAAGTTCGGTGAGGATTATTCCGGTTTCCTGCCTTACGGTATTCATAAAACCTACCATAACTTCAGCCGCAAGCTCAAAGGGAGAAACTTCAAATATCTGCGAACCAATATGGCAATGGATGCCCTTTAATTCAACACTTTTATGCTCTTTTATGTACTTTACAGCCTCAAGTGCCTCGCCGGTCTCAAGCGCAAAACCGAACTTGGAATCTATCTGTCCGGTGCGAATAAAATCGTGGGTGTGAGCATCTATGCCGGGCTTAACGCGGATAAGAATTGGAACGATCTTGCTCTGCGAAGCAGCAATTTCAGATATGCGCTCCAGTTCAGTGAGGTTGTCAACAACAATTCTGCCTACGCCACTTTCAATAGCATAGACAAGTTCGGAAACAGTCTTATTGTTGCCGTGATAAAAAATCTTCTCCGCAGGGAAGTCAACCGAAAGAGCTGTATAAAGCTCGCCTGCCGAAACTACATCAATACCGCAGCCCTCGTCTTTAGCGATGCGATATATCTCCTTGCAGGAAAACGCCTTGCTGGCATATGCCACCAATCCGGCACCGTTATAAAACTTTTTCATCGAAGCGTTATATTCGCGCATGGTGTTGCGTATGGTAGCCTCGTCAAAAACGTAAAGAGGTGTGCCGAACTGACGCGCAAGCTCTACGGTATCAGCACCGCCTATAGTAAGATGGCCGGCATCATTGACACTTAAGCATTCGGAAACAAACATTTTATCCACTCCTCGACTGAATATTTTTAGAATATTATTCAATAATTATACTTTGCTCTTCGGATTCTTGATCATCTTCCGGTTCGGAAATATCGGAGATTATTCCACAAACCTCTTCTGCACCCTCTCCGGTAACTGAGGAGAACGGAATCATGGCGATGTCCTCGCCGCAGGGAAGTTCGGTTTTAAACGCCTCAAATCGCTCTTCTCGCTGTTTTTTGCTAAGCTTGTCCGCCTTGGTAAGAATAATAATAAAAGGCATCTCGCTGTCGATGAGATAATTAACCATGGTCAAATCGTCCTTAGAGGGCGAATGGCGCATATCCATCAGCAGAAAAACCAGCGCTATATCGCGGCTTTGTCCGAAGTATCCGCCGATAAGCTCGTCCCATCTGCGGCGTTCTCCATGCGCAACCTTGGCATAGCCGTAACCGGGAAGATCGACCAGACGCACATTTTCGCATCGATAAAAGTTTATGGTTGCGGTTTTACCCGGCATAGAGCTTACTCTTGCCAGCGATTTTCTATTGAATATCTTATTTAAAAGCGAGGACTTTCCGGCATTTGAACGTCCTGCAAAAACAAATTCCAATCCGGTTGAATCGGGCAGCTGAGAGGAAAGTCCGAAAGATCGTTCAAATTCCACTTTATTAAAATTCATAACAGTCTCCCCTGTCAAGATTGATTATACGACCAAAGCCGCGTAGAGATCTGCGCGGCTTTTATATATTAGCATGTAACGGGATTTCTCACCGTACTGTCGGCAGTCTTTGCAGCAGCAATAGCCTCTACCATCTGTTGTTCTTTGTCATCCGCCCTTTGACCCTCAGGAACAGCGTTAAAAGCTATTGGGAACACTTCATCAACAGATTTGACCGGTACAAAGCGAATTGCTTTTCTGACAGCTTCATCCACTTCAATGAGATCAGGCTCATTGGCGGCGGGAATAACAACGGTTTTGATGTTGTTTCTGAATGCAGCCATAGTCTTTTCACGCAAACCGCCGATTGCAAGCACTCTTCCGCGGAGGGTAACCTCACCGGTCATAGCAACGTCATGACGAACCTCGGTATTAGAAAGAGCCGACAGCAAAGCAGTGCAAATGGTAATACCCGCCGAAGGTCCATCCTTGGGAACGGCACCTTCCGGTACGTGAATATGTATATCCTTATCCTTGTGGAAGGTTTTGCTG
>JAFQAX010000122.1 GCA_017399785.1 Oscillospiraceae bacterium | reverse complement strand
TCTGCGGCAAAGGGGGCCGCCAAATCCGGAAATCCCATTAAAATACTTTACGGTGTTGAAGGATACCGTGTAAATGATAAGATACCTGCCGTTCTTGGCAAGGGATGCGGCATCGATGAAGAGATGATAATTTTTGACCTTGAGACCACCGGTCTCTCGGCGGCAACAGAGCGAATCATCGAAATTGGTGCTGTCAGAATTAAAAACGGCGATATACTTGAAGAATTTGATGTCTTTGTTGATCCCGAGAAACGACTTACCCCTGAAATAACCAATCTAACCGGTATAACCGACAAAATGCTGGAGGGCGCATTAAGTGAAAATGATGCGCTTGATCAGTTTTACGCATTTTGCGGTGGGGATAATGCTGTTTTAATAGCACACAACGCAAAATTTGACACTTCTTTTCTTAAAGCTGCCGCAAGAAGATGTGGCAAGTCTTATAACTTTACATCTGTCGATACCTTGATTATTGCAAGAGCCCTGTTCACCGAGCTTAAATCGTTCAAGCTTGGCAAGCTTGTTGAGCATTTGAAACTGGATGATTTCAACGCTCACCGTGCCTGTGACGATGCCAGAGCGCTTGCGGGGGTATTCTTTAAGATGATTGAGCGCGCTAAGCAGAAGCATGACATAGAAACAGTCAATGACTTAAATACTCTTTTGGAAGCGGTAGATTTCAAAAAAGTACCCAGCTATCACATAATTATAATTGCACAGAACCAGATAGGACTTAAAAATTTATATAAGCTTATCTCTGAAAGTCATGTAACAAACTTCTATAAAACCCCCAGAATTCTCAAAAGCAACATAGATAAATGGCGAGAAGGTCTTATCATCGGCAGCGCATGCGAGGCAGGCGAGCTATTCAGAGCGATGCTTGATGGTGCGCATTTCAATGATTTATGTGAGATCGCAAAGTTTTATGATTTTCTGGAGGTTCAGCCTATCGGCAATAACCAGTTCCTTTTGCGTGAAGGTGTTTGTCAGTCAGAAGACGGTCTGCGTGATTTCAACAGAACTATTGTCAGAATCGGTGAACATTTAAATATTCCGGTATGTGCCACCGGTGACGTTCATTTTCTTAATCCGGAAGATGCTGTTTTCCGCGCTGTATTGATGTCTGGTCAGGGATTTAAAGATGCCGACAATCAGGCACCTCTTTATCTTAAGACTACAGAGGAAATGCTGGAAGAGTTCTCATATTTAGGCGCAGAAAAGGCGTTTGAGATAGTTGTTACCAACCCCAACGCAATTGCGGACAGCGTAGACAGCCTAAAACCTGTTCCTGACGGAACTTTCCCACCTTCCATAGAAGGTTCTGATGAACTTCTTCAGCAGCTTTGCTGGGAGCGTGCGGCAAAAATTTACGGAGATCCCATCCCACAGTTGGTTTCTGATCGACTCAAAAAAGAACTGGACTCGATAATTAAAAACGGATTTTCGGTCATGTATATGACCGCGCAAAAGCTTGTTGCAAAATCTGAAAGTTTGGGTTATAAAGTTGGCTCCCGTGGTTCGGTAGGTTCGTCTTTTGTTGCAACCATGTCGGGAATTTCGGAGGTTAATCCGCTGCCTCCGCATTACGTATGCCCCAAATGTCAGTACAACGAATTTATTACCGATGGTTCTGTTGGTTCCGGATTTGACCTTCCTGATAAAAAATGTCCCCGCTGCGGAGCAAAATGTCACAGCGACGGACACGATATTCCGTTTGAAACCTTCCTTGGATTTAACGGCGATAAGCAGCCTGATATTGACCTTAACTTCTCGGGAGAATGCCAGTCTAATATACACCGTTACACTGAAGAGCTTTTTGGATCCACACAGGTGTATAAAGCAGGAACTATAGCTACTGTTGCCGACAAAACTGCTTTTGGATATGTGAAAAAGTATCTTGAAGAACGCGGCAGAGTAGTACACCGTGCCGAGGAAGAACGACTTAGCATCGGATGTACCGACGTTAAGCGCACTACAGGTCAGCACCCCGGTGGTATGGTAGTTATCCCGCAGGGGTATGAAGTAACCGATTTTACGCCGGTACAGTATCCTGCTGATAAATCCGAAACCGGAATGATGACTACTCACTTCGATTTCCATTCGCTGCATGATACCATATTAAAGCTTGACGAGCTTGGACACGACGGTCCGACTCTTTATAAGCATCTTGAGGATATGACAGGCATTAAAACGGAGGATGTTCCTGTAAACGATCCAGAGGTATACAGCCTTTTCACTTCTCCTGAAGCACTTGGTGTTACTGCTGAGGAAATAGACTGCGATACAGGTACACTGGCGCTTCCTGAAATGGGAACAAACTTTGTCCGTCAGATGCTTGTAGAAGCAAGACCCAAGAACTTCTCCGACCTTTTGCAGATTTCGGGACTTTCTCACGGAACCGATGTTTGGCTTGGCAACGCTCAGGAACTTATCCATGACGGGATCTGCACCATTTCTGATGTTATTGGAACGCGTGACAGCATCATGGTTTATCTTATGCACAAGGGACTTGAGCCGGGTCTTGCATTTAAGATCATGGAGATCACCAGAAAGGGTAAAGCACCCAAGGATCTTACACCCGAGATGCAGAAGACAATGCTGGAACATGATGTTCCGCAGTGGTATGTAGATAGCTGTTTAAAGATCAAATATATGTTCCCCAAGGCACATGCTGCAGCATATGTTATGTCGGCGGTAAAGCTTGGGTGGTATAAGATTCATTATCCGCTGCAGTTTTACGCTACTTATTTTACCGTTCGCCCCGATGATTTTGATGCAGAAGTTGCAATAATGGGAAAAACAGCTGTAAAGAATCGCATAGAGCAGCTTAAGAGCATGGGACACGACAGATCGGCAAAAGATGACAACATACTTGCTGTTCTTGGAATAGTGTATGAAATGATGGGCAGAGGATACGGTTTCTTACCCATTGACCTTGAGAAATCTCAGGCAAACAAATATGTTGTTGAAGGTAATAACATACGCTTGCCGTTTGGATCTATGAAGGGTGTAGGCTCAGCTGCTGCAGAATCTCTTTACGAGGCTGCACAGAAAGGCCCGTTCTTATCTATTGAGGAATTTTCTGAAAGTGCCGTTGGCGTATCCAAAACCATTATAGAAACGCTTAAAAATATAGGAACTTTTGGTGATTTGCCTGAAACAAGCCAAATTACATTATTCTAGTTGACTAAAACGATTTCTTGTGATAGCATAGTAACACATTAGCATACTAAATTATATCGAGAGGTATTCGGCATGAACCAGTTCGGTAAGATTACGCCTGACGGCACCAAAGACAGGCTTTTTGATGAATGTGAGAAGCGCGGAGCATTTATCCGCGCTCTTGGCGATTTATTCAGAGCAAGGGGATTCAGAGAAGTTTCTACCCCTGTTCTGGAATATTATGATGTGTTTGAAACTGCAAAAGGATATTTTCCTCAGCAAAGCATCTATAAGCTTATCGATCATACCGGCAGAATACTGGTTCTTCGACCCGACTGCACCATACCAATTGCAAGGTTAATCGGTTCCAGACTTAAAAATCATACTGATCCGCTAAGAATTTTCTATAATCAGAAGATTTATCGCTATGCTGACGGCAACTCGGGCGTTTCGGGAGAGATTTCGCAGATGGGCGTTGAATATATCGGCGCAAATCTTGCCATCTGTGACGTTGAGATTATGGAGCTTGCAGCTAGAAGCTTAAACGCTGTATGCGGAGACGATTTTCAGCTTGAACTTTGCCACATTGGATATTTTAACGCCCTTGTCGACAGCCTCAATGCTCCTGCTGAAATTGGCGAGCAGATAAGAGATTTGGTTGAACACAAGAACTTCCCGGCACTCGATTCGCTTTTAGAGCAGTTTGAGGGATGCCCCGCACAAAAGGCGCTTAAAAAACTGCCGGCACTTTTTGGTTCTGTTGCAGTACTGAATGAGGCAAGAGCTCTCTTTTCCAATGAAGCTTCCGACAAAGCACTCGACTATCTCGCTTCTATTTACAATACTCTTTCTTCGCTTGGTTTGGCAGAGCATCTTACCATTGACCTTGGATTGGTAAATCAGGCCGATTATTATACCGGAATCATTTTCCGCGGTTACACCGCCGGTGCAGGCGAGCCGGTTCTTTCGGGCGGCAGATATGACGGACTTACCCGTGAATTTGGTGAGGACAGACCTGCAACCGGATTCGCGGTAAACCTTGACTTGTTATGTGAAAAGGCAGCTACTAAGCAGCAAAACAAGGCCGCTTCTGCGGCTGTTCTCGTTGATGAAAAAAGCGATATAAAAAAGGTGTTCGAACTGCTTGGAAAGTTAAATGCAGAAGGGTATACCGCCCAGATAATTCCTGTTGAGGATGCAGTATGCGCGGGAAATAAAACAGGTTTTGACCGTATATTTGCGGTAGTTGGAGAAACCGAAAGAGAGGTGCTCTGATGCAGCGTAAAATCAGAATGGCGCTTACCAAAGGCCGAATTGAAAAAGCGATAATCCCTATGCTTGAAAAAGCGGGATATGGCTGTGAAGGGCTTAAGGATAAAGGCAGAAAGCTTATTATTCCCACCGATGGCGGTGAATTTGAAGTTGTATTTGCCAAGGCTGCTGACGTTATAACTTATGTTGAAACCGGCGCCTGTGACATCGGTATTGTAGGAAAAGATACCATAATGGAAAACGGTAGCTCTTTTTATGAGATGGCTGATTTGGGAATTGGCAGATGCCGTATGGTGCTGGCAGCTCCTAAGGATGCTAACTTTTTTGACGGCTATGCGGCAAGAACTGTTGCAAGCAAATATCCTAAAATCGCGGCCGACTATTTTGCGAGAAAGCAGATGGACGTAAAAGTACTTAAAATAGAAGGCTCGGTAGAGTTGGGGCCTGTTCTCGGCATCACCGATGCTATCGTTGATCTTGTTGAGACCGGAAAAACGTTAGCCGAAAACGGACTTGAAGTAGTTGAAACGGTTTGTGAGGTTTCTACCCGACTTATTGTTAATATAGCAAGCCTTAAACTTCACAAGAGCAGTATAGAAGAGATAGTCGACAGACTTAATGCTGCTCGTGAAGACAAATGAAAACACGGCAAAGAGGTGTTTTTTATGGTTAAAATTATTGAAGCCAACGGTGTAAACGATGCGGAATTCTTTTCTCTTATGCGCAGCCGCGACAACGAAACCGATAAAAAGGTAAGCGAAGCGGTAGCAAATATACTTGAGCAGGTAAAAAACAGAGGCGATGAGGCTGTAAAAGAGTTTACCATGCAGTTCGATAAGCGTTGTCCCGAGGTTTTTGAGGTTTCAAGAGACGAGATCAACGATGCGTTGACTGAAGCTGATCCCGAATTTGTGTCGGCGCTTTTAAATGCACAGGAAAATATAGCTGCATTCCATCACAGACAGAAAACCCAGAGTTTTATTGACGCTCGTCCTGACGGGGTAATACTTGGACAGCGCGTCAGAGGGCTTAAAAGGGTAGGTTTATATGTTCCCGGAGGAACTGCGGCATATCCTTCTTCGGTACTTATGAACGCAATTCCTGCCAAGATCGCAGGGGTAGAAGAGCTTATTATGGTTACACCTCCTTCTGTCGGAGGAAAGGCAAACCCTGATATTCTCACAGCTGCCGCTATCTGCGGAGTGGACAGGGTATTCCTTATGGGCGGCGCACAGGCTGTTGCTGCAATGGCTTACGGCACCGAAAGCGTACCGAGAGTGGACAAAATTGTCGGACCCGGAAATATATTCGTAGCTACCGCAAAGAAGCTTCTTTACGGAACTGTAGATATCGATATGATAGCAGGACCGAGTGAGATTCTTATCATGGCTGATTCCACTGCTAACGCAGCTTATGTTGCTGCCGATATGATGGGTCAGGCTGAGCACGATAAGATGGCTTCGGCAATTCTGCTTACCACCGACAGAAAGCTGGCGGAAGATACCGTTAAGGAAATAGAGCGACAGATTGAAAACCTTTCCCGAAAAGAGATTATTGCTAAATCGCTTGCCGATTACGGCGCAATCATAATCTGTCAGAATGAGGACCAGATGGTAGAACTTGCAAATGAACTTGCTCCCGAGCATCTCGAAGTACAGGTTAGAGAGCCGATGAGACTTTTAGGCAGACTTGACAATGTCGGCTCGGTATTTCTCGGGGAATACACGCCAGAACCTCTCGGCGACTATTATGCAGGTCCCAACCACGTTCTTCCCACCAGCGGAACGGCAAGATTTTTCTCTCCGCTTGGCGTAGACAGTTTTGTCAAGCGCAGTGCATATCTTTGCTACAGCAAGCAGGCTATGTGCGAAGCGGCAGAAGATATCCTTACCATAGCAGGTAAAGAAGGACTTTCCGCCCATGCAAACGCAATTAGCGTAAGATTAGATTGATTATTTGTTATGAGGTGACCCCATATGCGACTTAACCCCGTTATCAAGGAGCTTTCTCCTTTCAGCTATTGCGGAACCGGATACAAAACCAGACTTGATGCAAATGAAAGCTGTGTTCCTATTCCCGATTATATTAAAAAGGAGATTTCCGATTACATAACCAACACTCTTGATCTCAACCGCTATCCTGATGATCTTACTGTTGAATTGCGCAAGGCCTATGGTAAGGCTTTTAATGTAGATCCTGAGTGTGTAGTACCAGGAAACGGCTCTGATGAACTTATTAACATGATAGTGGGGCGTCTTGTTCCTCATGGCGGTGTTGTGCTTGGAATACAGCGTGATTTCGGAAGCTATTGGAGCAATGCCGCAATTTTTGAACGCAAAGCAGTTAAGCTTCCGCGCCTTGAGGATATGACTTTTACTGCCGATATTCTGATCGATGGCGCAAAGCAGCACAATGCCGATTTAGTCATCTTCTCTAATCCCAACAACCCAAGTGGTTCGCAGCTTATGCGTCAAGAAGTTATCCGTATCATCGAATCGCTCGACTGCCTTGTTGTGGTAGATGAAGCATATATGGATTTTTCTGATCAGTCAGTGCTTGATCTGGCTGGAAAATATGATAACTTAATCGTTTTGCGGACCCTTTCCAAGGCAATGGGTGCGGCAGGCGCCAGAATGGGATTTGCGGTTTCCACCCCCGAAATCACCTATGCAATGCGATCGGTAAGAGATGCGTACAATGTAAGCTCGCTTGATCAGGCGGTCGCCACCATACTTCTCAATCATCTCGAATATCGTGAAGCCGCAATGGCAGAGATCAAGAAAATGATGGGGATTTTGAAAAATCGCTTAAATGAAATTGCGGCAAAATCAAACGGACGCATGAAGGTTTATCCTTCGGTTGTAAACTTTGTGCTGCTGTGGCTTGAGGATGCAAGATTTATAAGCGATGAGCTGCACAAAAAGGATATATCTTTAAGACTTTTAGATGATCATCTGCTTAGAATCAGTGTTGCGGATGAAAAGACACTTAAATTTGTTTTGGACGAGTTTGAAGCAATTGTATTAAATCAGCGATAAGGAGAGGGAATATGAGAAAAGCAGAAATTAAAAGAACAACTAAAGAAACCGATATTCTCCTTGCGCTTGATCTTGACGGAAACGGCAAGGTGGAAATTTCCACCGGAATAGGATTCTTTGATCACATGTTGACTGCATTTGCGGTACATTCCGGAGTTGATTTGAAAGTAACCTGCAAAGGCGATCTTGAAGTAGACGGTCATCACACTGTTGAAGATGTTGGGATCGCCCTTGGACAGGCATTTTTGGAAGCGGTAGGGGATAAGGCCGGAATTGAGCGCTACGGCAGCTTTATGCTCCCGATGGATGAATCGCTTGCGCTTGCGGCAATTGACATCAGCGGAAGACCTTATCTCGTTTTTGATGCAGCATTTACTTCACCGATGATAGGAGATTACGATACTCAGCTTACCGAAGAATTTTGGCGTGCTTTTGCAATGAATTCAAAAACAACTTTGCACATCAAGCTGATGTACGGTGCAAATGATCACCATAAGGCGGAAGCTATCTACAAGGCTGCTGCCCATGCAATAAAGGCAGCGATTGCAAAAAATAAAGACGGAGCGCTTCTCTCCACCAAAGGATGCCTTTAATACTTAAACTCTTCTGAAATGAGGGATAGATAATGATCGCTATTGTCGATTACGGCGCAGGAAATCTTTTCAGCGTAAAAAACGCCTGCGACTATCTTGGACTTGAAACTATCACTACCAGCGATGCAAAAGATCTTGAAAATGCGGATGGCATAATTTTGCCCGGAGTCGGTGCTTTTGCAGATGCAATGGAAAAGCTGGAGGCTACCGGACTTATTCCCGTTATAAAGGAACAGGCGGGCAAAAAGCCGCTTATCGGTATCTGTCTTGGAATGCAGATGCTGTTTGATTACAGCACCGAGTTCGGCAAAACCGAAGGCTTGGGGCTTATTCCCGGATATGTTGACTTGATCGATTGCGGCGACCTTAAGCTTCCCCAGATAGGATGGAATCAGCTTAAAAAGCATAATAACTGTCCTGTTTTCGCCGATGTAAAGGATGGCGATTACGTATATTTTGTTCATTCCTTTGCGGCAAGATGCGATGAAAAATATTTAGCAGCCACGACCGAATACGGCGGTACTGTTGTTGCGGCGGTGGCAAACGGAAATGTAATGGGAACACAGTTCCATCCCGAAAAGAGCGGAGCTGTAGGTCTTGGCATACTCAGAAACTTCGGAAAGATGGTGGAAAAATGATCATTCTTCCCGCTATTGATATAAAAGATAAAACCTGCGTCAGACTTGTAAAAGGTGATTTTGCAACAGTGCATAAGGTCGCCGAAGATCCGCTGATTACTGCAGCAAGCTTTAAAAAAGCAGGTTCTGTCTGGCTGCATATGGTAGACCTTGACGGCGCAGTATTAGGCGAGCGAGCCAATGCCGAAGTTTTTATCGAAGTTGCAAAAAATTCCGGACTTAAAGTAGAGCTTGGCGGAGGAATCCGTGATCTTAAGACGATAGAATACTATCTAAACAAAGGTATTTCCCGTGTTATTCTGGGATCTGCTGCAGTTTCAAATCCGGAGATGACCGCAGAAGCGGTAAAAGAGTTTGGAGAGCATATCGCCGTTGGAATAGATGCAAAAAACCGCATGGTTGCAACCCGCGGATGGCTTGATACCAGTGAAGTTGATTTCGTTGAAATGGGTAAACGAATGGAAGATATAGGCGTAAAGTATATTGTCTTTACAGATATTTCCCGCGACGGAACGCTTAAAGGTCCTTCAATAGATCAGCTTTTAGAGCTCAAATCCGCAGTTGGCTGCAATATTATTGCTTCCGGCGGTATAGCAAACATCGATGACATTAAAACTTTGGAAAAGGCAGGCATTTACGGCGCAATATGCGGTAAATCTCTCTATGCCGGAACACTTGACCTTTCCGAGGCAATCGCAGTTGGAGGTGACCAATATGCTGGCTAAAAGAATAATCCCTTGCCTTGACGTAAAAAACGGCAGGGTAGTTAAAGGCATAAACTTTGTGGGTTTGCAGGATGTTGGTGATCCTGTTGAATGTGCGATTGCTTATAACAATCAGGGCGCAGACGAAATTACATTTCTTGATATAACCGCAACCCATGAAGGCCGCAAAACCATGGTGGATGTTGTTCGCGAAACCGCTAAGAAAGTATTTGTTCCTCTTACGGTAGGCGG
>JAFQAX010000121.1 GCA_017399785.1 Oscillospiraceae bacterium | reverse complement strand
GTATCTGCTTGCTCCAAAAACAGAGCAGCGGCACGATAGGCGGTATTGCCACTGTCGGTGGGAAGCGCCTTGTCATCGCTTGACAGCGTGATTTTTCCGCTTTTGTTGGCTGTCACCGTTATGATATTGCAGAGCGAAACACTTTGCATAACAGTACAAATGGTGTGATATCCGTTTGCCAGCTTTCCGGTTATATCAAGCGCGAGATTCAGTTTTCCGTATGCTTTTACCGTCTTTTTCATCGGCTGCTCCTTATTTTTAACAAGGCGGCGAAGAAGCCTCCGCCGCCTTTTGCCATTACTTGATATAATCCTTTACAAATTCCTCGATCTTGTCAAGCGCCTCGGTAAGATGCTCTACCGAATAAGCGTAGCACATTCTTACATGGCCTTCGCCGCTGTCACCGAATGCGTTGCCGGGAACGACCGCAACCTTTTTGCTGTAAAGCAGCTTTTCACAAAACTCCTCAGAGCTCATGCCGGTGCGCTTGATGGAGGGGAATACATAGAAAGCTCCGAGCGGGTCGAAGCAGTCAAGCCCCATTGCGTTAAGGCGGGAAACCACCATGCGGCGACGGGAATCGTACTCCTCGCGCATTTTTACAACTTCGTCGTCACAATCACGCATAGCTACGATTGCCGCATACTGGCTCATAGTGGGAGCGCACATGATGGCATACTGATGAAGTTTCAGCATCTGCTCGGTTATCTCCTTGGGTGCGCAGACATATCCGAGTCGCCAGCCGGTCATGGCATATGCTTTGGAAAAACCGCTTACCAGAATGGTTCTCTCTCTCATTCCGGGAATAGATGCTATCGAAACATGCTTTTTACCGCCATAGGTAAGTTCGGCATATATCTCATCCGAAAGCACCATGATATCGGTGCCGCGGAGCACTTCGGCGATCTCCTCAAGCTGTTCGCGGGTCATGATGCCGCCGGTGGGGTTGGAAGGGAAAGGAAGCACCAACAGCTTGCTTTTGGGTGTGATAGCAGCTTTCAGCTGCTCGGCTGTGAGTGCAAAATCATTTTCCGCTACGGTGTTTATCTCCACAACCTTTGCATGGCATATTTCAGCGATAGGGCCATAGCATACAAAGCTCGGCTGAACAACCATTACTTCATCGCCGGGATTTACAAGGGTGCGGATGGCAAGGTCGATAGCTTCGGAACCGCCAACCGTGACAAAAAGTTCATCGGACGCATAATCAAGATCGAATCTGCGCTTGAGGTATCCGGAAATAACATCTTTAAGCTCATCCATGCCCGCATTTGCGGTATAGCGGGTATTGCCTTCTTCCAGAATGCGAATTGCCTCTTTTCTTGCTGCCCATGGAGTTTTAAAATCGGGCTCGCCTACTCCGAGAGAGATAGCGCCTTCCATTTCGTTTGCGATCGCAAAAAATCTTCTTATGCCGGAGGGCTTTAAACCTTTTATTCTGTCTGAAATAAGCTTCTGATAATCCATATTCTTAATCACCTTCTAAAAGTAAATATTGTATTTTATCGATTTGATCGGAATTTTAAAATATTATAATGATATTGAGAAAATTTTATACCAGCCTTATGCTGTCGGCGGTAAAATCATATCCGCATGGACGCTGCTTGGGCAATCCCAGCATATAAAGGTCGGTAGAGCACGCTTCCATATCTGCCATTGCGGCGCAGCGGTCATCAATTCTGCGCAGATATGCCAGCGAATCGGAAACCGGTACTCTGGCAGTTTTGCGCATTGCTGCCAGCACCTCGCGTCCTTTTGCGTTAAAGCCCAGCACCCTGATATAGGGAGGAGGTTCGGCACCGAGGCTGTCGGACAGACCCAAAAATGCCGACATGATTATACGGCGTATTCTTGCCGCGGTATAACGCTTGGATTTTGAAAGCGCATAAACCTCCTCAAGGCTGCATGCCTGACGGATGGCGCTGTAAATACGGTTTTCGATGCCCTCGGATATATCGGGAGCGGCAAAAAGCTCATCGGCGGTTATGCGGCGCAATACTGCCAGCATAGCTGTTTCCAGCTTTTTCTCTTCAAACGGGGTAAGTCCCTGCTCAGCGGCTAAGTTGATAACCTGCTCGGAAAGGGAGGGGACTAACCCCTTTACCGCAGCTGCGCCGCCCGAGCGCATAAGCGCCCTGATAAAGGATGCAGAGGCGATATCGCCGCTTGCGACCTGCTCATCGTGTTTTGCACCGGAGCGCACCACCGCAAAGGGGGTGATATTGCTGCCGATAGCTTTCAACTGTCTTATATATTCCACCGCCAAAAGGTCATTGGGGCTGCCGAGCATATCGGCGACCTCATCTCCGAAAAGCTCGGAGACAGCCATCTGGCGGGCTTTTGCAAAGGTGATCCCGGTGGAAAGCAGCTCGGACTGTCTGGCCAGCACGGCGGGATTATCCACGCTGTTGGCAGCCGCCTGAAGAATGGACAAATAGCCCGACTCGCTTCCGAAAGAAAGGACATCGGCACAGCCCATATTCTCGGCAATGCTTACCGCGCCGAGCGCAAAGCGCTGGGCTGTTGCCATGGCATAAGGCAGCGGCAGCTCCAATACGAGGTCGGCGCCGCCCATGAGGGCAACCTTTGCTCTTACACGCTTTTCCATGATGGCAGGAGTTCCTCGCTGGGTAAAGTTACCGCTCATAACCGCCACGATATGGGTGGCGCCGGCGGCTCGTGTTTCGGCAATATGATGAGCATGTCCGTTGTGAAACGGATTATACTCGGAAGCTATTACGGCAACAGTCACAAACAGTACCTCCTCTCGCGAAAAGCAGCGTTTTTTATCATCAAAAAAGCGACGTAATATATCCTTTTGTTGCGGTAATTACTTGCACTTTTGTAAATTATATAATATTATATTATTTGTAAGCCCCATAGTCAAGAACACCAGGCTGAAGCGGTAAATACCCTGCGGCTTGGTTTTGGGGCGCTCTTTTTTAGTCGATGAAACATTGAGTTATAAAAACAGGAGGTAATACCAATGAAAATTCTGGTAATCAATGCCGGCAGCTCTTCGATGAAGTATCAGCTCATCGATATGACTACCGAGCAGGTAATCGCTAAGGGCAACTGCGAGCGTATCGGAGCAGGCGGCTTTATCAGCCACAAGCTTGCTACCGGCACCAAGATGGAGTACGAAGTAAGCTTCCCCACCCACGCCGAGGCTTTTGCTGAAGTTGTTGCTCTTCTCACCGAGGGCGAGCACAAGGTCATCAACGACATCTCTGAGATCACTGCCATCGGCCACCGCGGCGTTCACGGCGGCGAGAAGTTCGCTTCTTCCGTTCTCATCACCGACGAGGTTATGAAGGCTATCGACGAGCTGGCTGACCTTGCTCCCCTGCACAACCCTCCCGGCCTCACCGCTATGAAGGCTTGCCGCAAGGTATTCGGCGAGAACGTTCCCATGGTTGTTGTATTTGATACCGCTTTCCATCAGACCATGCCCGCTCACGCTTACACCTACCCCATCCCCTACGAGTACTATGAGAAGTACAGACTTCGCCGTTACGGCTTCCACGGCACCAGCCACAGATTCGTTTCCAACAGAATCTCTGAGCTGATGGGCAGAAATGATATGAAGGTTGTTACCTGCCACCTTGGCAACGGCTCCTCCATCACCGCTATCGACTCCGGTAAGTGCATGGATACCTCCATGGGTCTTACCCCCCTTGCCGGTCTCATGATGGGCACCCGCTGCGGCGTTATCGACCCCTCTCTCGTAAGCGTTATGTCCGAAAAGTCCGGCTACAACCTCAACAAGATCATCGAGCAGCTTAACAAGAAGTCCGGCCTTATCGGTATCTCCGGCGTTTCCAGCGACATGCGTGACCTGCACGCTGCTGAAGAAGCGGGCAACGAGCGCGCTAAGCTTGCTGTTGATATGCTCTGCTACCAGATCAGAAGATACATCGGCTTCTACGCTGCTGCACTCGGCGGCCTCGACGCTGTTTGCTTCACCGGCGGTATCGGCGAGAACGACGATAACGTACGTGAGCGCGTACTCTCTGAGCTCGGCTTCCTCGGCATCGACCTCGACAAGGAAGCTAACGCAGGCTGCCGCGAAGAGCGCTGCATCACCAAGGAAGGATCCAAGGTTCAGGTTTGGGTCGTTCCCACCAACGAAGAGCTCCTTATCGCACGCGACACCAAGGCTATCGTTGAGGCTCTCTAATTTTATAAACATTAAATCCCCCGCTTTTAAAAGCGGGGGATTTTTGTTTAGCTGTTTTTGCCGTATCGCCAGTTATGCTCGTTTTCGCCGAAATACAACACCGCACGCCCTGTTCCCGAGCCGTAAATCATCTCGCCGTCCTTTTCGCTGAAGATGTAATATCCAAGCGGCGATTCCATCCTGCGGGAGTTGTGTATGCTGTTAAATACATAGCTTTTGTCATTTTCGGCGCTGATAAGATTTTGGGCTTGTTCCAATGTCAGCGGTTTAAAGATAACAATACAGACTATCACCGCCGCCGAAACTATCGAGCAGCAGCCCGCCCATGTAAGCCAACGGACCTTGTTGGCATCATATTTCCCAAAAAGTTTTAACGCCAATCCGATAAGTATAATTGCAGCAACTGTTGCGGTCATCCAAAGCTGCCAGAGGGAATAGCGATTTTTGTGCAGCCAAAGGGCATATACGAAGTCGATGAGCAGCATCAGCGTCAGCATTATTTCCTGCTTTTTTGAGGGAAACCTGCCGCCTTCGGTAAAAGAAAGGTCTATCCAGCGAAAGATATCTATCGCCAAAAACAGACAGAAGCCGCGCAGCAGATGCTTGCAGTTATAAAAGAAGGCATTTGCATAAACCGATTTGGTATAAAAATATACCGACGCTGCCACAGCAAAAGTCAGCAGCATAAAAACGAACTGTTTTGGGCTGATTTTAATGGCTTTCATCGGTTTCCCTCCCCGCAAAATAATTTGATTTATTCTACCATACAAACCATATAAAAGAAAGAGGACGCTGACGCGCCCTCTTTTTTAATTAAACTTATTGCACCAATCGATAAAGTCGGCGATCATTTTGCCGTAAACGCTCTCGCCGTTTTCCATCCATCCGCGGTATTTAGTGTGGGTGGAATGCATGATTTTGAGGTCCACCTTATCCTCGGGATAGCCGAAATGCTTGAGGGTAGAAAGTACCAGCATGGTCTGTTCGTAGCGGCTGGGAATATCCTCATCCGATACAATAAACTGCATGGGAGGATAGTTTTTTCCGCCCTCGATGTAATAAAGCGGTGCGCGCTCGTCGACGATTACTCTGCGGCTGTCGATGCCTGCCTCTTCCAGCACGTTGAAATGAACTGTGGGCTGACCTGCGTCGTGGAAAAATCCGCCCAGCTCCTCGGGAGAAATTCCGTGAGCACCGAGCAGGTCATAGTTAAAACAAAGCAGCATCGAAGCGTATCCGCCTGCCGAGCTGCCGCCCGCAAAAATCTTTTTGACATTGCCGTATTTTGCCGCTTCCGTTTTCGCAAAGGCAACCGCAGCTGCGCAGTCCTCGATAAAATCGGGATATTTTGCGTTGGGATACATGCGGTAGTTGATAGGGGCCGCAGCGATTCCATGCTCTGCGAGATATTCGTATATCCAGATCTGCTTTTCCTTGCTGCCATCTTTAAATCCGCCGCCGTGGAAATAAACCATCAAATCAAAGCTGTCACCGTCGGGAAGATAGAGATCAAGCTTTTGACGCTCGGCATCGCCGTAAGCAATATCGGATATTTTACGCATTTTTAGCAGCCTCCGCATCAAGTTTCTTGTTGCGGAAGTACATAGCCAGATCGGCGCTTACCATGATGAGGTTGAGGAAGTAGAAGAACAGCACGTACCACTTTTCTCCGATGTTTGCCATGTAAGCTTCGTTTAAGAACTTGGAGCTGATACCTGCTATGTAGCCGATGATTATAAGGCAAAGGAACAGAAGGCTCTTGCCCTTTGCGGTACGGGCCTTATAAGCTTTCATAACGTTAAAAGGCCAGGATGCGCCAAAGCAAAGTATCATTACAATTTCAAGAAATTCAGACATAATTATCTCCCTTTGATTTTTATTCATCGGTATTATATCAGTACATCAGCATATTGTAAATCATTAAATGAATTATACTGCTATATCTTGAATGTTATGGTATTCATATATTATAATCATTATTGGGAGGGAAACTATTATGGAGATATTACAGCTTAAATATTTTTGCAGCGCCGCCGAATCCGAAAATTTTTCCGTTACCGCCGCTAAGTTCAGGGTTCCGCCCTCCAGCATTTCTCAAAGCATAAAGCGGCTTGAAACCGAGATCGGTGCCGAGCTTTTTGACCGCAGCGCCAACAGGATAAAGCTCAATGACAGGGGAAGGGAATTTTACGGCAAGGTAAATAAGGCACTGCAGCTTATTCAATCCGCTTCGCAGCAGGCCGCTTCTGCAACACATCCTGATATCATCCGCATCTGCCTTAAAGTCAATCGCCGCATTGCTACCGCCGCTATTGAAAAATTCCGCATCGAAAATCCCGACACCGATATCATTGTAAGGCACAGCTCTTCTGACAAAAGCGATTTCGATTTTATCATTTCAGACGGAGATTTTCCCGAGCAGGGCTTTACCGCGACCGACATCCTTTTCGAGCAGGTAATGCTTGCTGTGCGAAAGGATCATCCTCTTGCGTCAAAAGAGGAGATAGACTGGCAGCTTCTCAAGGATGAGCCGCTGATCTCGATGAACACCGAAAGCAGCATGTATTCTCTTGCTATGCGTGCCTTTGCCGCGAAAGGCTTGACCCCTCATATAGCTATTCAAAGTGACGATCCCTTTTATATCCGCCGTGCCGTGGAGCTGGGACTTGCCCCCACAATAGTCCCTTCCCTTTCCTGGCGAGGACAGTTTTCGGATGATATAGTCTTTAAGCCTATTCCGAATATAAAACGTGTAACCTGCCTTTATCAAAACAACAATACGCCGGTCAGCAAAAATATCGAGCGCTTTGCCGCCATGATAACTGAGGAATTCAGAAAAGAAGCTCAATTATTTAAAGCTGAATAAGACAAAAGGCGAAGCGTAAAAACGCTTCGCCTTTTTAATTTTAGGATCTTCTCTCGGCGATCTCTGCCTTGATGTTTGCGATAAATGCATCGAGGGAGAGAACTTCGGTCTCGGCGGTGTCGCGGTTTCTTACCGAAACGGTGCCGTCCTCTACTTCCTTGGCGCCGATGATCAGCATGTTGGGAACACGCTCGACCTGCTGAGCCTCGCGGATCTT
>JAFQAX010000120.1 GCA_017399785.1 Oscillospiraceae bacterium | reverse complement strand
GTTGGTGTTTATGACGGTGAGGTTCCACCCGTTCCCATTCCGAACACGGCCGTTAAGCTCACCGGTGCCGAAAATACTTGAGTGGAGACGCTCCGGGAAGATAGGACAACGCCAGCTTCTAAAAAAGCTCCTCGAAAGAGGAGCTTTTTGCTGTATTATTTAAGATTTAGAACTATTTTCATAATTTAGTTACACTCTTTGGAAAATATGTGTTATACTATAGCTCTGGTTGATTCATCAACATTTATTAATCTCATTTTTTATATGATATAAATTATAATTGCAGATATTTTAAGGAGTATAATCATGAACCAATATGTTATAGTAACCGAATCCACCGCTGATCTCACTCAGGAGCTGGTAGAGCGCTATGATTTGGCAGTTATTCCGATGCGTTTTTGTGTCGGAGATACCGAGTTTGTAAATTATCCCGACAACAGAGAGCTTGCACCCAAGGATTTTTATAATATGCTGCGTGAGGGTAAGACTTCTACCACCTCTGCCGTTAACATGGCGGATTTTGAAGAGTTTTTCACCCCCATTCTTGAAAGCGGCAAGGATATTCTTTATCTTGGATTTTCTTCGGCGCTTAGCAGCACCTACGGCACTTCGCTTATTGCGGCGGAATCGCTTAGAGAAAAATTCCCTGAACGAAAGATAATCACCGTTGACACCAAGTGTGCCTCGATGGGAGAGGGGCTTATCGTCTGCAAGGCGGCTAAGCTGCGCAGCCGGGGAATGAGTATCCAAGAGGTTGCCGCGTGGGTTGAAAACAACCGTGAGAACACCATCCAGTGGTTTACCGTTGATGATCTTATGCACCTTTATCGCGGTGGAAGAGTAAGCGCAATCAGCGCCCACATGGGAACCGCATTGGGAATTAAACCGCTGCTGCATGTCGATGACGAGGGATACCTTAAGGCTATGCAGAAAGTCAGAGGAAGAAAAAAGTCGCTGGATGCGCTCTGCGACGTTATTGGCGAGAAGAAGACTGATATGACAGCGGAAATGGTCTTCATCAGCCATGCCGACTGCGCCGAAGATGCCGAATATCTTGCAAATCTGATCGCTGAAAAATATTCTCCCGATGAAATTTGCATCGGTGACATCGGACCTGTGGTGGGATCTCACACCGGCCCCGGAGGACTTGCGATGTTCTTCTTTGGTAAAGACAGATAACTTTCATATATTTATTAAACAGAAAAGCCGACGGAGTTTTATCCGCCGGCTTTTCTGTTATTTTGAGGAATTTCACTTATTTGTCGTTGGTTTCTTTTTCGGGAGCTGCTTCAGCTTTCTTTTTGATAGAGAACAGCTTTTTCTTTGGGGAGCCGCCCATCTTTACTATTACCCAGCCAACAGCCTTGACCAGAATAACAACAACAGCGGCGAAGATGACGATGTGGATGAGCATGAGGGGGAAGTCCTCGATGATGAAGATCACGGTATCTTCAAAGAAGTTTTCCAGCTTTTTGCCGGAGCGGACAAACGCGTCGTTGATGCGCTCGCCAAAGCTCTTGGGGGCGGAGGATACCTGCTTATATTCAACTACTTCACGCAGGTTCATGTTGAGGTAGGAATAAGCAACCTGGCTGTCCATGCGGCGGATACGCGCGGTGAGCGACTCTATCTCATAGCGTACATCCGAAAGCTTTGCCTCAAGGGTGATGACATCCTCAAGATTTTCCGCCTTGGAAAGTATGTCGAGCAGGCGCTCTTCCTGAAGTTCCAGCGATTTAAGGCGGGCGTCGGTATCAAAATAAGTATCGGTGATGTCGTCGATGCCTTCCCAGTGGGAGGTGATGTTGCAGATCCCGCCGATGGAACCGGTCACTTCATCCAGCTTTGCGGCGGGGATGCGGGCGTTGATGGATGCGCTGCGCTCGTAGTAATCGTCGTTGTAGCGGATGCTCTGACCGCTTACGCTCTGGCTTTCAACGTAGCCGCCGCTTTTGGAAATCACGTCCATTATTGCGGCAAAGGCGGTGTCAAAATCCTTGGTCTCAAGCTCCATGTTGCTGTGTTTGACTATCTTGCGGTCGGCGGGCATTGCCGCGCCGCTGCTGTTGGAGGCGGTGGTAACGATGCCCATTTCTTCCATCTCGGCAACTTCCATGTCACCTGCCATATACTTTTCGGCAGGGGCAGGAGCCATCATGGGTGCAGCAGGAGCCGCCGCGGGAGCGGACGAAGAGGCCATCTTGTAGGAATCGGAGCTGCCGCCGCAGCCGCAGAAAACAAGGGCAAGCGCCATCAAAAGAGCAAATATCGAAATAAGGCGATGGTTTTTCATTTTATGTCCTCCTTATGTTGTTTTCGGTTTCGTACATATAGTGGAAAAAAGTTGGGGAATTATTGCATTTGAAATAGTTACAATTTTTATACAAACAAAAAAAGCCGCAGCAAACTGCGGCTTTAAGATTCAGTTATCGGAAAGCAGTGTAAATTCGCCGCAGGCAGAGGAAAGGGTATCACTTTGGCGGTAAACATTTGCGGCTATGACAGCGGGCAGCGACGCCTTGTCGATTTTAAGTGCGGCAAAAAATTCCGATGCGGGCAGCATCATAACGGCGCCCCAGTATTCGCCCTGAAGATCCTCGCCGCTGATGAGATAGGCGGTCAGCAAGTTTTTGCAGTCGCTTCCGTTGATGAAAAGCGAGCTGCTCTCGTCAAAGCAGGCGGTCATCTCGATTTTGCTGTCGCCGTTTTGCAGCGTCAATCCCACGCGGGAAGCGGCGGTGGGGGCGGTCTCAAACGACCAGACACGGGCAAAGATAAACTCCTCGCTGCGTCCTAACTGCGCCTGACCGTAGATGCGGCTGTTAATATCCACCGAGCTGTCGCAGCTGAGTTTCATTACGCCGAGAGTATCAAATTTTGGATTGCCCGGAACAAAACGGATCTTATATTCCATAAAAACACCTCTGATTTGCTATGTGATAAGTATAGCCCCAAAAGGACGATTTATCAATATTCAAAGTCCGAAATGGATGACCCAACAGCTTTCGGTGTAGGCTTTTTGCAGCAGAGACTTAAGCTCCGACAAGGCGGGGATGCAGGAAATTGCTGCGATAAACTGCGGAATCGATTCGGGCGGGATAAGGGTGACACCGCAGTAGGCAAGACCCTTTCCGCTGATATCAAGGGTGTGCCAAAAGAAATCGATGTGCTCCAAATCGAGATTTTCAATATGTTTGTCATCGACGGTGATGCAGTTATATTTTTGCGGGAGATAGTCGTCATAGCGCTGACCCTTTTGGGGCGCGGTCGGCATGATGCCGAACTCATGCTTTGCCATAAAATCACCTCGGAAGAATTATTGCAACGGACTTAATTGATGCAGCTGATCACAAAGTCGATGGGAACATCCATCCTTGCGGCGACCTGCTCGGCAGTCATGCCGCTGTCGGCAAAGCGTCGGCAGACGGTTTTTATATTTTCGCCAACCTCTATAATGTGGTTGTCGGGGTCGTAGAATCTGACGACACGCTGTCCCCAAGAGTGTTCCTTTATCGGATGAAGATAGTTTACTTTGATTCTTTTCAGTTTTTCGGCAAACCCGTCAAAATCATCTGTTTCAAAATAAAGCTCGGAGCAGTTGCCGCCAAACATGATTCTATCGGTGTCAATGAATTCGCGCCAGCTGTCAAGCGATTGCAACACCAATCCGCCGGTCAGTGTTTTATTTGCTCCAAAATCGGCGGTGACGTTAAGTCCAAGCAGATTTTTATAAAATTCCACCGAAATTTCAATGTCTTTTACCGCAATCAGAGTGCTTTCTAATCTCATCGACCACACCTCTTGTAAAACAAATCGTTTGCATCAGTTTACCATGAAGGGGATGTGCTTTCAATATTGTCACAAGATATTCAGAAATTGGAAGCGCCGCCCATTTGACAACGGTTGGCATACTGCGGTAAAATAAATTGATCCAATTGTCGAACTTAGGAGAAATCGAATGAAAAGATTTGCCTGTATTTTTATAGCTATGCTGCTGCTTGCCGCCTGTTCCGGTAAAAAGTCAGCTGATGAGCGCTGGCCGGCAGAGATAGAAGGAAACACCTTCACCAGATCCGCCCACAAGGTGGTATCCCTTTCGCCGTCGGTAACCGAATCGATGTATATGCTGGGCTACGGCGGAAGGCTGGACGGAGTAAGCGAGTTCTGCGACCTGCCCGATTCGGCCAAAAAGCTGCCGAGATGCGGAAACTATCTGCTGCCCGACCTTGAGAAAATTGAAAAAATAGCCCCTGACCTGCTTTTTGCCCCTGCTGAGCTTTCAAAGCACGACAGCGCCGCCCTTGCCGAATTGGGAGTACAGGTGGTGGTTGTTACCCAGCCCGAAACGGTAGAGGGTATTCTGGAAAACTGCCGCCTTATCGTAACCGCTTTTGAAGGTGCGGAAAGGGCAGATTTAAGGGTGAAAGAGCTTGAAAGCTTTTTTGAAGTTACGCTCGACTACCTTGCCGATGAGGTGGAAACGCAGATCGGCACCGATTCAGAGGCTATTTACCTGCGCAGAATGCCGTTTATGATGGCTACTCCCGAAAGCCTTGAAAGCGAGCTTTTGACCCGTGTCGGATTTATCAATTCGGCTGCCGAATATACCGGCTGGCAGTATCCTTCCGAAAACGCCGTGGCGCTGGAGCCGCACTACATATTCTGTGATGACTCGATAGATATAGAGGATCTGCAGAAGCACAAAAACTATAAGACCACCGCCGCCGTCACCAACGGAAATGTATTTGAGCTGGATGCCGAGGATTTTGAGCGCCGCTCCCCCAGACTGTTTTTCGCGCTGGAAGAGGTAATCGACGACATGTTGCCCGACGGCATCACCGAGCCAAAACCCGATTTTGTGATCGATATCGAACCTCCGCCCGTTCCTGAAAAGAGCTGGTGGGAGAAAATCTTGGATAAATTTTAAAAAGAAACTCCGCCTTGTGTTTTACAAGGCGGAGTTTTTATGCGCGATTTTACTTTCCGTAAAGAAGCTCGAAGTATTCCTCAAGACAGAGGTTTTGTTCATACATTGCGGCAGCGTGTTCCTTGCCGACAAAGCGCAGGTGCCAAGGCTCATAGGTGATGCCGGTTATCTCCTGCTTATCCTTGGGGAAGCGGATAACAAAACCGTATTCCCAACAGTGTTCCGCCATCCAGCGGCCGGCGGGGGTGTCGTAAAATCCGTGGTTGAGAACCTGATATTCGGGGGTGACGATATCCAGCGCAAGTCCGGTGTGATGGTCGCTCGTTCCGGGAGGCGCTACCCAGCGCTTGGCTTCGGCGACGGCAGCCTCCGGACTTAGTCCGTTGGCAAGCTGGCGTTTTATCTGCTTATCAAACAGCTGCTGAGATTGCTCCAGCGTGCGGTAGCCGTAGCAGATTAGCAGCGAAACGTTGTCCTTTGCGGCGCCTTCGATAAGGGCGGTAACGTCATCGACGATGCGGGAATCGACCTGATAGCCGTATTTGGTCATGGTAAGCTCGGGCACCCAACCCTCGGGGATGAGGTTGTCGGGGTTGACCAGAATCAGCCGCCAGTCGCGCTCGGTGGTGACCTCAGCCTTAGCGGAAAGAGAAGCGGGAGGGTCAGCCTCTTTTTGATCAGCTTCTGCGGGTTTTTCGCTTTCCGCGGCCTCGGGCTGCTGCGCAGCCGACGGCGCATCGCCCTGTTCGGGTTCACTTTCGGCGGGGGCGGACGAAGCTTCTGTAGGTTTTTCTTCTGACGGCTTAGATTGCTCGGGCGATTTGCCGTTTGTTTCTTCTGCGGCAGCAGAAGAAACCGCCGCCGCGGGGGAAGCGGGTGCATCATCCAAATTGCGGCTGCAGCCGAGTGACAATATCAGCGCTGCGCAAAGCAGCAGTGTAACAGCTTTTTTCAAAGTGAACATCTCCTTTGGAGAGGGATAAAGATGTAAATCGTCTGCTGATATTTTCCCACAAAAAGCTTGCTTTGACAAGATAAAAACAAAATGGAAAATAAATGATCAGCCGGTTAGCCGGAAAATCATAAAACATTTAACCCGACCTGCGACTGCCATCACCGGTCGGGTTGTTGTTTTATTAGATATTTCATGTGCGGGCTCCCTCTGACGAGGGAGCTGTCAGCGAAGCTGACTGAGGGAGAGAAAAATTGACAACCGATAAAGTGTTGTTTCTTCCTTTGCCAAAACCTGAGGTTTTGCTGCCTTCAAGTCACGCCCGCAGGCAGGTGCGCAAGGCGCAAGCGGCGCAGAGACTCTTAGCGCTACGGATAGGGAGGAGTCAAATACTTGCCTTTATCAGCGGATCATCTGTGAGATCATATTAACGATGTTGTAGATTATCGGGGCAAAAATTATTGCGGGCAAAAAGTCTGCGACCTTAAGCTTGGTCATGCCCATCAGATTGGTGCCGATCATTACGATAAGCAGCGAGCCGACGCAGGTCATCTCATTGATGGCGCCGGTGCTTAAAAGCGGCGAGAGCATATGGGCAAGCAGTACCAGTCCGCCCTGAATGATGAAAACGGTAACAGCAGAAAGCAGAACGCCGACGCCGAGGCTGGAAGCGAGCATCATGGAAGAAACCAAATCGAGCATTGCCTTGGTGATAAGTATGGAATTATCGCCGGTAAGACCCGCCTGAATAGAACCGGTAACCGTCATCGAGCCGACGCAGAACAGCAGCGTTGCAGAGATGATGCCCTCGGCGATGGAAATGTCCGAGCCGTCCTTTTTAAACCTGGATTCAACTTTGGCGGCGAATTTGTTTATCGCGCCGTCTATATCCAGAAGAGTGCCGGAAATGGCACCTAAAACCATCGATGCGATCAGGATCAGAGGATTTTCTCCGCAAAGGCTGCCCGAAATACCGATATACAGCGTGCAGGCGCCGAGACCGGTCATGGCTGCCTGGCTTACTTTTTGGGGGATGCCCTTTTTAAACATCAAACCGACCGACGAGCCGATTATAACTGTGATGACATTTACAATTACGCCAAACATTTTCTCACTCCTGATGGTAAAACTATTGGTCCAAGTATACTTAAAAATATGGCACAAATCAAGCGTAACTTGATATACGAAAAAGGATCCGGCACTGTTCGGCGCCGGATCCCTTAGCAGTTTATTGATTTTACTTTACATTTTTACGGTACAGCTGCCAGAGTCCGTCCAGCAAAAGATCGTCATCAAAGATGATGTCGTGGCGGCAAAGCGGCAGTATTACGCGGGAAAGTCCGCCAGTTGCGACAACGGTGGCTTTGCAGCCCAGCGTCTGCTGCTCGATGCGGTCGATAAGGTCGTCCACCATTGCGGCATTTCCCAAAACGGCGCCGCAGCGCATGGCGTCGACGGTGTTTTTGCCAAGCAGCATCTCGGGCGTTTCAAGGCTGATGCGGGGCAGCTGGCTGGTGTTGGAGCAAAGCGCCTCTACCGAGCTGCGAAGTCCCGGCATTATCATATATCCGATATAGCTGCCGTTTTTGTCCAGAACGGTCAGCGTGGTGGCAGTTCCGAAATCGAAGATAATGGCGGGGCAGGGATACTTCTCCAGCACCGCGACCGCCGCAACGACCAAGTCGCTTCCGACCTTTGCGGGATTGTCGACAAGGATATTAAGACCCGTTTTAAGTCCGGCGCCCACCATAAGCGGACGCTTTCCGGTTATCGTTTCCATTGCGTTTTGCATAACGGCACGCAGCGGCGGCACGACCGAAGAAACGATAGAGCCTTCTATTTTGGAAACGTCGATGCCGTTGAGCGAAAACATGTCCAGCATAAGCGAGGCATATTCGCAGTCGGTTTGCTGAATGTTGGTTCTGATGCGCGAGGTGAAAAGCACCTTTCCATCCTCGATGCAGCCTATTACCACATTGGTGTTGCCAATGTCAATGGCAGCTATCATAAGGTTTTACCCCTTTCAGGCGGAATGTTTAGGGAATACCTTTAACAAAACGGGGCAGATTATTGCGGTTAAGACCGAGGCGACGATGGCTTCGGGGATGCCGTTTATGCCGACAACGCCTGCGATGACGTAGAAAAGGGCGTCAAAGCCGATGCTTTTGGCGGCGGCATAGCTTTCGCCGTAAAGCAGGTAGATAGAGCCCATTACAAAAAGCGTGTTGGTCATCGAGCCGATAAAGCCCGAGATGGCACAGGCGGTAAGCAGCTTTATGCGGTTTTTAAGCAGCATAAAGATAAGTCCGGCAAAAACGCCGATAAGTATTCTGGGAACAAAGCAGATAAAAAGGCTCTTTAAGCCGCCCGAAAAACGGGGATCAAGGCTGTAAAATGGGGTGAATACAAAAGAGGTGATGAGCGGTTTCAGGGTGTTGTTGATAAGACTGGTCAACCCGAAAACGCCGCCGAGAATGGCTCCGTATTTCGGTCCGAGAATGCAGGCGCCGATTATTACCGGGATGTGCACCGTGGTGGCGTTCATAAATCCCAGCGGGATGTAGCCCAAAAACGGGATGTTTGCCATCACAACAATGATCGCTGCAAAAAGCGCCAAAAGGATGAGCTTTCGAAGATCGCTTTTACCGATGGTCTCTTTCTTCATATTCAATTCCTCCTGCTGCCGTTCGCGTGAAGCGATACAGCGCATAATATTTATACCGGCGTTTTGCCCGATATATTAAACATAAGGTATTGCCCCTCTGTCCGATTATTGCCAAATGGGACATACAATGTTAAAATATATCTGAAAAGATGCGTTAAAACGCCCGATACACTGTTATTATACTCCAATGCATACAACAAAAACAACCTTTTTGACAAAATATGGACCTATAAAATAGGGGGAGGGTATTGTTTTGCTTAAAAATAAAACAGTTTTGGTCGGTGTGACCGGAAGTATCGCTGCTTATAAGGCGGCGGAATTGGTGTCGCTTTTGATAAAGCAGCATGCCGAAGTCCACGTTATTATGACCGAAAACGCCACCAAATTTATCTCGCCGATAACCTTTGAAACACTTTCCAACAACAAGTGCCCGGTCGATACCTTTGACCGCAACTTCCAGTATAATGTCGAGCATATCTCGCTGGCTAAAAAAGCGGACGTCTGCATCATCGCGCCCGCGACTGCCAACGTAATCGCAAAGCTGGCCAACGGCATCGCCGATGATATGCTGACCACCACCGTGCTGGCCTGCCGCTGCCCCAAGATAGTTGCCCCCGCCATGAACACCGCCATGTATGAAAATCCCGTCACCCAGCGCAATCTTAAAGAGCTGGAGCTGTTCGGATGGGAGGTAATGGCAACCGCTTCGGGACGCCTTGCCTGCGGCGATGTAGGTTCAGGCAAATGCCCCGAGCCTTCCAGAATGCTGGAGGCTGTCGTAAATACAATTTCCCACCAAAAGGACATGAAGGGACTTAAGGTTCTGGTAACTGCGGGCGCTACCCGTGAGTCGCTTGACCCTGTCCGCTTTATCACCAACCATTCCACCGGAAAGATGGGCTATGCCATCGCCGCCGCCGCCGCTGCAAGAGGCGCTGAAGTAACGCTGGTTAGCGCCAAGTCGGAGCTTGCTCCGCCCGCATATGTCAACGTTGTTGATGTAGTAAATACCCAGCAGATGTTTGATGCAGTCACCTCCCGCAGCGCCGACTGCGATATAATCATAAAAGCTGCCGCCGTATCCGATTACCGCCCCGCCGCTTACAGCGACGAAAAGGTGAAGAAAAAGGATGGCGATATGTCGATAGCGCTGGAGCGCACCCCCGATATCCTCAAATATCTGGGTGAGCACCGAGCAGAAGGACAGTTCCTTTGCGGATTCTCGATGGAAACGCAGAATATGCTGGAAAATTCCCGCAAAAAGCTGGAAAAGAAAAATCTTGATATGATAGCCGCAAACAATCTCAAGCAGGCAGGCGCGGGATTTGGTACCGACACCAATGTGCTGACTCTTATCACCGCCGACAGCGTTAAGGAGCTGCCGCTGGTCTCTAAGCGAGAAGCCGCCGACATGCTGCTTGATGAGATATTACTGCGCAGGGGGAAATGATATGGATCGCATAGAAAAAAGAATTATAGAAATAATCGACCAAAATAAAGACAAGCTGCTCGCCTTTGCCGAGGAGGGCTATCGTACCGCCGAAGGCGGATTTGAGGAATTCAAAACCGCAGCAAGAGTCGCCGGACTTTTCAAAGAGCTCGGTCTTGAAGTGCGAGAAAACATCGCTGTAACGGGCGTTGAAGCGCAGGTCGGCAGCGGAGAAGGCCCCTGTGTTGCCGTAATTGGCGAGCTGGACGGAATTTTGTGCCCCGCACATCCCTTTTCCAATGCCGAGACCAACGGCTATTCCCATGCCTGCGGTCATCACGCCCAGATAAACGCCCTTGTCGGCGCGGCAATCGCCCTTGCCGACAGCGAGGTAGCCGCATCGCTTGGCGGAAAGGTCAAGCTGATGGCTGTCCCCGCCGAGGAGTTTGTTTCGGTTGCCAAGCGCAAAAAGCTGATGGCAGAGGGAAAGATAAAGCGCTGCAGCGGTAAATCCGAGATGCTTTGCAACGGCGATTTTGATGACGTAGATATGGCGCTGACCACCCACGTACATATGGCACCCAGCGAAAGTGATCTGCTGTTGGGCAACGTATCCTCCAACGGAACGATAACCAAGGTGGTCACCATCCACGGCAAGGCGGCTCATGCCGCCGCAGCTCCGCACGAGGGTATAAACGCTCTTTCTGCAGCGTCGCTTGCCCTTTCTGCAATCGGCCTGCTGAGAGAGACCTTCCGTGACGAGGACGGAGTAAGAATACACACCAACATTGTAAGAGGCGGCGATGTGCTCAACGTAGTTCCTGACACCATCGTCGTCGACGGCATGATAAGAGCCAACAACCTCACCGCACTTGAGGCGGCTTCGGCTGCTTTTGACCGAGCTTTTGAAGGCTGCGCCCACGCCATCGGCGCAAAGGCCGACGTTGAAAGCTGGCAGGGTTATATGCCTGTCATCTACCAGCCGACCGATGACGCACTGCGCCTTGCTGCCGAGGCGGTAAACGCCGACGGCAGCCTTTGGATTCAGGAGGCCACCGCGCTGCAGAAAAACGCGGCCTCTACCGACGTGGGCGATCTTTCTCATGTTATGCCGATAGTAAACTTTACCCACGGCGGAGTTAAGGGTGCGCTTCATTCCTCCGATTTCGAGGTGGTCGACGAGGAGAAGGCGCTTATAATCCCCGCAAAGATGTTTGCTCTTTCGGTTTATCATCTGCTGAAGAACAACGCCGAGCTGGCAAAGCAGGAGATCGCCGAATATAAACCCGTTTTCACCAAGCAGGGTTATAAAGAATACGTTGCGACTTTCAAATAAGGAGGGGTAAAGATGCTTAACCAAATCACCCAACAGGCAAAAGCCGCCGTTTCAGAGCTTATAGAAATTTCCAAAATCAAAAGCGGAGATATCATGGTTATCGGCTGCTCTTCCAGCGAGGTTGGCGGCGAAAAGATAGGAACTCATTCCAGTCCCGACATCGCAAAGGCCATCGTTGACGGAATTTTGCCGGTGCTTAAAGAAAAGGGCATCTTTTTGGCTGCCCAGTGCTGCGAGCATCTCAACCGTGCCTTGATTGTCGAGCGTGCCGCTGCCGAAAAATTCGGTCTTGATGAAGTGAACGTGATCCCCCAGCCAAAGGCGGGCGGATCTTTTGCCACCGCCGTTTACGCCGCTTTTGATGACGCCGTCGCGGTTGAAAAGGTGTCGGCAAAGGCGGGCATGGATATCGGCAATACCCTCATCGGAATGCATCTTAAGGCGGTCGCAGTTCCGGTAAGACTGAGCATCAAAAAGATAGGCGAAGCACCGCTTGTCTGCGCAAGGACCCGTCCTAAATTCGTCGGCGGGGCAAGGGCTGTTTATAATGAGGAGTTATTATGAAAAAAAATATCTGATTTTGTATTGGCGGCACTTGCCGGAATGTCGGTAGCATTGGGCGGCGCGTGGTCAGCAAAGACGGTGGTTGCGCTTATTGTAATTACATTGAGCAACTCGGTCGGCGGATTGGCGATACCTTTCTGTAGAAGCTTGAAAGATAAAGTTTAAATAATAAAGAAAAGGCTGTGAAATCACAGCCTTTTCTTTATTTTAAGCCTCTTTGCTTTTTTCTGAATTCCAGCGCCGCCTGCTCCGATTTGTTGTTGCCAAACTCATAGTAAACGGCATCTTTTATGACGTCGGGGAGATATTGCTGCTCCACCCAGCCGCCGTAGGAATGGGGATATTTGTAACCGATGGCGTGACCCATCTTCTGCGCTCCGCTGTAATGACCGTCCCGCAGGTTGGCGGGAATGTCGCCGCTTTTGCCACGGCGGACATCGTCGAGGGCGGCGTCTATCGCACAAATGGCGCTGTTGGATTTGGGTGCGGTGGCAACTAAAATTACGGCGTTGGCGAGCGGGATGCGTGCTTCGGGAAGTCCAAGCTGCATAGCCGAATCGACGCAGGATTTTACTATCGGCACTATCTGCGGCCAGGCAAGACCGACATCCTCGGCGGCGCAGACCAACAGCCTGCGGCAGGCGGAGATGAGATCGCCCGCTTCAAGCAGTCGGGCAAGATAGTGCAAAGCAGCATTCTCATCCGATCCGCGCAGCGACTTTTGAAATGCCGAAAGAATGTCGTAATGTGCATCGCCGTCGCGGTCATAGCGCATTGCCGAGCGCTGAGAAACCTGCTGCGCAGCTTCAAAGGTGATGACCCCGTCGGCGCAGCCAAAGCAGAGCGCCTCAACGGCGTTTAAGGATTTGCGCACATCTCCGCCGCAGGATGCGGCGATATAGTGGGCGGCACCCTCTTCAAAGCGGATATTCTTACCATAAAGCTCGGCGGCAAGCTCGGCCGCACGCAGCACTGCCTTTTCGATCTCCTCGGGCGGGACCGGTTTAAACTCAAAGACGGTGCAGCGGGAAAGTATCGCGCCGTAAACGTAAAAATAGGGGTTTTCGGTGGTGGAGGCGATGAGGGTAACGCTGCCGTCCTCGATATATTCAAGCAGCGTCTGCTGCTGTTTTTTGTTGAGATACTGTATCTCATCGAGATAGAGCAGTATGCCGTTTCGTCCCGCAATGGTATCTCGGGCATCAAAAACGTCCTTTAGATCGGCGGTGCCGCAGGTGGTTCCGTTTAGATGGCGCAGCAGCTTTCCGGTCGATTTGGCGATGATGCGGGCAACGGTGGTTTTACCCACGCCGGAAGGACCGTAAAATATCAAGTTGGGGATGCGGCCGCTGTCTATAATTCCGCGCAGCACAGCTCCCTCTGCCAAAAGGTGGCGCTGACCGACCACCTCATCGAGGGTGGAGGGGCGCAGCGCATCGGCAAGCGGAGAATTGTTCATCTGTCATTCCTCCAGTTTGAAGAATAGGTGTCAGAAAAGTCCCGAAGAGAGATAGCGCTCGCCGGTATCGGGCAGCAGCACGACGATGGTCTTGCCTGCGTTTTGTTCACGCTTTGCAAGCTCTGCCGCTGCGGCGAGAGCCGCTCCGCTCGAAATACCGACCAGCAGACCCTCGGTCTTAGCCGAAAGGCGGGCAAATTCATAGGCGTCGTCGTCAGTAACCGTCATCATTTCATCATAAATCTCGCGGTCAAGGGTGTCGGGGATAAAGTTTGCGCCTATGCCCTGAATTTTGTGCGGTGCGGCAAATCCCTTGGTGACAAGGGGGGAGGAGGCAGGCTCGATGCCGACAACCTTGATGTCGGGCTTCTGCTCCTTGAGATAACGTCCGGTGCCGCTTAAAGTGCCGCCGGTGCCGAAAGTTGCGACAAAAAGGTCGATGTCGCCGTCGGTGGCTGCCCAGATTTCGGGTCCGGTGGTTTTATAGTGGGCATCGGGGTTGGCGGGATTGGTAAACTGAGAGGGGATAAAGCTGTTGGGCAGCTCCTTTGCAAGCTCATTTGCCTTTTCGATAGAACCTGCCATGCCCTTTGCGCCCTCGGTGAGAACCACTTCTGCGCCGTAGGCGGTAAGCAGCTTCTGGCGCTCGACGCTCATCGTTTCGGGCATTACGAAAATAGCACGGTAGCCAAGCACCGCCGAAGCCATCGCCAATCCGATGCCGGTGTTGCCGCTGGTCGGCTCGATTATAACCGCGCCGGGCTTTAAAACGCCCGCCTGCTCGGCTTCTCTTATCATATTGAGTGCAACGCGGTCCTTGGCGCTGCCGCCGGGGTTAAAAAACTCCACCTTGGCAACGATTTTTGCCTTGCAGCCGCAAAGCTGCTCCAAATGGGAAAGGCGTACCAACGGAGTAGCGCCGATAAGTTCAAGTGTGTGGTTGGCAATGTTAGACATATTATCACTCCTCGATTATAAACCAGACTCCGCCCTCGCTGCTGCCGTCAAACGGGGCGGGATTAAACATGGAATAGGGGCATTCTTCGCCGCTGTTGTCAATTACATAATAAAATCCGTCTTCTTCATAAGCTTCGTATATTGTGTCGTTGGTAAGTCCGTCAAAATCGTCGCCGATATATTGCAGTTTCATATGGTTACCTCCAGATTCTTTCGATATGGGAGAGTATGTTTAAAGATTCTTATTGTAGTATAAAGCTTTTAAAAACAATGGTCAACAAAATTGACAGCGGAAGATATAGGGCGTAAAATAGATGTATTATCTTTTAGGGGGAATTTTAAAATGACTCGTGAACAGGCTTGGGAGCTGCTTACCCAATATAACAAAGAACCTTTCCATCTTAAGCACGCCGTTACCGTCGAAGGCGTTATGAAATATTTTGCCGAAGCACTCGGCCACGCCGAAGAAAAGGAGCTTTGGGCGCTTGTCGGTCTGCTGCACGACCTCGATTTTGAGATGTATCCCGAACAGCACTGCCGCAAGCAGCAGGAAATGATGAAAGAAGCCGGCATTGATGAAGTTATTATCCGTGCTACCGCAAGCCACGGCTGGCCGCACTGCGTTGACATCGAGCCTGAAAGCGAGATGGAAAAGGTGCTTTACGCCATCGATGAGCTTACCGGACTTATCGGTGCCTGCGCACTGATGCGCCCCTCCAAGAGCGTAAGCGACATGGAGCTTAGCTCTGTTAAAAAGAAATTCAAGGACAAGAAGTTTGCCGCAGGCTGCTCCCGTGATGTTATCAAGCTGGGTGCCGAGCGCCTTGGCTGGGAGCTGGACAAGCTGCTGGGCGATACCATCCTTGCAATGCGCAGCTGCGAAGAGGAATACAATAAATTCTGATAATCAAAGGCGAAGGTCTGCTTGTTTGACCTTCGCCTGACTTTTTTAAGGAGGCGGCAGCATGAGAGAGCAGCTTATTCATCCGCTAAGTCCGCTTTATGACCAAAATTCAAAGGTGCTGATTTTAGGCACCATGCCCTCGCCCAAATCCCGGGAGCAGGGATTTTACTATGCCCACCCGCAAAACCGATTCTGGAGGGTGCTGTTCCAGCTTTTCGACAAGCCTTTTTCGGCCGAGCGGGAGGAGCGGATAAAGCTCTGCCTTGATAACGGCATTGCGCTGTGGGATGTTATCCACAGCTGCAGCATCGAGGGCGCCGCCGACAGCAGCATAAAAAACGCCGTCCCCAACAATCTTTCAAAGATTTTGGAAACGGCGGATATAAAGGCGATTTTTACAACGGGTCAAACGGCGGGAAAGCTTTATAAAAAGCTGATACAGCCGCAAACAGGGATAGAAGCGATTATATTGCCCTCGCCAAGTGGGGCAAACTGCGCCGTAAAGTCTGACGTCTTGCTGCAAAAATACCGCGAAATATTAAATTATCTCTGATTTTAGCGGACGATAATCTGCTCCATCGTTTTGCCGATGGGGTCGGTGATGACCAGTTCGGCGCTGCTGTTGATGTGGGTCTCGCCGCGATTTATCAGCACTATCTTGCCGTGGGTATAGTTTAAAAGTCCCGCTGCGGGATAGACGGTAAGGCTGGTGCCGCCGACTATTACCAGATCGGCTTTGCGCAGGTGGTCGATGGATTGCTCGATGGTGTCGCCGTCAAGCGATTCCTCATACAGCACCACGTCGGGCTTAATCATGCCGCCGCAGTCGCAATATGGGATTCCGGGACCCTCCATCTTTTCAACGGGATAGAATTCGCCGCAGCGCATGCAGTAGTTGCGCAGCACCGAGCCGTGCAGCTCCAGCACCGTTTTGCTGCCCGCCAGCTGATGCAGTCCGTCGATGTTCTGGGTGATGACGGCGGTCAGCTTGCCTGCCTGTTCCAGCTCGGCAAATTTTTTGTGTGCTCCGTTGGGGAGAACACCCTTGCAGAGCATCTTGTTCTGATAAAATCTGAAAAACTCGATGGGATTCTGCATAAAAAAGCTGTGGCTTAAAATTATCTCGGGCGGGAAATCGTATTCCTCGTTGTAAAGGCCGTCCTCGCTGCGGAAGTCCTTGATGCCCGATTCGGTGCTTACACCCGCGCCGGTGAAGGCGACTATGCGTTTGCTCTCATCAATAAGCTGCTGAAGCTTTTCAATTGCTGTCATAAAAGTCACTCCCCAATATATTCAAAGCGTTTAAAGGTTTTGCCGTCCCGTTCGATCACCTCATCCCACATCGAAAGAGGACGAACCCAGATGCCGCCCTCGCCGTAAAGCGCCTGATAGACTATCATCGGCTCCAGCGTTTCGCTGTGGGTGGCGATGTAAAGAACGCGATACTCGTTGCCCTTAAAGTGGCGGTAGCGTCCGAGCTTGACTGGATCTTCCATGGGCAAAACCTCCTTGGATGACAATAATTTATAATCCATTTTATCACAAAAACCGGTGCGGTTAAAGCGCCGCCGTGGTATACTGATAGCATATTTTTTGAAAGAATGTGTTTGACTTGACAGAAAAGCTTTTTTACAAAGATGCTTACATAAAAGAATTCGATGCGGTGGTGATCGATTGCCAGCCTAAGGGCGACAATTTCCTCATCGAGCTGGACAAGACCTGCTTTTATCCCGAGGGCGGCGGACAGAACGCCGACATCGGTATGATAGATGAAGCGATTATCTCCGACGTCCACGAAAAGGATGGGATTATACTGCACACCGCTGACCGTCCGCTGGAGGTCGGCAGCAGCGTTCACGGAAAGATCGACTGGCTGCATCGCTTTTCGCTGATGCAGCACCACACCGGCGAGCATATCGTGTCGGGAATCGTCAACAAGCTGTTCGGGCTGGATAACGTCGGCTTTCACATGGGCAGCGCCATGGTCACCGTAGATTTCAACGGCGAATTAAAGCCAGAGGATATCGAGAATGTCGAGCTTCTGGCAAACCGCGCCGTATTTGAAAATATCGAAGTCACAGCCGATTATCCCGACGCCGAAACGCTTAAGGCGATGAACTACCGCAGCAAAAAGGAGCTTTCGGGAGAGGTACGAATAGTCACCGTCCCGGGCAGCGACCGCTGCGCCTGCTGCGGCACCCACGTTGCCAAAACCGGCGAGATAGGCCTTATCAAGCTGCTTTCGCCTCAGCGCTATAAAGGCGGAGTAAGAATCGGTATGCTGTGCGGAGAGCGGGCGCTTGCCGACTACCGCCGGAAGGACGGCGACACCGCCGCAATATCCCACCTGCTTTCGGCAAAGCAGCATGAGGTAACCGCAGCGGTAAAGCGTGTGATGGATGAGGCAGAAGCGCTCAAGCAGCAGCTGTCTCTGGCAAACGGCAGGCTTTTTGATTACATCATTGCGGGACTTGATAAATCTGACAAGGCGGTCTGTGTTTTTGTCGATGGAGTAACTCCCAACGATTTAAGAAAATTCGGTACTTTGGCAGCTGCCGCCAGAGACGGTTTCACCGCTGTGTTCTGCGGTGACGACCAAAGCGGCTATCGCTATGCGGTCAGCGTAAAGGACGGCGACGCCAGAGCCTTTTCCAAGGCGATGCACGCAGCGCTCGGCGGCAAGGGCGGCGGCAACAACCAGATGGTTCAGGGCAGTGTAACCGCCGCCAGAGCAGAAATAGAGAGATATTTTTCCGCAGCTTGAGTAATAAAACAAATTGCCGAATATTTAAAAAAGCATCCGAAAAGGCCAATTAAATATTCGGCAAAATTCGCATAAAAATTCAAATTTTATCTGATAAACAGGTGACAAAAAAAGATAAATTTGATAATATATGAAGTATATTGGCATCAGCAAATTACTTTGTTCGGTAAAGCGGGGTAATGTGAAATGCAGCTTTTAAAAGACAGAATTAAAAAAGACGGCATAGTTATGGCCGGAAACGTATTAAAGGTCGATAGTTTTCTGAATCATCAGATGGACATCGGTCTTTTTTCTGAGTTTGGAAAGGAGTTTAAACGCAGATTTGCCGATTGTGAGATAAACAAGATCCTCACCATCGAGGCTTCCGGCATCGGCATCGCCTGTGTTATCGCTCAGGAATTTGGTGTTCCGGTGGTGTTTGCCAAAAAGACCCCCAGCAAAAATATTGCGGGCGAGGTTTATTCCAGCCGCGTTGAATCCTTTACCAAAGGCAAGGTTTACGATGCGATAGTTTCCAAGAAATTTCTCGGTCCTGACGACAAGGTGCTCATCATCGATGACTTCCTTGCAAACGGATGCGCCCTTAAGGGCCTTATCGAGATAATCGATCAGGCAGGTGCCACCCTTTGCGGTGCAGGCATCATAATCGAAAAGGGATTTCAGGATGGCGGCAAGCTGATAAGAGATATGGGCGTCCGTCTTGAATCGCTTGCGATTGTTGAATCTATGGATGAAAACAGCGGAGTGGTTTTTCGCTGAGTTCATAAAAAATGCTCACTCAACAAGTTGAAAAAAGAGGAGGAAAAAACCAATGAACAAGAAAATTGCCCTTCTGCTTGCAGCTGCTATGCTTATGCTGGCTTCCTGCGGCGGCTCCGCACCCGCAGCACCCGCTGCTCCTGCCGCTCCCGCTGCACCTGCTGCTCCCGCAGCGCCCGCAGCTTCCGAAGCAGCACCCGCTGCTCCCGCTGAAAGCGAAGGCCTGTTCCCCGCTATCCCCAAGGATGAGATCAAAGTAGGCGTTGTACACATCACCGATCCTGCTGAGGGTTCCGGCTACACCTTTACCCACGATCAGGGTATCGTTGGCATGCAGAAGAACCTGGGTCTGCGCGATGATCAGATTCTTCGCAAGATCAACGTAAACGACAGCGATGCTACCGCTATCGAGACCGCTATCCTCGAGTGCATCGAGGAAGGCTGCCACATCATCTTTGCTACCAGCTGGGGCTATATGGATACCTGCGAGGCTCTCGCTGAGGAGTATCCCGAAGTTATCATCTGCCACGGCACCGGTTACAAGTCCAACGGCGCTAACTTCACCAACTACTTTGGCCGTATCTACCAGGCACGTTACCTCTCCGGTATCGCTGCAGGTCTCAAGACCGAGAGCAACAAGCTCGGCTATGTTGCAGCTTGGGGCACCGAGAACGGCGAGGTTACCAGCGGCCTTAATGCATTCGCAATGGGCGCTTACTCTGTAAATCCCGACTGCGAAGTTTATGTAAAGACCACCAACAGCTGGTTTGATCCCGAAGGCGAGAAGCAGGCTGCTCTTGCACTTGCTGACGAAGGCTGCGACGTTATCAGCCAGCACTGCGATACTCCCAACCCCCAGCTCGTTGCTGAAGAGCGCGGCATTTGGGGCGTAGGCTACAACTCCGACATGAGAAAGGACGCTCCCAAGGCTGTTCTTACCAGCGCTGTCTGGAACTGGTCCGCTTACTACACCTGGGCTGTTGAGCAGGCTATCAACGGCAGCTGGACCGGTGAGAACTACTACGGCGGTCTGACCGAGGGCTTTGTTGACATCACCGAGCTTTCCGACCTTGCAGCAGAAGGCACCGCTGAAAAGATCGAAGAGGCAAGAGCTAAGATCCTGTCCGGCGAGTGGGATGTATTCGACGGCGAGATCGAGGGCAACGACGGCCAGAAGCACACCAGCGAGTACTACAGCGACATCAACTGGTACTTCAAGAACGTTGTAGTTAAGTAATATTTAAAGGCGCTGCGGCTGCCGCCCATCGGCGCAGTTTCTAACGCTGCGTTTATTTTCAAAGTTACCGGGGGCGGTCTTAAATGACCGTCCCCGTGCGCTTTTTTACAGAAATTTACACCGTTCTTTGCACAAAGGCGATTTCCGCAAAAGGGCGAAAACGGCCCTTGTGCAAAGCATCAGCTGCAAAAGAGAGGGGAAGCAAAAGTGACAAACAATGCAGAGCAATCCTTTGCGATAGAATGCCGCGGCATAACCAAAAGCTTCGGCAGCGTTCGCGCAAACGACGGCATCGACCTTTCGGTAAAACACGGCGAAATTTTGGCGCTGCTGGGCGAAAACGGCTCCGGCAAGACCACCCTTATGAATATGATCTCCGGCATCTACCGCCCCGATTCCGGCTCGATTCTGGTAAACGGCAGAGAAGAGACGATAACCTCTCCCGTTGACGCGATGGAGCTTGGCATCGGCATGATACATCAGCATTTCAAGCTGGTAGAAAGCTTTACCGCCCTTGAAAACATCGTTCTCGGAACCCCCGGCAGAAAGATGCCCACCAAGGCGCTGGGCGATATGCTCGACGACCTTTGCGGCGGCTTTGAGCTGGGCGTTGACCCCTATAAGCGCATATGCGACATGTCGGTCGGCGAAAAGCAGTGCGTTGAAATAATGAAGGTGCTTTACCGCGGCGCTCAGGTGCTCATCCTTGACGAGCCGACGGCGGTTCTTACCCCTCAGGAGACCGACAAGCTGTTCGAGATACTGCGCCGTATGCGTGACCAGAACTGCGCTATCATCATCATCACCCATAAGCTCAACGAGGTGCTTGAGATAAGCGACCGAGTAACCATTCTGCGCAAGGGCAAGAGCATAGATACCGTTGTCACCGCCGAGACCGATCAGGACGAGCTGACCGAGCTGATGGTAGGTCACGCGGTAAGTTTGGCTATTGAGCATCCCGAGCCTCACGACGTTGCTCCGATACTTAAGGTCGTCGACCTCACCGTGCTTAAGCCCGACGGCTCGATAGCAATAGATGATGCTTCCTTCACCATCCGCACCGGAGAGATACTGGGCGTTGCAGGTATAGCCGGCAGCGGTCAGAAGGAGCTTTGCGAGACCATCGCCGGACTTATGAAGCCCAAGGCCGGCGCAATACTTTACAACAAAGAAAATATCGTCGGCAAGCCGCCGGCAGAGATAATCGGGCTTGGCATAAGCATGAGCTTTGTCCCTGAGGACCGCCTTGGAATGGGCCTGGTTTCCTCGATGGGCATGGTTGACAACATGCTGCTCAAGACCTATCACTCCAATAAAGGCATCTTTATCGACCGTAAACCCGCCAAGGAGCTTGCTGAAAAGCTGGTAGGCAAGCTGTCCATCTCTACCCCCGGCGTCGACACCCCGGTAAGACTGCTTTCGGGCGGCAACGTTCAAAAGGTTCTGCTCGGCCGTGAGATAGAAGCTGCCCCCAACCTGCTGATCACTGCATACCCCGTTCGAGGTCTTGACATCAACTCCTCCTACACCGTTTACGACCTGCTTAACGAGCAGAAGGAGCGCGGTGTAGCGGTTATGTTCATCGGCGAGGACTTAGACGTTCTGCTCGAGCTCTCGGACAGAATCATGGTGCTTTGCCACGGCAAGATAACCGGCATTGTCGATGCAAAGTCGGTAACCAAGGAACAGATCGGTCTTATGATGACCGGTATGTCCGCCGAGAAGGGAGGAAAGGACCGTGGCTAATCAGAAAGCTGTACGCGAGCCGCTTTTCAGAGTTGTAAAGCGCGCCGAGAAAACCCGCAATCAGATTTTTTTGCTGCGCTTTGAGGCGGTCATCCTTTCGCTGATCGCAGGCGCGGTGTTCATCCTTTGTATCGGATACAACCCGCTGGAGATTTACGGCACCATCATTTCGGGCGCATTCCGCAGCAAGATGGCTATTCAGGCCACCGTTAAATATGCTATCCCGCTTACCATTTCCTCGCTGGGCGTAACGCTGGCTTTCAGAATGAGATTCTGGAACATCGGCGCCGAGGGACAGATAATTGTCGGCGCTATCTTTGCTTCCTATTTTGCCCTCTTCCACGCTGATTGGCCCCACGCCGTGCTGGTTATTGTCATGCTGCTTGCCGGTATGATCGGCGGCGGCCTATGGGGACTTATCCCAGCCGTTTTCAAGGTCAAATTCGGCACCAACGAAACGCTGTTTACGCTGATGCTCAACTATATCGCGCTTCATATCGTTTCTTATCTGCGTGACGGCCCCTGGAGAGATCCCGGCGCCGCAGGATTTTCAAAAATCGCCCGCTTTAACAAGAATGCTGCGCTGGACAAGGTTTTAGGCGTTCACTTCGGTTGGATTATCGCGCTGATTCTGGTAGTGTTGGTGTTCATCTACCTCAGACGCACCAAGCAGGGCTATGAGATAAGCGTTGTCGGCGAAAGCCAGGACACCGCACGCTATGCAGGCATGAACGTAAGAACGATAATTTTGCGCACTATGTTCCTTTCGGGCGCGGTATGCGGTCTCTGCGGCATGGTTCAGGCAACAGGTTCCGACGTCACCCTTACCACCTCGGTTGCCGGCGGCGTAGGCTTTACCGCCATCATCGTGGCATGGCTGGCACAGCTTAACCCCATTATGATACTGGTCGTTTCGACGTTGTTCTCGGTGCTTGAAAAAGGCTCGGGCGTTGTACAGTCCAGTTTCGGTCTTTCGGTAGACTGCGCCGACGTTCTTCAGGGAATCATCCTCTTCTTCATCCTCGGATGCGAATTCTTTGTACGCTATGCCTTTGTATTCAATAAAAAGGGAGGGGACAAGTAATGATCATTAAATTTATTGCTGCCGCTGTTCTGGCGGGAACTCCTCTGCTTTTCGGTACCGTTGGCGAGATACTAAACGAGCGAGTCGGTCACCTTAACCTCGGCGTTGAGGGCATGATGTCCATCGGCGCCTGCGCAGGCTTTATGGTCGGCTATATCACCGACAGCTTTGCCCTTGCCATAATCGCCGCATTTTTGGGCGGAGCGCTTTCGGCGCTTATCTACGCCGTTTTGACGGTGACCTTCTTTGCGAATCAGAACGTTACCGGTCTTACTCTTACCATCTTTGGCATCGGCCTTTCCAACTTTGTCGGCGTTTATATGATAGGCAAATCCCCTGACAAGACGTTGAAGCTGCCCGAAAACATCACCGCTCAGATGCGCTCGGTAAACTTCTTCGGACTGGAAGAGCTGCCGGTAGTTGGCGAGCTGTTCTTCTCCTATAACCCATTTGTTTATATCGGAATCATCATCGCGCTTATCTGCGCTTACTATCTGCACCACACCAAGATGGGACTTAACGTCCGCGCAATCGGTGAAAACCCCGGCGCAGCTGACGCAGCCGGCATCAAGGTCACCATGCTCAAGTACATCAACATCATCATCGGCGGCGGCATCTGCGGAATCGGCGGTGCCTACTGCGCAATGATAAACAACGGCGGCGTTTGGATAAGTGACAACGTCGGCGGACTCGGCTGGATAGCCGTTGCACTGGTAATCTTTGCAGCGTGGAAGCCCAATTACGCAATTCTCGGCTCCTTTGTATTCGGCGGCTTGAGAATACTGAAGTTCTACGCTCCCAAGTCGATTTTCCCCTTCCCCAACGCATTCTACGACATGCTGCCCTTCCTTATCACCGCAATCGTACTGGTCGCAAGCTCGATGAAGAAATCGGGCGGTGCACAGATACCCGCAAGTCTCGGCCTCAACTATTTCCGAGAGGAAAGATAAACGATCAAAAAATCCCTCCGCATCAAGCGGAGGGATTTTTATTTTGTTCTTTATTCGTTGTTTGAAAGCGCCAGCGATGCCGAAAGCGAAACGGCATATACCGAGAAGGCAAGGATGAGGATGTTCTGCAGCATGGGAGGACCGGAAATATCGGAGCCGAGCACTACTACAGCGGCTACTTGACCTGCTGCCAGCACCAGTCCCAAGTGGGAAGCAAGCAAGCCCCAAATCACGCAGCGGCGGCGGCTTTTTGCCATTCCGGCAAGGCAGCGTGCATTGGCAAGCAGAAACAGCGTTGCACAGACGAGATAAAGCGTTTCGATAAGCTGATCGGATGCGGTGGCGACCTCTCTGAAAGAGATGAAGCGGTCAACCATGGCGATGGTCTGCCAGATGGCGGGGATGAGCGCTGCCATTCCGTGAATACCTGAGCTTTTTGCGCCGCTTATCAGGCAAAAGGCGAGATAGAGGAAAACAAATCCCGAAATCATGCCGAGTGCGTGTTCCGCAACCTGCAGCCACTTGGGCAGGCAGTTTACCAGAACCGCCTTGGAGGATATCGCCAGCGCCTTGGGCAGGCGCAGCGCGCTGACTCCGCAAACGGCAAGTCCAAGCAGCGTCATGGTGATCTCAATAAAGCGGTTGCCGCGCAGCAGTCCTGCCGAATCGCTCTTTTCGGCGTAGGCAAAAAATACTATTCCGGCTGCGCCTGCGATGATTACGACGGGGAGAAGATAGACCAAAACTCCTCCGCCGATGTAAAATCCGGTCTCAAGGTCGATGTAAAGGACCTTGAGCAGTGCGCGCAGTATTGCGGCAGCGGCAGTGGCGCCGCAGAATATTTTTAAACTTTTTCGATACAAAAGCTTCGCTTCCTTTCGGTGACAGGCGGACATACAAAAACATTTATCCGCATATACTTTAACAGATGTATTGTAACTTATCGAAATAATAAAGTCAACAAAGGTTAAGGAAAGGGAAGAAATATGAGACATGCTGTGCTGTTAGTGCTTTTTATGGCCGCCGTGGCGGTGATAATTCCGCTGGCGGCGGCTACCGCTGCAAAAAATGCCGAATTTAAGCTGCCGCAGCATTATCCAACTCAACCGGTGGTGCAGCAAAGTCCGCAGATAAATACGGCAAGCAGCGAGATTCCCATTCAGCCGACCGAGCGGCAATCTGACCTGCGCAGCATAAAAATATACGACATCGCACAGCAAAAGGTGCTGGAATTAGCGATAGATGAGTACATAAGGGGTGCGGTCGCTTCTGAGATGCCGGCTTCTTTTCATCAACAGGCGCTCAACGCTCAGGCGGTGGCGGCGCACAGCTGGGCGGTCTACAGCGATGAGCTTCAGCGCATTTCCCCCGACGATTCGCTTTTTGGGGCGGCTTTTTCGGTGGACAGCGAAAAATGCGAAGGATATATGACCAAACAGCGCTTTTTTGAGCGATATGGCGACAACGCTGCCATGCTGTGGCATAAAATCTGCGCCGCGGCGGATTTTGCCGCCGGAAAGATCGTCACCTTTGAGGGACAAACGGCGCTCACCGCATATCATTCGGCAAGTGCGGGCGAAACCGAGTATTCCGAAAACGTCTGGGAAACAGCGCTGCCCTATCTTGTGCCGGTGAAAAGCGAGGGAGACGAATTTTCACCCTATAACGAAGTGGTTGAGAAATACGACAAAAAGACGATGCGGCTGCTGCTGATGCAGCAATTCCCCGACGGCGATTTCCCCGACGATTCGCCGCAGGACTGGATAGAAATTCTGGAGCGCTCCGATTCGGGATATGTGACCGCCGCAGATGTGGGTGGGGTGCAAGCTCACGGACAGCAGGTGAGAACGGCGCTAAGTTTAAAATCCGGCTGTTTCAAAATTGAATATGACTCCGGAACCTTTTCGATAACCACCAAAGGTTACGGTCACGGGGTGGGGATGAGCCAATACGGCGCCGAATATATGGCGCAGCAGGGCAAATCGGCGGAGCAGATATTGGCGCATTATTACCCCGGCACCGAACTGACGGCGGTATCATAGCGAAATCATGCTGCATATAATGTCAGCACAGATATATCAACATATTCAAAAGGTGTGGTGCGAATGATGAATATTTCTCCCGAAAAGCTGGATATGCTGCTTAAAACGGCGGGACAGCGGCTTGGAAAAGACCCGCAGGTGCTTAAAAATCAGCTGCAGAGCGGCAGCCTTGACGGACTTGGCATCGACCAAAATCAGCAGCGTCAGATAGGTGGTTTACTTAAAGACCCGCAGGCGATGGCAAAATTTTTTGAACAGCCGCAGATAAAAGATATGCTGCAGCAGCTTATGAAAGGCAGATAAGCTATGGATGATCTCGCCGCCATGATCTCGCAGTTTTTAAACAGCGAGGAGGGGATGCAGCAGCTGCGCTCGGTCTCTCAGGCGCTGGGCTTGGGGGATATTGCGGGAGAGCAGCAAAATCAAACAAACAGTGCGCCCTCATTTGCATCATCGGGCGGACAGCCGCAGATAGATATGAACACCGTGCTGATGCTGCAGCGTGCTATGTCGGCGATGGGGCAGGAGGACAAAAACACCGAGCTGCTGCGTGCCTTAAAACCGCACTTTTCGCCCGAGCGGGCTAAAAAGGTGGATGACGCCATAAAGATAATGCAGCTTATCCGCCTTTTGCCGATGGCAAAGGAACTGGGGCTTTTCGATAAGCTGAAAGGAGGCGGATAATGGCGGTATATTTTCAGGATCCCGCAACACTGACGCTGAGGCGGGAGGCGGTAAAGCGGGTGAGAGAGATGCAGCAGCGGGCGCAAAGCTCGATCCAGCAGCAGAACCAAAACCCAAATCCAAATCCAAATCCGCCGATACAACCCTCTCCCGAAAGCAGTCGGCAAAATCCGCCGCAGCATGCCGTACATAGTGGTAATGCCGCAAATCCGATGCCGCCAAACAACCTGCTTTCGCAGCTTTTGGGCGGAGCGGCGGCGCAAAACAGACAAAATCGCCGACCGCAGCCGCCGCCCAAGGGGATAGCTGACCTTTTAAAGCGGCAGGGGATGGGGGAATCGCTGGGAAGTATGGGGCAGTCGCTGCAAAGCACCGTTTCGTCGGTTTCGCAGCCTATCGCCGATATTCTCGACAGCTTTGGCATCGACGGCGAAAAGCTGATTATCCTGATGGTGATGTGGGCGGTGTTCAACGAGCAGAAAGACAACAAAACGCTGCTGCTGGCGCTGGGCTATCTTTTGATATGACAAAATATTTGCAACGCTTTGCCTGTTGTGATACTATTTAACCAACAGGTAAGGAGGGATATATCATGTGGACCAGAGCCGAACTTAAAAAAGAAGCGCGAAACGTACTTAAAAGCTGCTATTGGAGCGCGCTGCTTGTGACCGTTATCACCTCGGTGGTGGATAACGTATACAAGGTAACCAGCGTAGTTTTTGAGGATATGCCGGTGATAAGGGGCAAAACGCTTGCCATGGCGGCGCTTGCCGATTTGAATTTAGCCGAGCTGATGGCGATAATCGGCGTGATGATGCTGACCGCATTTGCGGGCTCGTTAATAACTGTTTTTGTCGCGGGACCTATATCGGTGGGCGAAAAGCGCTATTTCCTCGAAGGAACACAATATCGCTTTGATATCAACAACATACTGCACGGATTCACCTGCGGAAAATATTTGAATGTAGTATTTACCAATTTGCTGGTCAATATTTTTACGGCGCTTTGGACGCTGCTTTTCATAATCCCCGGAATTATAAAAGGCTATGCCTATGCCATGACGCCTTACATACTCGCCGAGAATCCCAACATCAAGCCGATGCAGGCGATAAATCTTTCTTGCCGCATGACCAAGGGACATAAGCTGGAGCTGTTTGTGCTGGGGCTTTCCTTTATCGGTTGGTATATGCTGGGCGCACTTGCCTTTGGTATAGGAACGGCGTTTGTCGTACCCTATGACCGCGCCACCCACGCGCAGTTTTATCTCGCGCTGCGCTCCGAGGCGCTGAATAAAGGCACCGTAACGCTGCAGGAATTGGAATACGGATTATAAAACAAAGAGCCTCCGCTTTTGCGGAGGCTCTCATCTTTTTTACTTGATAACGCGGCATTCGAGGTAGTAGCGTTTTTCGTTTGCTTCGCCGATAGAAAAGCTCTTGCGGACGTAAGCACCGTGATTTCTTACCACGTCGTAAACGGCGTAGCGGTCAAAGGGCGGCATGATAACCGCAAGGCGGTCAGGCGACTGTGCGGCAAGGTCAAGGCACTCCTGTGCGCCATGTATGTATTCCAGCTCGACCTCGGGGTGGGATTTAAGCCACTCGTCGATCTTGGGCTGCAGCAGCTGCAGGTCGACTTCTTCGCCGTCGATTATGCCAAGCTCTGCCTTGGTCTTTTCGGGATCGACGTTGTAGAACAGGCGGTGGATAGGCTCGAAAATCATAGCGGGGTCGTGCAGGTTTACCAGCTCGACCAGCGCATAGCGTGCGGGATGAGCGGCCTTTTCTTCTTCCGAAAGGGTTGTCTTTATCTGCTCCCAGCAGCCTTTTGCTGCGGCGAGAGAGTGGTTGCCGTCGCCCATGGCGTAAAGGAATCCGTCGCCCGAATCGGCTTTAAGCTGACCGAGCACCTCGGCAATCGCTGCGAAATCCGCTTCGGTGTTTACAAAATAGCCTTCGCTGTGACCGCCGCCCATCATAAGGTCGAAATCGTAAAGCTTGGGCAGAGTCTTATAGCGGTCATCAAACAGCTTCATCAGCTTATCCTCGCGGTCATCGATAAGCACCATGATGTGGGGCAATTCGATGGTAGCGCCGCTGCGGATGCGAATTCTTGGGGGAAGGCGGTCGACCACGGTGGCCTCGGTGGCACGGATAAGCGACTTGGAGCCCTTGGAGTAATCGTACTGCTCAAGATCCAGCGCAACGACAAGTCCGCGGCGGGTGCCCGACTGGGTGGTGCGGCGCAGGTAGACAAAGCCTTTGCCGACAGGCTTGATAACGCCGTTTGCGAGATATTCCTTCATGGTGGTGTTTATCTTCTCGATGCGGGCGTCGGCGTTGTCCGAAAGGTAAACCTCCGGCAGCGTGATGCGCAGCGCAGAGGGGGCGTCGCCGACTATCTCCTCCACCGACTGCCAGTAATCGGGGCGGGCGGAGAACTGGTCGCAGGCGATAACCGAGAATTTGCCGTAATCAAGCGACGCATCGGGCAGCAGTATTTCGGGTATGGACAGGCCTACATCGGAAAGCGATTTTTTAATATTTTCCATGGCGCACCTCGTTAATTATGATTTGCGGCCTGCCCTTTTGGGAGCAGACCGCTTTATGTTACTTGATGACTCTTACCTTTACGATGCCCTCGACGGCACGAAGCTGCTCGATGGCGGCTTCATCCGGCTCGGTGGAAAGGTCAATAAGGGTGTAAGCCCATTCGCCGCGGCTGGAGTTTACCATGTGCTCGACGTTGTGACCGCCGTTTGCAAGAACCGCGGTGATCTGACCGATCATGTTCTTGATGTTGCGGTTGATTATCGAAATGCGGTAAGGCTCGGTTCTGGGCATCTCGCAGCGGGGCAGGTTGACCGAATTGATGATATTGCCGTCCTCAAGATAGCTCTTGAGCTGTTTTGCCGCCATCTTGGCGCAGTTTTCCTCCGATTCGGGGGTGGAGGCGCCGAGGTGCGGGGTTGCGATAATTCCTTTGCAGCCAAGCAGCTTTTCATCGGGGAAATCGGTGACATAGTGGCGCAGCTTGCCGGACTTGACTGCTTCGATAACGGCGTCGTCATCCACCAGACCGCCGCGGGCAAAGTTGAGCAGCACGGCGCCGTTCTTCATGCTGGAGATAACCTTTTGGTTTATCATGCCGCGGGTGCCGTCGTTGAGCGGCAGGTGCAGCGTTATGTAATCGCAGGTGGTGAATATCTCTTCCAGCGTTTTAACGTGGATGATAGAGCGGGTGAGATTCCATGCGGCATCTACCGAGAGATAGGGGTCATAGCCGAGAACTTCCATGCCGAGACCCTTGTCGGCGGCGTTGGCAACCATTACGCCGATTGCACCCAGACCGATAACGCCGAGGCGCTTTCCGGCAAGCTCGGGACCGACAAACTGTTTTTTACCCTTTTCAACCAGCTTTTCGATGTCGGAAGCACCGCTGGCGTGCAGTTCGTTCAGCCAATCGCAGCCGCTGATAACGCTTCTGCCGGCAAGCAGCAGACCGCAGAGCACCAGCTCCTTAACGGCGTTTGCATTTGCACCGGGAGTGTTGAAAACAACGATGCCCTTTTCGGTGCAGCTGTCAACGGGGATGTTGTTGTATCCGGCGCCGGCTCTGGCAATGGCAAGCAGCTCTTCTGAGAGGGAAAGTGAATGCATATCCGCTGATCGAACCAGCACGCCCTCGTAGCTTTCAAGCTCATCTGATACGTTGTAGTGTGAGTTATCCAGCTCGGTGTAGATAATGTCCGAAATGTTGTTTAGCGTCTTGATGTTGTACATTTACTTGACCCCCTGACTTAAATCAGATAATTGTATTTTTATTCCGCCGAAAAACACAAAACCTGTATCCTGTCGGCGGAATAAAGCATAGATAATATTATACCATGTTAAAGTAATAAATCAACCCTGATATTACTCGTAAAGCGGGAAGCGGGCGCAAAGCTCGGAAACTTCGCTGCGGATGGTGTCGGCGGAGTTTTCAAAATCGACCGCAGCCCTGTAGATCCAGTTGGCGATAAGCTTCATCTCAGCTTCCTTAAAGCCGCGGGTGGTGGCGGCGGGAGTGCCGACACGGATGCCGCTGGTTACGAAGGGGCTTTCGGGATCGTTGGGAACGGCGTTTTTGTTTACGGTGATATAAACCTCATCCAGTCGGCGCTCGAGTTCCTTGCCGGTGACGCCGAGGTTTCTCAGGTCGATGAGCATAAGGTGGTTGTCGGTGCCGCCTGATACCATATTTACGCCGAGGCGGGAGAATTCCTCTGCCATTGCCTTTGCGTTTTTAACGATCTGCTCGGCATAATCCTTGAATTCGGGCTTGAGCGCTTCGCCGAGGCAGACGGCCTTTGCTGCGATGATGTGTTCCAGCGGGCCGCCCTGAGTTCCGGGGAAGATTGCTTTGTCAATCTTCTGGGCAAGCTCCTTCTTGCAGAGGATCATGCCGCCACGGGGACCGCGCAGCGTCTTGTGGGTGGTGGTGGTCACTACATCGGCATAGGGAACGGGGGAGGGATGAGCGCCGCCGGCGACAAGTCCTGCGATGTGCGCCATATCAACGAAAAGATATGCGCCGACTTCCTTGGCGATGTCTGCAAACTTTGCAAAATCGATGACTCGGGGATAAGCGGAGGCGCCGGCGATGATCATCTTGGGCTTGTGCTCAAGGGCGAGAGCGCGAACCTGATCGTAATCGATATAGCCGTTTTCATCCAGTCCGTAGGAGACCATGTTGTAATTTCTTCCCGAGAAGTTTACGGGAGAGCCGTGGGTGAGATGTCCGCCGCTGGCAAGGCTCATACCGAGAACAGTGTCGCCGACATTAACAAGAGCGTGATAAACCGCCTCGTTTGCCTGTGCGCCGGAATGGGGCTGAACATTGGCATGGTCTGCGCCGAACAGCTGGCAGGCGCGGCGGCGGGCGATGTCCTCAACGATGTCAACATACTGACATCCGCCGTAATAGCGCTTTCCGGGGTAGCCTTCGGCATATTTGTTGGTGAGAACCGAACCCATTGCCGCCATAACGGCGGGAGAAACGATATTCTCACTGGCGATAAGCTCGATGTTGCGGCGCTGGCGGAAAAGCTCCAGACCCATGGCGTCGGCGACCTCGCTGTCGAATTGTGATACGAATCCGATAGAATCAATAATATCCTTGTACATTTGTCAATCCCCTTCTATTGATGAGTTGATAATAATAAGCTATAATAGTTTAAATAAACGGATAAAAAATATTTATCCGGCAGGAAACAAAATACAGATTTTACAACACTTATAATATGTGATGATAAAATAAAGGAGGAATTGCCGTGCGCATGAGCAGAGGCATGGGAATGGGAAGCGCCGCAGTCGAGGTTGAAACCGGTTCTAAATTTTCCGAGATGTTAAGCGGACTGCCGTTTTGGGCGCAGTCGATAATAAGCATACTCTTGGTGATAGCGGCGGCTGCCGTTGTCGGATTTATCGTCGGCAAGCTTTACGCTATGGTAAAATATCCCGACCCGGAAAACCACAGCCCCGTTTCGCCCAAGATAAAGGTTGCGTTCATCTGCCTTTTGGCGCTTTGCTGCTGGTGGCTTTTCTCCACCATGATGGATGAGCAAAAGGGCGATGACCTGCCCGGCGGTCATATGGGAATGGAAGCACCCGCCGGAAATTACGGAATAATGGTGGATGACATCGCGCCCGCAAAGGTGGTCGGGTAGATAGCCGTCACCTTAATATTATAATAAAAACGGCTTTGGCGGTCAACGCTAAGGTTATCTTTCTTTTTATTTATGAGTTGACATATTTAAACTACGACAATTTAACTAATGATAGATGTGGGTAAAGAACATGGAAAATTTAATCGAACGATAAGCGGAATGTTGACATAGGAGGTTGATAGTATGAAAAAGCGGATCGTACCGGTTTTATTAGTGATCTGTATGCTTGTTTTGTTTGGCTATGGTATAAAGGAGCGTACAACAGCAGATACACCCGATGCAACGATCCCATTAATTATGTATGAAGGAAATTTATACAGAACAACGGGCAAGCAAATCCCTGCAGAGGTTGACGGATCTGCTATTGTGGGATACATTAAAGCCGTTATTCCGTTATCTCAGCTTCCATCTAATGAAGGAGAAGCTAACTTTGGTCAAGTCGGAGATCCGTATGCATTAACAAGAGACGGTTTATTGGTTATAGTTAATAACGAATGGACATTGTTTGAACTTTTGGAAGCAGAATGAGCTGTTTAGCCAACCTAAAATTATTGAGTGGTTTAGATATAAAAACAACCTCTCTATGTCTTGTGGACAGGTCCATTAGACATAGGGAGGTCTTTTACTGTTATAATCGGCTCAAAGGGTAAAATAGAACTGGCTTTTTATATATCGTATTTTGACAACTTTAATTTCGTCGGGTTGGAACAGACCAAGCAGCTTTGAAGCGTTGGCATAGATCTGCGGATCGCCCGAGGTGCATACCACAAAGCTGCCGCGCTGCTTTTGGTTGAAAGAATTGTCCTGCGATGCAAGATAGTCCCTGACGGCATATGCCTGATAAACGGCGGGGTCGATGAAGTTTATGTCGGGATAGCAGCGCTTGAAATTTTCAATGACGATTGGATAGTGAGTGCAGCCGAGGATGACGTCTTTCACCTTTTTGCGGGAGAGGATGTAATCCATCTGTCTGCGTATCTCTGCGTCAATTTCGGCGTCGTTAAAGTCGCCGCGGTCAACCAGCGCCGCCAGCAGCGGACTGCCCTTTGCCACCACATCGATGCAAGGGTCGTGGCTGTGGATAAGCTTTTGATATCCTCCGCGCGATACGGTAAATTCGGTGGCGATAAGCCCAACCTCTTTTAAACCCGATTCCGCAATATGGGCGGCGATGGGGGCGATGACGCTGCTGAGCTTGTGGTCAAAGCAGGGGATAAAGTTTTCTATCATCGAGGACAGCGTGTTGCAGCCGAAGGCGGTCATCTTTACGCCGTTATCGCTTAGAAAAGAAAGCATATTTTTGCCGAGGGTGATAAGCTCCTCGCTGCTCTTGTTGCCGTAAGGACAGTTGGCGCTGTCGCCGAAATATATTATATCCTCTCCGGGGAGGATGCGCTGCAGCTCACGCACTATGGTAAGTCCGCCGACGCCGGAGTCGAGCACTCCGATGGGTCCGGAAAGTTTTGCCAACAAAGATCAAATCCTTTCATAGAAAGTGACCGTAATAAATTCAGCCGATTGTTTTTATAATAATATATAATAGCGTTAAGATTGTGAAATGCAAGAATAATTATAATAAAAAATCTAAATATTTTTTTGCGTCGGTAGGATTTCAGCGGCGAAAATTGCAATAAATATGATTGTAACGCGATTTTTTAAATAAATATTTTGATGGCAAATCCTTTTTGGATTGACAAAAATTGCAGGTAAAGCTATAATCTAAGGGCAAAAAGGGAGTAGCTTGCATCCTTTTGGATGTAGCGTTGCGCGTCAGTACGGGAGATGATCTCCGCGCACGGTTTAAAAAGCAAGACTTTTGCCGTTAAAAAAGGCGGCAGAGGTCTTTTTTATTGCCGCAGACACAACTGGAACGGAGGAAAACTATGCTTATTGTATCAAACCTTATGGCTATCACCTGGCAGCAGATGGTAATGTGGGTGATAGGCGCACTGCTTATCTATCTTGCAGTTAAAAAGGGAATGGAGCCCACACTGCTGCTTCCGATGGGATTCGGTGCCATTCTTGTAAACCTTCCCTTCTCAGGCGCTATCGACCAGATCTATAACGGAGAGCTGGAAGAGGGCGCACTGGATGTACTTTTCCGCGCAGGCATCTCCAACGAGCTTTTCCCGCTGCTGCTGTTCATCGGCATCGGTGCGATGATCGACTTTGGACCGCTGCTGTCCAACCCCAAGATGCTTCTTTTCGGCGCTGCCGCACAGTTCGGCATCTTCTTCACCCTCGGCCTTGCCTCCCTTTTCGGCTTTGAGCTCAAGGATGCTGCTTCCATCGGCATTATCGGCGCGGCAGACGGCCCCACCGCTATCGTTGTTGCAAACTTCTTTAAGAGCAACTATATCGGCGCGATAACCGTTGCCGCTTATTCCTATATGGCGCTGGTACCTATCGTCCAGCCGCCCATCATCAAGCTTATCACCACCCGCAAAGAGCGTCTCATCCGTATGCCCTACGCTCCCGAAAGCGTTTCGCAGCGCACCAAGATACTCTTCCCCATTATTGTTACCATTATCGCAGGCGTTGCAGCGCCCCGTTCGGTTGCGCTTATCGGCTTTTTGATGTTCGGCAACCTTGTCCGTGAGTGCGGCGTGCTCGGCAGCCTTTCCCAGACCGCACAGGACGTGCTTGCAAACCTCGTGACCCTCTTCCTCGGCATCACTGTTGCGACCAAGATGCGCGCCGAGCTGTTCGTTACCCCCGAGACGCTGCTCATCCTCTGCCTCGGCCTGCTAGCTTTCGTATTCGATACCGTTGGCGGCGTTATGTTTGCCAAGTTCCTCAACCTGTTCTCCAAGAACAAAATCAACCCCATGGTCGGCGCAGCAGGCATCAGCGCATTCCCCATGTCGGCACGTGTTATCCACCGCATGGGACAGCAGGAGGATAATCAGAACTTCCTGCTGATGCACGCCATCGGCGCAAACGTTTCGGGCCAGATCGCCTCGGTAATCGCCGGCGGCATGATCCTCAGCCTGGTAGTCTGATTAGAAAGGGGATATAAAATATGAATTTCGGTTTTGATGTTGCTGCTTTGGTATCCACCTTTCCGATAATCGGCATGGGAATGGCCGGCGTTTTCTCGGTAATCATCCTCATCTGGCTTTCGATAGTTGCCCTTACCAAAATCGGCAAGTAACTTAATAAAACGCCCAAACCGCCCGCCTTAAAAAGGCGGGCGGTTTTTGTATACAAAAACGCCGCGTTCCGAAAGGAAAGCGGCGTTTGGGCGTTTAAATTATTCTGCTGCTGCGGTGTCAACAGAGTGCATGTGAGCGATAAGGTCAAGCAGCTTGTTGGTGTAGCCCCATTCGTTATCGTACCATGCGATGAGCTTAACAAAGTTGTCGTCAAGCATGATGCCTGCGGTCTCGTCGAAGATGCAGGTCTCGGAGAAGCCGGTAAGGTCGGAGGAAACGACCTGATCGGTGGTGCAGGTGATGATGCCCTTCATGCTGTTCTGAGAAGCGTTTCTCATAGCAACGCAGATGTCGTGATAGGAAGCGGGATGGATGAGCTCTGCGGTAAGGTCAACTACCGATACGTCGTTGGTGGGAACACGGAAGCTCATGCCGGTCATCTTGCCCTTAAGCTCGGGTATAACTTCGCCTACTGCCTTGGCAGCGCCGGTAGAGGAGGGGATGATGTTGCCGAATACGCTTCGACCGGTTCTCCAGTCGCGTCCGGCACGGGCGTCAACAGCCTTCTGCTTAGCGGTAGCTGCGTGGATGGTGGACATAAGAGCCTTCTTGATGCCAAAGGTATCGTTGATAACCTTGGTCATGGGAGCAAGGCAGTTGGTGGTGCAGGATGCGTTGGAAACTACGTTCATATCGGGAGTGTAGAGCTTGT
>JAFQAX010000119.1 GCA_017399785.1 Oscillospiraceae bacterium | reverse complement strand
GCGGTAACTACGGGAATATTTTCAACTGTCGCGTTTATGGTCAGTTCTTTCATTGCAAGCTCTCCTTTCACCCGTCAATTCACTTGCTACTCTCTTCGGCAGATTTTTCGTCGCCTTTATACTCAAGGCAAAGCATGGTGATGTCGTCAAACTGCGGTGCTTCGCCGACAAACAGATCGACATCCACCTTTACCTTGGTGCAGATCTCTTCAACACCGCTCTTTTCAAGGCTGTTGAGGATATTGAGCAGTCTTTCCTCGCCGTAAAGCTGTTCATTTGCGTCGGTGGCTTCGGTTACGCCGTCGGTGTAAAGATAGATCTTATCGCCCGGCTGAAGCTGAAGCTCGTTCTTGCGGTAGCGGATGCCCTCCATTCCGGCAAGCACAAATCCCGCGCGGGATTTGAGATATTCAAAGCTTCCGTCGGCATGCTTAACAAGGGGCGGATTGTGTCCCGCATTAGCAAAGGTTACAACGCCTGTCTTGGTATTTAGCATGCCCATCCATGCCGTTACAAACATGCCTGCGTCGTTGCCTTCGCAGAGTTTTTCGTTGGCGTTGGTGAACACCTCGTTTACCTCCAGACCTTCCTCGGCGTAGCTTTTCAGCAGCGTCTTAGAGGTCATCATAAACATTGCGGCAGGTATTCCCTTGCCCGAAACATCGGCAATCAGAAATGCCAGCGTATCGTCGTTGACGAAATAGAAGTCATAGAAATCTCCGCCAACTTCCTTTGCTGTGAACATACATGCCCAGATATCAAACTCGGTGCGGTTGGGGTAAGGCGGGAATACCGACGGCAGCGCCGAATGTTGAATCGCCTTTGCGAACTCCAGCTCGGCGTCGATGCGGGCTGCGGCCTCGGCGATATAGCGTTTCAGCGTGTTAACGGTGGAGTTGATGTCATCCGACAGCGAGGAGAATTCCTCGTGGGAGCGGACGTCAACGACTACGTCGAGGTTGCCCTCGGTGATCTCGGAAAGCGATCCGTTGATGCGGTAGATGTTGTCAACGACCAGCTTCTTTATCAGTATGTAGATGAGGATGAACAGTGTGATGAATACCACGATTTCCATCGCGGTGGTAATTCCGACCGATACGTTTCTTGAAAGAACCGCCTCACTCTGCGGCATCACCGCTATGATGTAAAAGCCCTCGGAAATCATGTACATGCAGTAGCAGTCTTCGCCGTAAACGTTGGCGTCAAAGTGCTGTCCTTCCGCAATGGCATTAGTATCGATGGTGATTCCGGTGACATCAAGAGTCTTACCCTCGTTGCCGTTGCGGTCGCTGACGATATTCCATTTGCTGTCGGCGATGATGATGCAGCCGCCTTCGCCTACATGTCGGTTGCGGGTAACGCCGACAACGTTGGATGCAATGTCACGCTGGAATTTGGCCGGAGTAAATCCTACCTGCACAAATCCACCGTTTTTAAGGGCAACGCCGCCGTATTTTCTGTATACCTCGGCATCGCGGGTTATCGGCTGATAGCTTTGAACAAATTCTTCAGCGCCATTGAGCAGGATAAGAAACTCCGCCGCCTGGGCGCCGCTTGCCATATCGAAATCGATGAAATCTTCGTTGGTACTGGCAGATATAATACCGCTTTCATTGATATAGTTTATCTCCGAAACCTCGTATTTAAAAGCCAGCGAAATCAGCTTTTTGGAATCTACTTCTTCTATGTTTTTAAGCTCAGCAGCGACTTTTCTCGTTAATTCAAGAAGGTTTTTATCGGAGGCATCGAGTATATCCTGACGGACATCCTTGATGTTAAGCTCCAGCAGGTCAACCGCGCTTTGGCGAGAGAGCCCCGTTTGGATAAACCACAGTGAAGCGGTGGTTACAAGAAACGCCAGCACAACTACGATAAGCAGCCAGCGCTGGAAAGATTGCGATATTTTTTTGCCTTTTCCGTTCACGGTATCACCCACTGTCAAATATTTTTAATGAGCAAAAGCTATATCTGTGTAATTATAATCGATTAATTATACCATATTTTCTATCCGGCAGCAATTACAACACCGCATATTTGACATAAAAACGCCCGAATACCGATCGAATCGATACCCGGGCGCTGCTTTATTTATTGGCTTTTATTCTTTGATTCTTCCGTCGGTGGTGACGGTTACCACACGCCATGGCAGGAACTTTCCGCTTGCCTGAATGGCACGCTTTGCGGCATTTTCGATGCCGCCGCAGCAGGGAACCTCCATGCGGACGATGGTGACGCTTCTGATATTGTTGTTCTTGATGATGGCGGTCAGCTTTTCAGAGTAATCGCCCTCATCCAGCTTGGGACAGCCGATGAGCGTCACGCGGTTGCGGATAAACTCGTTGTGGAAGTTGCCGTAGGCATAGGCGGTGCAGTCGGCAGCGATGAGCAGGTTGGCGTTTTCAAAATAAGGCGCATTTACCGGCACAAGCTTTATCTGCACCGGCCACTGCATCAGCTGGCTCTGCGGTGCGGCAGCGTTTACTGCGGCAACAGCAGCAGGCTGGCGCAAAATCGCCTTGGACTGAGAACCGGGGCATCCGCAAGGCAGCTTTGCGGCCTCTTTCTCACGCTTATTTCTAAGCACCGCCTCTTCGTCGTAGGCAGGGGCTTCTCTCATCTCAAAGCTGATGGCATCCATCGGGCAGGCGGGCAGGCAATCACCGAGTCCGTCGCAGTAATCTTCGCGGGTGAGCACCGCTTTTCCGTCTATCATCTCGATGGCGCCTTCGTGGCAGGCAGCGGCACAGGCACCGCATCCGTTGCATTTTTCGCTGTCTATCTTGATTATCTTTCTAAGCATTTCCATCGCTCCTTATAGTTTATATTGATTTTACGCTCTAATAATAATATAATTTCTGCAGAAAGTATGTTGTTAAAACAACAGAGGTGCAATATGGACAGTATTTTTTTATTGAAAACCGCACTTTTTAATGGCTGTGCCGCCGATGAGATAACCAATATGCTCGGCTGCTTAAACGCCGAGCACCGCAGCTTTCTCCGCGGCAGCATCATCTATCAGGCGGGTGACTGCGTCACTTCGCTGGGATTGGTGCTGAAAGGCAGCGTTTATATCGAAAGCGACGACGTTTGGGGCAATAAGAGCATTATTGATAAGGTGATTTCTGGGCAGGTTTTTGCCGAGACATACGCTTGTGTCAGCGATATTCCACTTATGATAAATGTTGTGGCGGCGGAAAACTGCGAGATACTTTTTCTTGATATAAACAAGGTGCTTAACGTCTGCTCAAATGTCTGTGGGCATCACTCCAAGCTGATTCGAAATCTTCTCTCTATTTCGGCGCAGAAAAATCTGCTGCTCTCCCGCAGGATGTTCCATACAAGTCCCAAATCGATAAGAGGCAGACTGCTGAGCTATCTTTCTTTCCAGTCGATCCGGCAAGGCAGCCGCGAATTTGTGATCCCCTTTAACCGCCAGCAGCTTGCCGATTATCTCAATGTCGACCGCTCGGCTATGTCAAACGAGCTGAGCAAAATGCAGCGTGACGGGCTTCTAAAATGCGACCGCAGTCACTTTATTCTCATCGGCATAGAGCCAGATGACCACATATGACAAACACCCTGTCAGTTTTGACTGACAGGGTGTTCTGCTTATTTCATCTCTTCAAAGGCATCGGCGCCGCGCTTGCAAAGCGGGCATACATAATCGGCGGGAAGCTCATCCCCCTCATAAATATATCCGCAAAGCTTGCAGACAAACTTTTTGGATGCAGGCTGCTGCTCTTCGGCAGGCTGCTCATTCTGCTTAGGCTCGCTGCAAAGCTCTTCTGCAAGAGCAGAAATCTGCGCTCTGGAAACGTCATTAAGAGCCGACATTATCTTTACGGTGTTCTCGGCAAAGGTAATGTTTTTACTCTTTTCAAGCATACCCTTCATAATTCTTGCCGCAGTGGGCGCCCAGCTGCCGTTCTCGATGAGGGCAACGGTGCGGTTGGAGAAGTTGCGCTCAGTAAGGTGTTCGATAAAGGTCTTCATAAAGGGGAAGATGTCGGCATTATAGGTGGTGGTGGCAAGCACAAGCTTGCCGTAACGGAAGGCGTCCTCGACAGCTTCAAACATATCGCATCTTGCAAGGTCGTTAATTACCACCTTGGGGCAGCCGTTCTGCTCAAGCTTTTCAGCCAGCAGCTCCACCGCCTTTTTGGTGTTGCCGTAAATGGAAGTATAGGCGATAACTACGCCCTCTTCCTCTACCTTATAGCCGGACCAGATGTCGTAAAGGTTGATGTAATAGCCGAGATCTTCGCTGAGTACCGGTCCATGCAGCGGGCAGATCATCTGAATATCCAGTGCTGCGGCTTTTTTGAGTACCGTCTGCACCTGCATGCCGTACTTTCCGACGATGCCGATATAGTAGCGTCGAGCCTCGCAGGCCCAATCCTCTTCAACATCCAGTGCGCCGAACTTGCCGAATGCATCGGCAGAGAAGAACACCTTGTCAGCGCTGTCGTAGGTCATAATGACCTCAGGCCAGTGAACCATGGGGGCAGCGATGAAGGTGAGGGTGCGCTCGCCCAGCGAAAGGGTGTCACCCTCCCCTACCACAATGCGGCGGTCGGCAAAATCGGTGCCGAAAAAGTTCTTCATCATGGCAAACGCCTTGCTGGAGGAAACGAGCTTAGCCTCGGGATAGTTTTCCATAAAGCGCGCGATGCTGCCCGAGTGATCAGGCTCCATATGCTGAACGACCAGATAGTCGGGAGATTTACCCTCGAGCGCGGCATCTATCTTGCCAAACCACTCGGCAGTAAAGCGCGCATCGACCGAATCCATGATGGCGGTTTTCTCATCCATTACGGCATAGGAGTTGTAGGACATTCCGTTGGGAACGATATACTGACCTTCAAAAAGGTCGATTTCATGGTCGTTTACTCCGACGTAAACAATATTCTTCGATATCTTCATTTCATTTTCCTCATCTTAATTATATTATTGCGCTCATCGCGAGCAAACTATCAAATGAAGTCTATTGCACCCCGTTGGTCATAAAAAAGCAAGGGGCGTTATCCGAAATCCCGGTACAAGAGCTGTTTAAAGTCAATGTTATTCAGGGGCATCGGTACTGCGGTATGATGCATTCCCTCATCATGAAAGACCGCCCACATAATCAGAACATAAATCATCTGTTGCAAGGCGGTCTATTCTGTCTCCGATTATGCAGTTACAGTAATCGATTATGTCAAGGGTGTGCAGAGTGGTGTGTCGGTATATTCAGAAAAGACTCCCCACTATCTCGAAAGCCTCTTATCGGAAACGACAACACAGTTACGATAGCGGTCGTGAAGATCGCCATCGAGCTGACGCAGCCTTTTTTCGATCATGTAATCATTTTGCATGAATACATTTCCCCTGAAAAATATAATGATTATTCTATAGTAAGAATGTCGGCAAATCCGGTTACTTCGAATACTTCCATAATGGTATCACAAACGTTGGTGAGAACCATCTTGCCCTGCTTATTCATCTGCTTCTGTGCGCCGAGCAGTACACGCAGACCGGCAGAAGAAAGGTATGCAAGCTCTTTCATATCAAGGGTAAGCTCTGCAACGCCGTCAAGGCTCTCTTTAAGGGTGGCTTCAAGCTGAGGAGCGGTGGTGGTATCAAGTCTTCCTTCCAACGCAAGGCAAAGAGCATTTCCGGATCCGGTCTTGGTGATAGTCATAGCAATTCTCCATTCTGTTTTATTATTTAGGTTTACAGACAAAATGTCTATAATAATCCATTGTTATATTTACATTATATGATATGCCAACTGCCTTTTCAAGAAAAATCGCCTCTGCTTTGCTGCAAAAAACATAAAGCACCGCCTGTTAAGACGGTGCTTGCGGCATTTTATTTCAATATGTATTTCTGTTTGGGTCTTCCCTGCTTTCCGTATTCGGAATAGACATTTACGCTGCCCTCTCCGACGAGATAGGTAAGATAGCGGTATGCGGTCTGATATGCTATTCCGCAGCCGGCAGAGATGTCATTTAATGTCATTGCTTCGGTCTGCTTATGCATGAAATCACTGATTATAGACAATGTTGCAGGGGTAATTCCCTT
>JAFQAX010000118.1 GCA_017399785.1 Oscillospiraceae bacterium | reverse complement strand
TTTGATTCCTTTTTCATGGGGAATTCCGTTTGAATAAAACGGACCATTTTAAGCCCACCCACTCTCCAGGGTGGGCTTTTTCTTTTGCTTAAAAAAGCAAAGCCTCCCCTTGGCTGCACCAAGGGGAGGCTTCAAGATACCCAAGGCTCCCCTTGATGCTTCATGATCCAGACCACCCTCTCTTGACCTGCGGGCAATTCACATTTAGGGAAGCATGAGAAGGCTCCCTCTGACGAGGGAGCTGTCAGCGAAGCTGACTGAGGGAGAGAAAAAGTTTTCGGAAAAAGGAAGCTTAGCAACTTGGAGAACGACCTCATCCCCTCCGTCTTTTGCTGTCCGGATCATTCCAATTCCGACAAAGAAAAATGCACCGCATTTTAAGCGGTGCATTTTTATAGTCATTAAAATCCTAAATCCTCATCAATGAGTACTACCTCATACTCCATCCCGATGGAGGGGCGAAGCAGCACTGTCATGCCGCAGCAGATGCGGTCGGGGGCGGAGCAGTCGAAGCAGCGCGCTGCTCCCGAGGCGACGCAGGGGGTGGCGGCATTCTTGCGGCAGGCGTTTTTGGGGGAGGCGACATTTCTGGCGCGTTCCAGCGCCGAGTCATAGTCGGGTGCAAGCTTGTTGCGGCCGACAACGAAATATACCTTTTCGTGACCGAAAAGAGTGGCGGCAACTCGGTTGCCGTAGCCGTCGATGTTGATTATCTCGCCTGTTTCGGCAAGCCCGTTTACCGATGCGAGATAGATGTCGGCAAAAGCCGCCTGTTTAAATCCCTCGGCGCGGTGGTCGGGCGGAGTGGGGGCGCCGTAAACCAGTTCGCCGTTTTGCTCGGTGGGGAAGCCGTTTAAGTGGGAGTAAACGACATTGTGGCTGCGCAGGCGGTCGAACATGCCCATGCCCTGTATCGTCATTGAGCCGCCGATGCCGACAGATTTGCCGTCTATCGACCAATCGAGATAATCAGCCGCCGATTTGGCATCGGCAAAAACCGACACCTTGTAACCGTGCTTTTCCAGATTAGCTTTTACTTTGCTGAATTTATCCATGTTGTTCTCCCTCCGTAATTTTTGCTTTTGCAAAATCCAAAAGAGTCTGTTTGTCGTTTTTAAGCTGCTCGGCTACCACCGACTCCAGCATCTCGTTTAAAACTTTTCCCATCAAGGGCCCGGGCGCAAAGCCCAAATCCATCAGGTCATTGCCCGAAACGGCCAGTTGCCGCAAAGTCAGCGGAGGCTTTTCATTCATTATCTCTTTTACTTCGGCTATCGTTTTATCTATCAGCGGTATGCGCTCGGCAACAACGTTTTCGCGCTTTGCCATATTGTCGGCACGCTTTACCTCTAAAAGCTGCAGTACCGTCTCATCGCCGTATTTCGCCAGCAGCTTTTTAATTTTCAGCCTGTCGGTCGGGATGGGTATGCTGTGGCGGTCTATCAGCTTTACGATGCGTTCTCTTTTTGCCTTGCCGCAGTTTAGCCGCTTTAAAATATCCTCCGCCATCTCGGCGCCCACCTGTTCATGGCGGAAAAAGTGTCCGTTGTTGGAGCAGACAGGCTTGCCGACATCGTGCAGCAGCATGGTGAGCCGCAGCAGCGGGTCGGGGCGGATATGCGCCACCGTGTGCATGGTGTGGTCATAAACGTCAAAGCAGTGGTAATCCTGACGCTGATAAAGCCCTATCATCGGCGCAAGCTCGGGCAGCACCTTGCAGAGAATGTCCTTATATTGCAGCGCTATCCGCAAAAAGTCGGGCGCGCAGATAAGCTTGGTCAGCTCGTCGCTGATGCGCTCGGCGGCGATGAGCTCAAGTCGATCGATGTTTTTGTGCATGCTCTCGGCGGTTGCGGGCTCTATCTCAAATCCGAAAGCAGCGGCAAAGCGCAGCGCCCGAAGAATGCGCAGCGAATCCTCATAAAACCGCTTGTCGGGGTCGCCAATGGCTCGGATAATTCCTTTTTCAAGGTCATCCCGCCCGCCGAACATATCAACGATTTCGCCCTGCTCGTCGATGCAGAGAGCATTGATGGTAAAATCTCGGCGGCAAAGGTCATCGGACAGCTCACGGGAAAATCCCACCGAATCGGGGCGTCTGCCATCGGAATATTCGCCGTCACAGCGGAAGGTGGTTATCTCGATAGGCTGCCGGTCAATAATAACGGTGACGGTGCCGTGCTTGATGCCGCCGTTTGAAAGCGGGGCGATGCGGCAGCCCTCGAAAATCTTAAGCAGCTCATCAGGGGTGGCGGAGCTGGTGATATCCCAGTCATGCGGAGTTTTTCCGCGCAGCAGGTCACGCACGCAGCCCCCGACCGGCAGCGCGCGAAATCCGGCGGCACGTATCCTGCCGACAATTTCGGTTATATTTTCGGGAATGGCAAAAGTCATATTTAAAAACTCCTGAAAAGGGATTAACATTTTGGGAAAAGTATTGTATTATATACTTTATAAGGAGGGAAAACCTCCCGTTTATATTATTATACCAAAAGGGCAAGAAAAGAGGAAGATGATATGAGCGAATGTAATCACGATTGCTCCAGCTGTTCGGCAAACTGCGGCGAACGCCAGCAGCCCGAAAGCTTTATCGAAAATCTCAACCCCAGAAGCAGCGTTAAAAAGGTTATCGGCATCGTCAGCGGCAAAGGCGGTGTAGGCAAAAGCCTTGTTACCACCCTTTGCGCCTGCGAGATGAGCCGCCGCGGCAAGCATGTTGCCATCCTTGATGCCGATGTTACCGGACCTTCTGTTCCGCGTGCTTTCGGAATGACCCAGAAGGCTGTCTCTGACGGCGAGCTTATCTATCCCGCCACCTCTAAAGGCGGCATCGACGTAATGAGCATCAACCTGCTGCTGGACAATACCTCCGACCCCGTTGTCTGGAGAGGTCCCGTTATCGCCAGCGCAGTTAAGCAGTTCTGGAGCGATGTTCTCTGGGATGGTGTAGACTGCATGTTTATCGATATGCCTCCCGGCACCGGCGACGTTCCGCTGACTGTATTCCAGTCCATCCCCGTCGACGGCATCATCATCGTAACTTCTCCGCAGGAACTGGTTACCATGATAGTTGAAAAGGCTGCAAGAATGGCAGAGATGATGAACGTTCCGATCCTTGGTCTGGTCGAGAATATGAGCTATATCGAGTGCCCCGACTGCGGCAAAAAGATCTCCATCTTCGGAGAAAGCAAGATCGAGTATGCAGCTGCTGCCCACAAAACCAAGGTGCTGGGACGTTTGCCCATCAAGCCCGAGATCGCTGCCGCTGTTGACGCAGGCTGCATCGAGGATATCGACGGAGGCCAGTGGCTGTCTGCTGCTGCCGACGTTATCGAAGCGCTGTAATTATTATAAGCGCGCCCAATATAATTGAAAGGAGCGGTTGCTTGTGAGAATAGCCGTCCCCTTCTCTGAAGGTCAGGTGTTTGGCCATTTTGGACGCACCAAGAAATTCGCTATATTTGAAGTGGAGGATAAAAGGGTGGTTTCCAGCCATCTGCTGCCTGTCGGTGCGGCAAGCTGTGTCGACCTTGCGCATCTTTTAAAGATGAAGGGAGTAAACGTTGTCATCTGCGGCGGAATCAGTGCGATCGAAAGCGAGGCACTTTTTAACGAGGGCATCGAATTTATCGCAAATGTGCAGGGCAACGTGCGACACGCGGTAGAGGAGTA
>JAFQAX010000117.1 GCA_017399785.1 Oscillospiraceae bacterium | reverse complement strand
CACGCCGTCAGTAGGATCGGTTTCGACGATGGTGGAATAGGGCAGCGTCTTATGATAGGTAAGCTCCATTCCGTGATAGTCAAAGTGGAATCCGCATCTCATGCGGCAACCGTCAAGTCCGGTGTAAGGTGCGATAGCCTTGAGGTCGCGCAGTATCTTATCATCCGCCTCATCGTAAAGATTCTCGGGAGTGGTGGCGGTGTAGTCAAATCTGAACTGGATAGACGCACCGGGTATCTTGCGGAATCTCTCGAGGTAAGGAACGATTCTGTCGGCAGGATAATCCTTATACAGCACGCAGTTGATTCTGAAGGGAACAAACAGCTTGGGCAGCATGGAATCGTTGGATTCCTGAACATAGTGCTGCATATGGCGGGAGATATTGATGCAGGTTATCTTATGGCTGTTTTTGCGGGTGAACTCGATGATGTCCTCTTCCGACTGGTTTTCGAACACCGGCAGAGTGGTGTTGATGTAAACCTTATGGGTGGTGGGGATGGCATCAAGCATACGCTGCAGCGAAGCCATATCTGCAAAAGGCTCGCCGCCGGTGAAAACAAAATCGCAGTAAGGAGTGATGGAATCCATACGCTTTATGCTTGCAATGATCTTTTCAACCGAAAATCCTTCCATGTTGGCATATTCAGCTTTGTTGATGCAGAACGGGCAGTTGTTCTTACAATCGTAGGGAACAAATATTGTTACCGTTGCGCCGCCCTGACGGGTCTTATATGGGTTTTTAGTCATCGGTATCAGTTCCTTATTTGGGATTTATATTATATAACGGTCCAATTAATGGTCTGAATATCTGATGTTATTCAGCACCTGACCTGTCGCAGTTACAATTAAGTATTATATCGCATTCTTATCATGAATTCAATATTAATTTTATTGAAAAACTGCCGCTTTTTTAAAATTCGACTTTACAAAATCATCTTTTTGTCAAAAACAGTATTATATCTCCTGTTTTTTGCCGGAAAGCAGCGTTGTTGCGGCAGTTATGCAGTAAACCTCTTTCGCCCCACACGAAAGCAGCAGTCTGCCGCAGATATTAAGGGTAGCGCCCGTCGTTATTATGTCATCGACCAGCAGTACTCTGCCGCAAACGGCAGTATCCTTTGCCGCGCGGTAGCTTTTCTCGGCGTTTTGGCGGCGCTGGCTGCCCTTTAATTTGTGCTGTATCTCGGAATCGTCTTTTCTGATGATCGGCGGCGCGCAGCAGGGTATACCGACAAGAGCGCTCAGCTTTTGAGCCAGCAGCGCCGCATGGTCAAAACCTTTTTGCTTTAATATTTTTTCGCTTGTCGGAACATAGGTAATATAATCAAAATCGAGCTTCGAAAGGTCGCTTTGGGCGAATCTTTCCGCCATAAGTAACGCGAGCTCATCCGATATTTTGCTTTCAGCATCGGTTTTCAGAATTTTAAAAATCTTAGAGTAGGTTTTGTTGTATTCGAAAACGGTCACGCAGCCTTTGAAGCAAAGGCCGCTGCCGCAAATACAGTCCTGCGCAGGTTTAGCACATCCGGGACAAAGCTTTACAGCTGCAAATCTACCGCGAAGATGTTCTGAACACTCGCTGCACAGAGCCGTTCCTATAGGGACAACGTCATCACAAAATGCACATCTCGGAGGAAACAGCAGGTCAAGTATTAACATTTTAAGCTTTTTCATGCCGTTTCTCCCCTTTCGTTAATCATTAAAAAGCAAGGCGGACGGTAAACCGTCCGCCTTTAAAGCGCATTAGGTGGGATAGTAAGCGATTATTCCTCGCTGCCTTCCTCTTCTTCCTCGTCAGCAACGTCGAATTCGAGATGCTCGCCGCAGCCGGGGCAATCGATTTCGCCCTCTTCTACCATCTCTTCGTCGAGGTAGATGCTGTCGCCGCATGCGGGGCAAACAACTTCGTAAAGGTCGCCGTCGCAGCAATCGCAGTCACAGTCGTCACAATCGCAGTCGCAATCATCACAATCGCACTCGTCGTCATCATCGTCTTCTTCGTCGTAAACGATCTCTTCAAGAACATCGAGGTCCTCGTCGATCATGTCTACCTGCTCGCCAAGCTCGGCGATAACTTCCTGGGTGTCGCTGATCTCAAAAGCGATGTCATCGAGAACGTCGATGATAGCGTTGAGAAGCTTAACTTCCTTTACGGAAGGATCGAGCTCGAGGCCTTCAGCCAAGCCCTTGAGGTAGGAAACTTTCTCGGTAATGGTCATGTCGGTGGTCCTCCTTACAAATTAAATCTAAATAAAATTAATTATGCGCGCTCAAGGTATTCGCCGGTTCTGGTGTCAACGCGGATCATTTCGCCCTCATCGATGAAGAGAGGAACGCGGATCTCAGCGCCGGTCTCGAGGGTAGCGGGCTTGAGGGTGTTGGTAGCGGTATCGCCCTTGAAGCCGGGGTCGGTCTTGGTAACCTGAAGCTCGAGGAATACGGGGGGCTCTACGCCGAATACGGAACCCTTATAGGAAAGGATCTTGCAAACAACATTTTCCTTAACAAACTTGAAGTTGTCGGAAAGCTTGTCAGCGCCGATCGGAATGTTCTCGTAGGTTTCGAGATCCATGAAGTAGTAAAGCTCGCCGTCGCTGTAAAGGTACTCCATGTCCTTTCTCTCAATGAAAGCGGTGGGGAACTTTTCGGTGGGGGAGAAGGTACGCTCTACAACCGCGCCGGAGATAACGTTGCGGATCTTGGTGCGTACGAAAGCTGCGCCCTTACCGGGTTTTACGTGCTGGAACTCGATAATCTGGAATACGTTGCCGTCCATATCAAAGGTTGCGCCATTTCTAAATTCGCCTGCTGAAATCATATTATTTTCTCCTCTCTGAAGGTAAACATTCTGTATATAGAATATCCTATTATGCGCATTTTTTCAAGTATCATGCGCTAATTTCTACTAATTTTACAGTATTATAAGCTGTTTTGGGCTTGCGGTTATATCCTCAAAGCCGTTTTCGCCTATGATGACGACGTCTTCAATGCGGACTCCGAACTGTCCTTCGAGATAAATTCCCGGCTCGACGCTTAAAACGTTGCCCGATTTAGCCACCGCCTGCGACAGCGGCGAGAAGCTTGGGCCTTCATGTATCTCAAGTCCCAGCGAGTGACCGAGTCCGTGACCGAAACAGCCTTTATATCCGCACTGATTTTCGATATAATCACGGGCGGCAAAATCAACGTCGCTGCATTTTACTCCCGCGCGGATTACCTCCACCGCACGGCGTTGGGCCTCCAAAACGGTGTTATATACCTTTTGCTGTTCGTCCGATGCATAGCCGATGGCGACCGTTCTGGTCATATCGGAGCAATAGCCGTCCTTTTTGGCGCCGAAATCAAGGGTTAGAAAATCTCCTGCGCAAAGCTTTTTATCGGTGGGGGTGCCGTGCGGCATCGAGCTGTTTTTGCCCGAAACGGCGATGGTGTCAAAGGCGATGCCGTCGCCGCCGAATGCGCAGAGCAGACGCTCCAGCTCGTTTTTGACCTCCCGCTCGGTGCGGCCCTCCTTTATAAAGTTGAGCAACTCGGCAAAGGCACGGTCGGTTATCTTCTGCGCCGAGCGCATTATGTCAAGCTCATCAGCGGTCTTAACGCTTCTGAAGCCGTTTATCGCTTCATCCAGACCGTCGGTCACAAATTCGACATCAAGCTGTTTTTTCCACTGTGAAAGGCGTGCGACTGTCATGCGTTCGCCTTCGATGGCAAGCGTTTTTACGCCGTGCTTTTGGCAAAGCTCCTTTATCTGCTGATAAAGCTTGTCCTGCAAAATAACCTCGCAGTCCTTTGCAGTGGCTTTCGCCTTCTCAAAATAGCGGAAATCGATGACAAGATAGCTGCCCTCGCGCGTTACCAGCAGCGTACCCGCGCTGGACTTCATACCGGTAAGATAGCGGCGGTTTACGTCCGATTCTATCAACGCGGCATCGGCGCCGTTTGGCAGCGATTTCGCAAGTCGGGTCAAAACATCGCTCATATCACTCACCCTTTTCCAACACAGCCTGATAGCTGCGGCGCATTGCGGCGGCATCTATCGCCTGAGTTCCCGCCGATTCGCAGATGATGGTGGGATGGCAGCCGCGCTTGGCGATAAGCTCGGCAAGCGGCTCAAAATCAGGACCGAAAACGGTGTCCTCAAAGGTAAGGTGGCGCTTTTCGCCGCCGTTCTGAGTATACTCTATCTTAGAGAAGTGGGCGTGGAACTCCATCAAGCGGGAATGTCCAAGCTTGTTTTCGACCGCGTCAAAAATGGCGACGTAATCCTCCATGCCCTTTATCTCGCCAAAGGTACGGGCATTCAGATGTCCAAAATCTATGCAAGGCAGCATACGCTCGTCGAGGGTGCAAAGTTCCAGCACCTCTTCGAGGGTGCCCAACTGATTTATCTTGCCCATCGTTTCGGGACATACTCTTATATTTCCGAGGCCTGCGTT
>JAFQAX010000116.1 GCA_017399785.1 Oscillospiraceae bacterium | reverse complement strand
CAGTCGGACTGGATATCTTCATCGAGAAGAGAGTGCCTTATCAGGCGGGAATGGGCTCCGCCTCTGCCGATGCGGCAGGGGTGCTTCGTGCCGTAAACGCTATTTTCAACGATCCGCTTTCCGAAAACGAGCTTTCCAAACTTGCGCTTAAAGTCGGCGCTGATGTTCCGTTTTGCCTTGCGGGCGGCACCGCTCTTGCCGAGGGAATCGGCGAAAAGCTGACTGCACTTGCTCCGCTTGCCGACTGCGCGTTTTTGATACTGCATCCCAATAAAGGTATGTCCACAGTCGAGGCTTATAAAAAATTCGATTCGGTCACCGAGCCGCTGCCGCTTCACGGAAAGGACTGCGCCGATGCGGTCAACAGCGGCGATTTAAAACAAATATCCTCCCACTGCGAGAATATGTTCGAACGCTGCTGCGATATAGAGGATGTATTTGAAATTAAAGCGTCGCTTAAAAATTCGGGGGCGCTTGCCGCCTGCATGACAGGCTCGGGCACCGCTGTTTTCGGGATTTTTGAAAATATGGCCGCCGCCGATCGGGCGCAGCAAAAGATATCAAATCCTAAATGGCGCAGCTGGACCGCCGTTCCGGTAAATCGCGGCACCGAAATTGAATAACAGCATAAAAACCTGCCGATAATGTTGTCAAACGATACATAAAGGCAGGTTTTTGTTATGAAATCAGAACGATTTGTTTTTGCTGTAATATTCGCGCTTGTTTTTTCGATGATAACCCTTTCGCTGCAAAGCTTTGCCGTCAGATGCGAAGCAGTGCGCGGAGATACTTTGCGGATGCATAAAATAGCCGCTTCAGACAGCGAACAGGACCAGCGCAGCAAGCTGCTGGTGAGAGATGCGGTCTTACAGCAGTATTCAGATATACTTTGCGGAAAAAGTATCAAGCAGGCGATAGCCTTTGCACGCTTTTTAAAGGACGATATAAAACAAACCGCCCTCGATGTGCTTAAACAGCAGGGCAGCAGCGATGATGTCAGGGTGGAAATAACCGATATGTATTTTGACACCCGCAGTTATCAAAACGGAATCACGCTGCCGGCAGGAAACTATTCGGCAGTGCGAATCATCATAGGCGAAGGTAAAGGGCAAAACTGGTGGTGCGTCATGTATCCGCCGCTTTGCATTCCTGCCTGTGTCGACGGCGATTCGGCACAGATAAAAGGGGAGATAGCCGCTTTGGAATGTCAGCCTGCCTATAAGGCAAAGTTTGCGTTGGTAGAGCTTGCCCAGAAAATCGCCCTTGCAGTAAATAAAGGATAGCAAAAGCCGCATCAAACGATGCGGCTTTAGTATTTACATCCCATTCCAGAGATGAAGCTTCATGTTTACATTTCCCTCGGCGTCAAAGGTAACACCTTCATCCTCCAGCAGCATTCGCTGCATATCGGGCCCGCCGAAAGCGAATTCGGGAGCGGGCCTGCCGACTCTGTTTACCACACGGTGGCAGGATATCACGCCCGGGCGGGGATTGTGGTGCAGAGCATAGCCGACCACCCTTGCTGCTCTGGGGCTTCCGCAGATAAAAGCTATCTGACCGTAGGTCGCCACCTTGCCTTTGGGGATGCGGCAGACCGCATCATACACCAGATCAAAAAAGCTGGGCTCCTTTATTTTATCAGAAGGGGGTCTCATTGTTTACCTCCTCGCTGTGTTCGGTAAGGACATTATCCTCCCCGGCAGCAGGCGGAACAACAGATGAGTCGGAATTATCGGTAAAGATGGGGTCGTCAGCCTCAAGCATCGGTTCGGAAGAAACGGATGCAGCAGCTTCCTTTTCAGCTTTTGCGGTACGGCGGTTATCACGGAACTGACCGACCTTTTTGCCGACAAACAGTAGAATTACGCAAACGGCACATATTCCAAGCAAAATAAGTGCGGCATAATAGAGGTTGACCGAGCCTACCATATGATAAGCGGTGTTACCGGGATCAGCCTCGATGCAGAGGATCGCCGAAACAGAATGAGCAACGCCGTAGATGGGAAGACAAACCGCAACCAGCTGTTTAAGGTCGGCACGGGTGACCAGCGAAGAAGCAAAGTCGCCGGTCGATTTGCCGGAATAGATCTTATCGGCGGCGCTTTTTACCGCCTTATAGCCGTTGTCGGCGGGATAATCGGCGGCAGGTGCAAAATAGTCGGTGCCGGATTTTCCGTTGTCGCGATAGCGTCCGTCGATAATATACTTATAATTCTTATCCGCACCGCGGCTTATGATATAGACGCTTTCATAGCCCTGAAGATCGGAAAACTGTGCCAGCAGACCGGCAATATTCTTATAGTTTGCATCGATGACCGGCTTTTCGGAAAGCGCCGCAATGTCCTGCGACGAATAGTAGGAAACGGCAAGCGCTGCCGGGCGCATCGAGCTTAAAACATTTTCACCGGTGGCGGAAATGGAATTGCTTTTTCTAAGCGTCGGCGCCGCAAAGCATATGATGGCGGCTATGGCAGTAATGACCGCGATCAAAGCCAACAGCTTCTTGATCCCAAGATGTTTTTTTGCATTTTCGTCGAGATTTTTCATACAATATCCCCCTAACGCAATAAGACTTGATAGACAAAACTATTATAGCACAATTACAGCCGATTTGCAGTATAAAGCACTTTCATTTATCTCGATTTTGTGAGATAATCAGTATATTGCAAAGGAAGGGAAGGAAGCTTATGCCGCAAAAAAAGATGGCGCTCGATTGCCTTTTGCAAAGCGGCATACCGGTTTGCGGCGGCTGCCGTTTTGAAGAAAAGCTTATCATTCCCGGTGTCCGTTCCGCTTCCAGACTTCCGCAAAACGCGAAATCGGTGCTGGTCGGACTTTTTCCCTATTATGTCGGAGCAAAAAAGGCAAATCTTTCACTTTACAGTGTCATTGCCGATTATCACGATGTCGCCGGAAGGATGCTCGATACCGCCTGCGAAAAGCTGAAAGAACTCTTTCCGCAGCACAGCTTTGTGCCGTTTGTCGATGCCTCTCCGATAGCGGAGGTGGCGGTCGCCCTAAAAAGCGGACTTGGCAAATTGGGCAGAAACGGACAGCTTATAACCGAAAAATACGGTTCCATGACATTTATCGGCGAGATAGTCACCGACCTTGATTTGGGATTTGACGACTGCGAAACAGAGCAGTGCGAAAACTGCGGCAAATGCATTGCCGCCTGTCCCACCGGCGCATTGAGCGAAAGCGGATTTTGCAAAGACATCTGCCGTTCCCACTTTTCGCAGAAAAAGGGCGAGCTGACCGAATGGGAAACAAACCAGCTTAAAAGCGGCGGTCTTGCCTGGGGCTGTGACATCTGCACCCTTGCCTGCCCGCACAACGCTTCTCCCGAGATCACCCCGATAACCGAGTTTACTGCCGACATCCAGCCGGAGTTAACCGAGAAAAACATAGAAATTCTTATGAAAAACAGGGCGTTTGCCTGGCGCGGAGAAAAGGTGCTGCGCCGCAACCTTTCGATATTAAAAGATAAGTGAGCATATGCTTTAAGGAGTGTTTAACATTTTTGAGATATTAAAGCCGGAACAGTATACGGAGCTTGACAGCTTTATAAGCCGCCATCCGCTGGGCGGATTTACCCAGTGCAGCGATTGGCGCAAGGTTAAAAACAACTGGGGATTTGAAGCGGTCGTCGTCCGCGACGAAAAGGGCGAGATAAAGGCCTCCGCATCGATACTGATACAGAAGATACCGCTTATCAACACCTGCTTTCTCTATGCTCCCAGAGGTCCCGTCTGCGATCCGCATGACGAAGCCTCGCTGCGGGAGTTGAAAGCGGGCATAGATGTGCTTGCAAAAAAATATAAGGCTCACGCCTTTAAAATGGACCCCGACCTGCTCTGCGATGAGCAGCAGTTCTGCCAAATCGCCGAAAAGATGGGCTTTACCCGCTTCTACGGCCCCGACGGATTTGAAGGAATTCAGGCGCGTTTTAACTACCGCCTTTATATCAACGGACGCACCGAGGAGGAGCTGCTCGCAAATGTAAACCAGCAGACCCGCCGCAACCTGCGCAAGGCGCAAAAATTCGGCGTCGAGGTAAAGGTGGTCGGCCCTGAGATGCTGGATGAGTTTGTCCGCATAATGAATATCACCGGCCAGCGCGATGGCTTCAACACCCGTCCCAAGTCCTATTTCGAAAGATTTTTGGCATCATTGGGCGAGCACGCAAGACTTTACATGGCGTTTTACGAGGGCAAGGCTATCGCAGGAGCTATCACCACCAACTTTGCGGGAAAAACCTGTTATGTCTATGGCGCATCGGATAATGCCCACCGAGAGGTAATGCCAAACTATCTCATGCAGTGGGAGATGATCCGCTGGGCGCTTGAAACGGGCTGCACCGTCTACGATTTTCAGGGTATATCGGGTAATATAGAGGACGAAAATTCCCATATGTACGGACTTTACCGCTTTAAACGCGGATTCAACGGTCAGGTCGATGAGCTGCTCGGCGAATTTGACTATACCTATCGCCCCGTTTCGGCAAAGCTGGTTGATAAAGCTATTTGGCTTAATGATAAGCTTAGATATATAAAAAGAACGCTGAAGAAATAAATAATAGATAAGGAGGTCATAATATGAAGCTGATTTTTGCCATAGTTTCTAACGATGATGCGGTTTCTCTGCAGACTGCGCTAACCTCAAACGGATTTCAGGTTACAAGGCTTTCCAGCACCGGCGGCTATCTTATGGCAGGAAACACTACCTTTATCTGCGGAACAGAGGACGATAAAGTAGATAACGCGATAGAGATAATAAAAGCCAATACCAAGCAGCACACCCATTCGGTATCGGGCGGATTGGGCTTTGGCATTTTAGGCGGACTTTCGGAGGTTTCGGTCGGAGGTGCCACTATATTTGTAGTTGATGCAGAGCGATTTGAAAAGGTATAAAAGATGAACTATCCTCTTGAATTTCAGCAGCAGATTTTTGAAACGTTGGAAAAGCTCGCCTCAGGCGGGCGTTTTCCGCATGCGCTGATATTCGAAGGACCTGCGGGAAGCGGAAAAAAAACAGCGGCAAGATATGCCGCGTCGCTGCTGCTTTGCCGTGAAAACGGAGTTAAGCCCTGCGGACAATGCCGCAGCTGCAAAAAGCAGCTGGAAAATCACCCGGATTTCACCGTCATTGAGCCCAAAAACAAAAGCAAGACCATTTCGGTCGACCAGATAAGAGATATCAAGCTTTCGGCATATGTCGCCCCGCACGAAGCAGACCGAAAGGTTTATTTCATCCCAGATGCGCATCAGCTGCGTGTTGAAGCGCAAAACGCGCTGTTAAAGCTCATCGAGGAGCCGCCCGAGGCGGCAAGATTTATCCTCACTGTACCTTCACGGTCAAATCTGCTTGAAACGGTCATCTCACGTTCCACCGTGATACCGATGCGCCAGCTGGAACAGCAGCAGCGGCTGGAGGTTTTAAAATCTCTTTCAGACAAAAAATATGCCGATCAGCTGCAGCAGCTGTCGCAGGATTGCCTTACCGTCGGAGAAGCGTTGGCGGCGCTTTCCGATCCCGACGCAATGAAGCTTTCCAAAGATGCCGACGAACTGCTTAAATCGGTGATTTCGGGCAAAAGATATGATGCGTTGATATTGCTTTGCAGATATGAAAAGGACAGGGAGCAGTATATAAAGCTTTTCAATACGATGCGCGGACAGGTGATTTCGGCGCTTTGCCGCCGGGATAGCAAATTATCTGCATTGCGCGCCAACAAAATAATTGATATAATAGATAAAACGGTTTTTTCGGCAACGCAGAATGCGGCGCTTTCGCTGCTTTCGGCGGCTTCGGCAAACCGATTGATAGCGGCGGCACTTTCCGCCTTAAAATAAATTCAGAGGATTAAATAAATGGCAGAAGTTATTGGAGTTAGATTTAAAGACGGGGGAAAGGTTTATTACTTTGATCCCTGCGGTGCAGTCGTCAATATCGACGAGGCCGTTATAGTAGAAACCGCGCGCGGCACCGAGTGCGGCGTCGTTTCGATATCCAACCGCGACGTAAGCGATGACGAGATAGTAAAGCCGCTTAAAAAGGTAATAAGGCTTGCTACCGCCAAGGATATTGCCCAGATGGAGGAAAACCGCCGCAAAGAGGCGAAGGCATTTGAGATATGCCAGCAGAAGATTCTTGAACGTGGCATGGATATGAAGCTGGTGGATGTTGAATACACCTTTGACAACAGCAAGGTGCTGTTTTATTTCACCGCCGACGGCCGAGTTGACTTCCGTGATCTGGTCAAGGACCTTGCTGGCATCTTCCGCACCAGAATAGAGCTGCGCCAGATAGGCGTCCGTGACGAAGCAAAGATGCTGGGCGGACTTGGGATCTGCGGCAGACCTTTCTGCTGCTCCAGCTTTTTAAGCGATTTCCAGCCCGTTTCCATCAAGATGGCAAAGGAGCAGGGACTTTCGCTTAATCCTACCAAAATATCCGGCACCTGCGGCAGACTTATGTGCTGCCTTAAATATGAGCAGAACGCCTACGAGGATCTGCTGCGCACCACTCCGAGAGTGGGCGCTGTCGTAAATACCCCTGATGGCGTCGGTACTGTGGTAGAGATAGTCAACATCCTCACCGGAAATCTCAAGGTGAAATTCGAAAACGGCGACAGCTCTTCGATAAAGAGTTACAGCCGAAACGAGATCACCACCTCCCGCGATGAATATAACCGTGCGGTAAGAGAGAATAAACAGCGTGAGCAGGAGCTTGAAGAGGAGGTTTTTGAGGAAGAATTTGAAGGTGAACAGCGCAGCCATGGCGAAAAACGACGCCGTCACCCTCGCCACCGTCCCAAAAACACCGAAAATAAGCAGTAAAGTTAGTCAAAAGGCAAAAATAAATAAAAAGTTAGTTAATTTTTTATTTTAGGTCTATCATTTTTCAAAATACTGTGATATTATAATTATACAAATTTAAGGAGGTAATTTTAACATGGCATATGTAATCAATGGTTCTTGTGTAAGCTGCGGCGCTTGCGCTGGTGAGTGCCCCGTTGGCGCTATCTCCGAGGGCGATGGCAAGTACGTTATCGACGCTGGTGCATGCATCGAGTGCGGCGCTTGCGCAGGTGTTTGCCCTGTAGGCGCTCCCAACCAGGAGTAATATTTTTACAAATAAAAAAAGCGTATGGTTTTACCATACGCTTTTTTTATGCTATTATATAGCTATAACCTTTTGGAGATTTGCCCGCTATGCAGTATGAGTTCATACCTTTGACCAACAAAATAGAAGCCGCCATAAGCCAACAGCACCGCTTCACCACCGATTCGGTATTGTTGGCACGCTTTTCCGCGCCCAAAAAGAGCGAGCGGGCGGCAGAATTTTGCTGCGGCTGCGGTGCAATATCGCTGATGTGGTTCGGAGAGGGCGAAATTCACCCCAGACAGGTGGTCGGATTCGAACTGATGCAGGAGGCAGTAAATCTCTTTCAACTTTCAATAGAGAAAAACAGCTTGGGCGATTCGATACAGGCGGTAAATTGCGACCTTAAAAACTATAAGCAGATACCGCAGCTTGAAAGCGGGACATTTGATCTGGTGGTCTGCAATCCGCCCTATTTTGAAGAAGGATTCGGTCAGGGGGCGCGCAAAACCGCCCGTCAGGAGACTGACCTTGATATATTTGAGGTCTGCAGCGCGGCTGCATATGCGCTGAAATACGGCGGAAGATTATGCATCTGCTTTAAGCCGCAGCGGATGCCCGACCTGTTTGAAGCGATGCGCCGCAGTAAAATAGAACCCAAAACGGTGCGTCCTGTATTGGTAAGAGCGGGCGAAGCTCCTCATCTTATGCTGGTGGAGGGCCGCCGAGGCGGCAAACCGCAGCTAAATTGGCAGCCGGCGCTGGTTTTATACGATAATAACGGCGAATATACCAAAGAATACCGTGAAATATACAGAATGAGGTAGAATGTTGTGGCTAAACTTTATCTTGTGGGGACTCCGATAGGAAATCTGGGCGACTTTTCTCCCCGTGCGATCGAAACGCTTAGATCGGTGGATTTTATCGCGGCCGAGGATACCAGAGTTACCCTAAAGCTGCTCAACCGATTTGAAATAGAAAAGCCGATGGTCAGCTATTATCAGCATAATATGCGTGAACGGGGAGAGATAGTGCTTTCCCGCATCCTTGCAGGCGAGGATTGCGCCCTTGTGACCGACGCGGGAATGCCCGCTATCAGCGACCCCGGCGAGCAGCTGGTCGCCCTTTGTGCCGAGGCGGGAGTCGAGGTCGTTGCAGTCCCCGGACCTACCGCTGCCGCAACCGCATTGGCGCTGTCGGCGCTGCCTTCGGGAAGATTCACCTTTGAGGGATTTTTGTCGGTCTCCAAGTCGGAGCGCCGCACTCACCTCGATTCACTAAAAAACGAGCGCCGCACCATGATCTTTTACGAAGCTCCCCATAAGCTTACCAACACACTCAAAGATCTGGCAGCAGCGTTCGGCGGTGAACGGCGCATCTCGCTTTGCCGCGAGCTTACCAAAATCCACGAAGAAGTCATCCGCACCACCATTGCCGAAGCAATGCAGCGATTTGAAGAGAACGCTCCGCGCGGAGAATTTGTGCTGGTTGTGGAGGGTGCTCCCGAACAGCAAAAAGAGGAAGCTACCCCCGAGCAGGCTGCCGAGCGTGCCCGCCGATTGATGGCAGACGGCATGAGTGCATCTTCCGCCGCAAAGGAAGCGGCGTCGGTGACCGGTATTAAAAAGAGCGATATCTACCGATTGCTTCAGCAGTGAAATAATAGATGAAAAACGGCGGATTTGTTGCATTTCAGCCGATTTTGAGATAATATAAAAGCGATGTTTTTTACGGAGGTTTTACTTATGAGCAAATGGCTGCTTGTTGCCGACAGTTCCTGCGATCTTGACAGCTCCAAGGTGGATTTTAACGGCGTATCCCTTGAAACTGTTCCGCTTAGAATAATGGTGGATGACAAGGAATTTGTCGATGTTCCCTCCACCGATCCCAAAGAAATGCTGGATGCTATGAAAACCGCCAAGACTACCTCAAGCTCCTGCCCTTCTCCCGAGGCTTTTGCCGAGAAATTCAGAATGGCAGACAACATTTTTGCGGTAACCATCACCGGAAACTTAAGCGGTACATATAACAGCGCCCTTCAGGCAAAAGCAATGGTGCAGGAAGAATTCCCCGAAAAAAAGATACATATAGTTGACAGCTGGAGTACCGGCGGTACAATGATATTGATACTAAAAAAACTGGGCGAGCTTATCGCTCAGGGACTTGAATTTGAAGAGATAGTAAAAGAGATAGATGAATACCGCGAGAAAATGCGTATCGTTTTCACCCTCTTTGATTACACCAACCTTGTTAAGACGGGGCGTATGAGCGCTATTGCAGGTATGGTTGCTAATGCGCTCAGCATACGCGCACTGGCGCACAACCCCGGCGGTGTTATAAAGACACTTGAAAAGCCGAGAGGCGAGAAAAAGGCTGTCGAGCGTCTGGTAGCCATCATGGAAAAGTTCCAGTACAAAGCGGGAACGCCCATTGTGATTACTCACTGCCAGAACGAGCAATCGGTCGAAAAAGTTGTTGCTTTGATAAAATCCACCTACGGTGCCACCGATGATGACATCAGCGTATATGATTGTGCCTGCCTCACTTCCTACTATGCCGGATATAAGGGTGTACTGGTCGCATTCGAAGGCGTCATCCCCGAAGAGTATAAATAATAACATAACAAAAAAGCCTGCCGATCGGCAGGCTTTTTTAGTTGCTCAATTACTTGTGCGCATCGTTGGGGAATCCGATGAAAGCGATAAAGCTCAGCTCTTCGCCGCTATTGTTTACAAGTCCGTGCTTTTCACCGTCGGGGCAAACCATAACGTCGCCGGCCTTAACGTGAACGATAGTGCCGTTGTCGTTGTAATCGCCTTCGCCCTTGGTCATGAAGTAAACTTCATATTCGCCGTGATGGTAGTGCTCGGGGATCTGAGAACCTGCGGGAACGTCGATGGCCGCAAACAGACGGCCTGCGCCTTCAAGCTGTTCAAGAGGAGTGATATGGGTCTTTAAAAACTTGGGGGCGCCTTCTTTTTTGGGATCGCCGTATTCTACAAGACGGTCTTTGTTAACTATTACCATGATTAATTCCTCCTGTTAATTATGTCAGATCATCAAAGTCTGGGAAGTATGGGATTGGGATTAGCGGTAACGTTGATGGGGGTGAAGCTTTCGCCCTCTCTGAGCTGACGTGCCATTACAACAAAACGCTGATTTGCGCTGGAGCCGTAAGCTCTGGTGCAGGTAGAAAGGGTGATGATGCGGTCGGAGCTGTCAACCTCTACATCGTAGATATGGCGGCTTCTTGCCTTTGCACCCTGGATAACGGCAGCGTGGTTAGCAACGCTGGGGTTGGGGTCGATGTAGAAGAATCCAACGTCGGTGTAGAATGCCGCAAAGATTACCCAAGGCATCTCGGTAGACTCGGTAGAGAACCAAAGATAGGGATAAGCCTTTGCAAAGTTGAGATGATGATAAGCTGCCAGCTGAGCAAACATAACGTCGTTTGCGTTGCCGATGCGGGGATTAGCGGAGTAGTTGGTCCAGTTGTGACCGAAGATAACGGTGTTGAGAGAAAGTCCGCTCTTTCCGGAACCGAACTTGGCGGTAGAGCCGGCATAAAGAACGCCGTTTCTGCTCGACTGTCTGTAGATGTTGCGGTCAAGATAGTAGTGGGGATCGTATCCGGGTGCGCTCTGGAATACGGGGTAGTTGATGTTGGTGCCGGGTATTTTGAGCCAGCCCTTAACGTCAGAGTTGATCTGCTTGTAAGAAGCAATGTTTTCTTTTCCGCTGGTTCCCATAATAGAAGCGTTAAAGGTGGAAGGAACGGAAGAAGGAACAGTTACCGGTGCGGTGGAAGGAGCGGGAGCAGCAGAGGAAGAAGCAGGTGCTGCAGAAGAAGCAGCGGGAGCAGCAGAAGAAGCTGCAGGTGCGGCAGAGGAAGAAACAGGAGCCTCAGAGGAGGAAGGAGTTACCTCTTCGGGACCGCTGGGTTCTTCTTCGGGTTGCTTGGATTCCTCGGGCTTCTTAGACTCTTCAGGCTTTTTGGATTCTTCGGGTTCCTTGGATTCTGCGGGTTTGGAAGATTCAACAACAGCAGGCTTGCTTGCGGGCTCGGCAGGCTCGCTTCCGCCTATCAGCGATACACCGATAGCAACTGCAATGATAAAGATAAGCATTGCAAGCGCAACGATGACGATGGTAGAGATGCTGAATGATGCCACAGAGGATTTTCTTTTGGCCATAGTATAAGTTCACCTCGTAAAAAATTTAAAAACGTGTATAACACATGAATTATAACACAAACCGAGACAGGTGTGAAGCTTAAATTAAAAAACAAAAGTATTCCAATGTGAAAATTAAGTGTGAATAAAATGGTTTAAAATATAAAGAATCGGTTAAGAAAAGAAAAACCTCATTGACGTTATCAAAGCGGATTCATATAATAATTGTAAAGAATAAGCGTGTAAAAACAAAAAACAGTATTTTGTTGCGGTTTTAAAAACCGAAAGGTGAAATATGACTACAGAAAAGCGCCGCTCGTTTATCATAAATTTCATATATTTCCTTATTTTGGCATCGATGTGCTGGCTGGTTTTAAAATACGGCATGCCGCTGCTTTCGCCCTTTGTGACAGGATTTATTTTTGCCTATCTCCTGCAGAAGCCGATAAGGCTGTTGAGCAAAAATATTGATCTCAACCGTAAACTCATCGCTGTTTTGATAACAGCAGCGTTTTTCGCAACGATAGGCGTTATGATAGCGCTGCTCGGAATCAAAACGGTTTCGGCAATAAACAGCTTTATAGAGTTTGTACCAACGTTTTATAATACCCATATCGTTCCTGCATTAAACGATATTTTTGTCGGGATTGAGATCACAGCTATGCAGACCGATACCGATATTTTCAGCCTGCTGAACCAGTGGGAAGGCGAATTTATGGAGTCGCTGGGAAACTGGATCTCCGGCGTTTCGGTAGGTGCTATGGGCGTAATAAGCGGAATGGCTGCTTCGCTGCCCGGCTTCTTTGTGAAGTTGATACTTACTGTTATTTCTACTTTTTTTATAGCCGCCGATTATGACAAGTTGGTCGGTACCTGCATGAACAGACTTGGCGAACGCACGCATGAGATTTTTGTTGAGATAAAGAATTATCTTATCGGTACGCTTTTTGTCTGCATCCGTTCCTATCTTTTGATAATGACCATAACCTTTATCGAGCTTTCGATAGCGCTGAGCATCATAAAACTGGAACATGCCATCCTCATTGCTTTTGCAATTGCGATATGCGACATTCTTCCGGTGCTGGGAACCGGTACGGTAATGATCCCGTGGGCAATAATTGCAGCCGTTTCAGGCAGAACGGTGCTTGGCTTGCAGCTGATAATAATCTATCTGGTCATAACCGTTATCAGAAATATAATAGAGCCCAAAATAGTTGGCAGTCAGCTGGGACTGCATCCCGTTGTAACGCTGGCAAGCATGTTTGCGGGTGTTCAACTGTTTGGAGTTATCGGACTTTTTGGCTTCCCGATAATATTGTCGCTTATTAAATATCTGCATAAAAACGGCACGATAAATCTGTTCGGAAAAGAGCAGAACGAAGCTTCTTAAAAACCAAATATAAGTCAAGCGGGGTATGTGATATGATGCACATATCCCGCTTTTTTGTGGAACAGTAAGTTTGACAAGGTTTTACAGCGGTGGTATACTCAAAAATAAGAGATGTGTAAAAGGAGTGGTTTTGGTGCAGGATAATGCTGATTTTCAGGCTCAGCAGGAAGCCAAATTTATAAAAATGACGCAGCAGCCTGTGCATAAGCTTATTGCAAGGCTTGCCATTCCCACCATCTGTTCGATGCTCATAACCTCGATATACAACATGGCGGACACCTATTTTGTAAGCCAACTTGACACCAGCGCCTCTGCGGCGGTAGGTGTTGTTTTTTCGCTTATGGCGGTAATTCAGGCGATAGGCTTTACTTTTGGCTCGGGTGCCCAGGCGATAGTGTCCCGACAGCTTGGCGAAAAAAAGCGTCAGCAGGCCTGCGAAACGCTTTCCATTGCCTTTTTTGTTTCGTTGTTTGTCGGCATAGCATTTGCATTGCTCTGCATGATAAACATTGAAAAGCTTGTCTTTTTTCTTGGCGCCACCGAAACGATAGCTCCCTATGCCATCGACTACACCAAGTATATCCTTATCGGTGCACCTTATATGGCGTCTAATTTTGTGCTCAATACCTCGCTTCGCGGTCAAGGCAACGCTTTTTGGGCGATGATCGGCATAATGTCGGGCGGAATTTTAAATATAATCCTCGACCCTATCTTTATATTCGTGTTTGATCTTGGGATATCGGGTGCGGCGCTTGCCACCATAATCAGTCAGCTTGTCAGCTTTGTTATACTTATCTACTTTAACCTTGGCTTCCACGGCGAAATACCGCTTAGAGTCACTAACTTCCGCCTTAACTTCTCGCGAATTCTGCATATTGCCAAAACCGGAATGCCTTCGCTTTGCCGTCAGGGAATCGCCAGCATCGCAATGGTAATGCTTACCCGCTGCTGCACTCCTTACGGCGATGCTGCCATCTCGGCGGTAAGTATAGTTATGAGAGTGTCCATGTTTATCGCTTCGGCAATGATAGGCTTCGGTCAGGGATTCCAGCCGGTATGCGGTTTTAATTACGGTGCAAAGCGCTACGACCGTGTTATCGATGCCTACTGGTTCTCGGTCAAGGTTTCCACCATAATACTTGCCGTTATGGGTGTCATAATGTTTATGCTTGCCCCGCAGGTATTGGCGGCATTCCGCCGTGATGATGCGCTGGTAATTGCCATCGGAACGGTTGCGCTGCGTTATCAGTGTGTAATCATGCCCTGCCAGGGATTTTTTGTAATGTCCAATATGT
>JAFQAX010000115.1 GCA_017399785.1 Oscillospiraceae bacterium | reverse complement strand
TTTAAACTGCTTGGAGCGGTAAAAAGGCGTTTGATTTACTTTGTAAAGCTCTTTTTTGTTAAAAACGGAGTTTCTTTTGAATTCGTGGAGGATATGCTGGTCGGCTTAAAGCGGGGAAGCGCAGCCGCCAGAAAAAAAGGCATACCGCAGCTTATCGCCTATTGGGTGATGGTTACGGCGATGCTTATTGCAAAGGCGATTGTTAAACTGTTCAGTTCTGTCAATTATCTTGCTCCGCTTGCGGCGGCAGCGGCTTTTGGCTATATAATCTATTCTACTTTGAACCTTACCTTTGCGTTAAAGGTCACCTATAACGGCGAGGAAATAGGATATATCGCCGACGAAGCGGTTTACGAGCGTGCCGAAAAGCAGATGCTCGGAAGAATAGTTTTTGATGACTATCAAAAGCCGGACAATCTCACGCCGGAATTTACCGTCGCATCGGTTGATAAAAACGAGCTTTTGGATGAAGATTCGCTCACCAACGAGCTTATAAAAAGCTCCGGTACCGAGCTTTCTCAGGCAACCGGCCTTTATGTCGATGATGAGTTTATGGGCGCTGTTTTAGAGCGCCGTCAGCTGCTCGACCTGCTTGACAACCTCAAGAATAAATACCGCACCGAGGCGGCAGGAGCCGAAGAACCTACCGAGCGAGTCGACTTTGTCAAAAATGTCGAACCGAGAGACGGCCTTTATCCCAAAAAGTCGGTGGTAAATATCGACGAGATGAGTGAAAAGCTTACCGAGGAAAAGGAAGCGGAGCGTATCTATATCGCCGTTGCAGGCGATGCCCCCATTCTGATAGCACAGAAAAACGGCATACCATATGCTCAGCTCAAGGCGCTCAATCCCGGAATCGAGAAAAAGCTGCTGATAGGTCAGGAAGTGCTGGTCAAAAAATCAGTTCCCACCCTCGAGGTCAAGATAGTCAGAACCGAAACCGAGGAAGAGGACGTAAGCTTTAAGATTGAGCAGATACAGGATACCAGCCGTTATCAAGGCTATGTAAATGTCACCCAGCGCGGAAAATACGGCGTTGCACTGGTCACCAGTGAGGTCACTTATATCGACGGCGTCGAGGTTTCCCGCACTGTACTTGACCGTCGAGTTATAAAAGAGCCGGTAAACGAAAAGGTAGTCGTCGGCGGAAAAACTCCGCTTAAGCAGCTACCCGGCAATACCATGAATACCAGCAGCAACTTTATCTGGCCCACTGCGGCGGGATATGTAAGCTGCGGATTCTACGGCTATTGGGGACACACCGGCATGGATATCGCAAACTATACAGGTACCGCCATCTATGCATCTGCGGCGGGAATAGTTACCAAGGTGGCGTATAATACCACCGGCTATGGCTATCACATCATCATCAACCACGGCGGCGGAGTAAGTACACTTTATGGTCATAACTCCAAGCTGCACGTAAAGGTCGGCGAGATGGTAAAACAGGGTCAGCTCATTGCCTCGATGGGCAGCACCGGACGCTCCAGCGGACCGCACTGCCACTTCGAGATCCGTATCAACGGTAAATACATGAACCCCGCAAACTATATCGGCACCAGATGCCCCTATTAAGCAATAAAAAATCCTCCGATGAGAATCGGAGGATTTTTTGTATCTGTGGAATTTTTACTGTGCCGCGTTCATCGAAACAAAGGGATTTACGTTTTCGCCCATCACCTGCGGCAGCTTGCCGTCCCAGCGCTGAACCTTCTGATATTCGATATATTCGGGGCTTTGATTAAGCTGCTCCTGAATCACCTCGATGGAGTAAGCTTGAGCATCGGCCTTTATCTTTTCGCTGTCGGCCTGTGCCTGCGCTTCAATGACCTGCTGGCGTGCAAGCTCTTCCTTTTCCTTGGTCTTGTTCTGCATGGTCAGTGCCTGCTGCTCAGCGGCAACCTTTGCGCGGATGCTCTCTTCAAAGCCGTCCTCAAAGTCGAGATTTTCAATGGCGAACGAAACTACTACTATGCCGCTTTGAGCGAGACTCTGGCGCAGCGTTTCTTCAATATTTTCCTGTACCGAGGAACGGTTCTGTACCAGATCCTCCGCTCTTACCTGACCGATGGCGTTTTTCATGCTGGACTGCATCTGCGGGATGATAAGCTTGGTCTCGACATTTCTGATGCCGATGTTGCGGATGATGTCTCCGATCATCGCCTTGTCGTAGAGATAGTTGAGCTTTACCTGAATGTTTTCTACCGTCTGGGTGTCTTTGGTATAGGCGGTGGTGTTCATCTCGTACATCTGCTCTCGCACGTCAACGGTGCTTATCGACTGTATAAAGGGTATCTTAAAATTAAGTCCCGCACCGAGATTGGTGTCGACTATCTTGCCGAACTGGTATTTAACGCCGATGTAACCTTCGTCTATGACAGTAAAGGAAAGTGCTCCGAAAACCGCTATCACAAAGATGACGCAGACTACTATCGCTGCGGTGGAAACCGAACGGAAGAAAGATTTGGGCTTGGCAGAATTGCGGCTGTTGTTGCCATTATTGCTGTTGTTGGTGCTGCTGTATTCGCCGCTTTTGGGATCAAATTTAAAATCCATATTTGTTCCTCCTGTGATAATTTGTCGAAAAACAGTATACCATCAGAATTTGTACGGAACAATATTTTTATATGGACAAAATATGTCGAAAAGCTTTAAAAAAGCGGAGAAAAAGGCTTAAGCACCGCCGCCGTTATCCGCTGAATCGGCGGGAATTTAAAGGTGTCCTCCACCGTTATCTCGCGGCAGCATCCCAGTGTTTCGGTCATGTCGTGCTTGACTTCGGCAATCGCATCGCAGCCGTAAAGGCAGACCGCCGATTCAAAATGCAGATAAAAGCTTCGGTAGTCCATGTTTGCTGTTCCCACAACGGCAAAGCGGTCGTCACAGATAAATTGCTTTGAGTGGATAAACCCCGGAGTGTATTCAAAAATCCTGACCCCGCCGTTTAAAAGAAGTCGGTAGTGGCTTTGGGTAAGGGCGTGAACATACCACTTATCGGGAATCGCGGGTGTAATTATTCTCACATCCACCCCCGAAAGGGCGGCGGTGCAAAGCGCGTTTACCATCTCACTGTCGGGGATGAGGTAGGGCGTGGTGATATAAACGTACTGCTTTGCCCTCATCAGCGCCATCAGCAGCACATTTTCGGCGACACAAAGCTCATCGAGCGGGTTGTCGCCAAACGGCTGAACAAATCCGCTGCCGAAAGACTCTGCCTGTGGCAGATAACTGCCAAAATCGCTTTTGCCGCTGCATGAAAAATCCCAGAGATTTAAAAACAACAGCGTTAAATTCCAAACGCCCTTGCCGCAAAGCATAACTCCGGTGTCCTTCCAGTGGCTCAAGGTCGGCAAAAAGTTGACGTACTCGTCCGAGATGTTTGCCCCGCCGCAAAAGCCGATGTCACCGTCTATCACACATATCTTTCGGTGATCACGATAGTTCATGGCGGGATTTAAATGCGGTCGGCAGCGGTTGAATGCCAGCAGCTTTGCGCCATTTTTTTCAAGGCGGCGCAGCCGTTCTTTGCCCGGCAGATCAATGCAGCCAAGGTCGTCGTACATTATCCGCACCTCGACTCTCTGCTCCAATTTTCGGGTCAAAATTTTGTCTATCCGGTCAAACAGCGCCCCTGACGATACGATAAAGTATTCCAAAAAGATAAACCTTTCGGCATCTTTCAGCCTTTCGCAAAGTGTGTCAAAAAGCTCACCGCCGGTTGCAAAAAATCGGCAGTCGGTGTTGTCAACGGGCGGCATCCCGGAAGCACGTTTTATATAAAGGCTGATGGGGTAAAATTCGGGTTCAGCTTTGGCAAGTTCGGAAAGAGCCGAAGAGCTTAACTGCTGACGATTATCGCTTTTTGAAAATTCCCGCAGCTGTTTTTTTAGCTTTTTGGGAAGCCGTTTGCTGCCTCCGATGAGATAAACGGCACCGCCCATCGCCGGGAACAGCAGCATCAGCGTCACCCACGCCAGCTTATAGGCGGGATTATCCCTTCGTGAAATTAGATAACAGGCGCAGCACAGTGTAAATAGCCGCAGGGCAAATCCGAAAAAGGGGAGCCGTGCGCTGCAGAAAATCAGCACGAGGAAAAGCAGCAAAAGCTGCAGCAGCACCGTTGCGGCTATAGGTACCGAGCGGCGGGATAAAAATCGTTTAAGACAGCTTAACATTTTACCCCCCATTTTACTGTATAATGTAAACTATTGAAAATTAAGCGATAAAATAATATACTGATAATGGAACATTACTGCCGAAAGGAGTTAGTATATGATCACTTATAAAGAAGTATCCTCAAACGAAGAGATAAAAAGCTACATCCGTCAGGCGGATGCATCGCTTGTCAGCATGGGATATACCGAGCACAGCTTTGCACACGTTACCAGAACTGCGGTAGTTGCCCAGAATATACTTACCGAATTAGGTTATGACGAAAGAACGGTGGAACTTGCCAAAATCGCGGGCTTTATGCACGACATCGGCAACGTAATCAACCGCATCGACCACGCTCAGTTGGGGGCGGTAATGGCTTTCCGTCTGCTTGATAAGATGGGCATGCCGCCCGAAGAACTGGCACAGGTCATCTGCGCCATCGGAAACCACGATGAGCACACCGCTTATCCCGTAAATGCCGTTGCCGCCGCACTGATAATCGCCGATAAAAGCGATGTGCGCCGTTCCAGGGTGAGAAACCGCGATATCCCCAGCTTTGACATCCACGACAGAGTAAACTACTCCGTTGAACAGTCGTCGCTCAAAGTCGATTCCGAAGCACGTACCATAACGCTGGTGCTCACTGTCGATTCCGAGGTAAGCCCCCTTGCCGATTACTTCGAGATTTTCCTCGACCGCATGGTGCTCTGCCGCAAAGCCGCAAAGTTCTTTGATTGCAGTTTCCATCTCGATATAAACGGCGTTACCATGATGTGATGCGTCACAGTTTAATTTATCCAAAACAGCAAGTTACTATACCTAAAAAGAAAAACCTCGCTCTTAAATGGGCGATGGTCATAAAACGGTTATCCATCCCCTCCGCCTCGCAAAATTGCTCGGCACCTCCCCTTGGGCACAAGGGGAGGCTTTTTGCGTTCTTTAAGGCTCCCCTTTTATATAAAGGGGAGCTGTCAGCGCAGCTGACTGAGGGGATA
>JAFQAX010000114.1 GCA_017399785.1 Oscillospiraceae bacterium | reverse complement strand
TAATTATCAACTGTTCCATCCTGCCCTCCAGAAATTAAAGAACGTCGTTGTTCTTGAGGATAGCGCGTACGGTATCGGTGGGCTGTGCACCGTTAGCGATCCACTTCTTAGCCTTCTCAGCGTCAATATTGACAACAGAGGGCTCCTTGGTGGGATCGTAGTAACCGATCTCCTCGATGAATCTGCCGTCTCTGGGGTATCTGGAATCTGCTACAACGATACGATAGAAGGGAGCCTTCTTAGCACCCATACGACGAAGTCTGATTTTTACTGCCAAACCTGTCACCTCCTGAATTACTTTCATAAATTATTTTTATTATTTTTACCCTCACTGTAACTGTTGGACGTTACCTCGGGGAAAAAACTGTGTTACATGGGAGGAAATCCCATTTTATTGAGCATCTTATGTCCTTTTTTACCAGAAAACTGCTTCATCATTTTCTGCATCTGCTCAAACTGACGAAGTACTCGGTTGACATCTTCAACTCTTGTGCCGCTGCCGGCGGCTATGCGGCGCTTGCGCTTAGGATCTATTATCGAGGGCTTGTCACGCTCGGCGGGGGTCATCGAGAAGATGATTGCTTCCATCTTCTTCATTTCCTTTTCGCCGCGCTGTGCATCCTCGTCATTTATCTTGACACCGGGGATCATGCCGAGAACCTGACCAAGCGGTCCCATTCCCTGGAGCTGCTTCATCTGATCAAGAAGGTCGGTCAAAGTGAACTGATTCTTCTTCATGCGCTGAGCAAGCTGCTCCGCCTTCTTTTCATCGACATTGCTCTGCGCCTTTTCGATGAGAGTCATCATATCGCCCATGCCGAGAATTCGGGAAGCCATTCTGTCGGGGTAGAACGGCTCAAGCTGGTCAAGCTTTTCGCCCATACCGACAAACTTTATCGGCTTTCCGGTAACTGCTCTTACCGAGAGCGCAGCACCGCCACGGGTGTCGCCGTCACACTTGGTAAGAATTACGCCGTCAATGCCGAGTCGCTCATCAAACGACTTTGCAACGTTTACAGCATCCTGACCGGTCATTGCGTCAACTACCAGCAGTATCTCGTGGGGAGAAACGGTACTCTTGATGTTCTCAAGCTCGGCCATAAGCTCTTCATCGATGTGAAGACGACCGGCGGTATCTATGATGACAATATCATCGCCGTGATCCTTGGCGCGCATGATAGCCTTTTTGACTATCTCCACAGGATTTCCCTGCCCCATCTCAAAGACGGGAACACCAACCTGCTCTCCGACAACCTGCAGCTGCTTGATAGCTGCGGGACGGTAAACGTCACATGCAACAAGCAGAGGGCGCTTGCCCAAGCCCTTAAAGTGCTTTGCAAGCTTTGCGCAGTGGGTGGTTTTACCGGAACCCTGAAGTCCGCACATCATAATTATGGTGGGCAACTTGGAAGAAAATCTGATTCTTACATTTTCAGAGCCCATCAGCGCGGTCATCTCATCGTTTACGATTTTGATAACCTGCTGAGCAGGAGTAAGACTTTCAAGTACTTCGGCGCCGACTGCCTTAGCGGAAACGGCTGCAACAAAGTCCTTGGCAACCTTATAGTTAACGTCCGCCTCAAGCAGTGCAAGTCTAACCTCTCGCATTACCTCTTTGATGTCGGACTCCTTGAGCTTGCCGCGGAGTTTTAACTTTTTAAAAACAGAATTAAGCTTTTCGGAAAGACCTTCAAAAGCCATTTGCCGTTATCCTCCGTAACTTTTATAACTCGGCCACTTTCTGGGCCAGTGACTTTATCTCCAACACGCGCATATCGATTTCTTTAGAGCCATAAAGTCTGGAATTAATCTGCTCTATTTCAAAAGCGTTTTTCTTGATTTCTTCAAGCTTGCTTTTGATTTCGTAGAATCGCTGTGCCAACCCAAGCTGCTCTTCAAATTCAGTAAGCTGAAATTCTGCGCGCTTGATGGAATCTCTTACGCCCTGACGGGTGATTCCGCTGTGGGAAGCAATTTCTGCAAGGGAAAGGTCCTCGTTATAGTATAATTCTATAACTTCCTGCTGTTTTTCGGTAAGCAGATCGCCATAAAAATCGTAAAGCATCGAAATATTAAGATCCTTAGCCATCCAAACAGCCCCCTTTAACAAATTCCCAAAATATCACTCTGAGATTATAGCTTATAAATCGCTTGGTGTCAAGCTTTTTCTCTTTACATTTCAAAGAAAATATTGTGTTTTTTTGTTTCTTTTGCTACAAGTTATTGTGTTCTATTTGAAAAATGCTCCAAAAATTTTTCTTCAGCTGCTTGTTGCTATTTTCATAGTACTCTCACATTGTAACTATTGTTTAAAAAATATCTCCGTGGTATAATGATTATGTATCTTTTGATGTTTTGCTGCCCATTCGTCTATTTTCGGTCAGCATTTACATATCACACAGAGGAGGTATTACTTTGAAAAGAATTTTTTCGTTCTTTATGGCTGCCGTTATGGTTTTTATAATGACGCCCACTTTATTCGCCGATGATGTAGCCGATTATTCAATTGAATTAATATTCGAAGAAGGATATCTTCTTGACGAAGATGACCGATATGTTGATTTTAACAATCCTGCAGACGATTCGGTTCCCTACGGCGAAACGGTATATTATCCGTTGCTTTCTGAAGAAGTGACCGATAGCAGCAAATATGATTTTACTGCTGTTCATGAAACTCTTGCGGCAAAAAAGGTAAAGATCAAGACCGACTGGGACGAAGGCTCCTCCTATATTGATGAGCTTTCGGTCGTAAGAAAGAAATTTGAGGGTGACCTTGATGATGAGCGCATCGACACCAGCCTATCAAAGTATGTTTACTTTCTTTCGATAACCACTAAACAGCGCTCAAAAACCACCACCTCGACCAACGAGGTTTATGGAACAGTAAT
>JAFQAX010000113.1 GCA_017399785.1 Oscillospiraceae bacterium | reverse complement strand
TGCTGCAATAAATATTGTGCCGGTAAGCTTGTCTTTAACACCGCTTTTAACAAGTTTCATTACAGCGGCAAGAATAAGTACACATACAGCAACTCTTATACCGCCAAATGCGTGTGCAACAATTACATTATCAGCAAAGGTTTGAATGAACTTTGCAATAAGCATGATGATGATAAGCGAGGGAGCGACAACTCCAAAAGTGCATACCGCAGCGCCAAGATAACGTCTCTGCTTAAAACCGATAAGTGTTGCCACGTTTACGGCGATTATACCCGGAGTGCACTGACCAACCGCATAAAAGTCGAGCAGTTCTTCAGAGGTAGTCCATTTGCGCTTTTCAACTATTTCTCTCTCGAGAATGGGCAGCATTGCGTATCCTCCGCCAAAGGTAAGTCCTCCAATGCAGAAGAAAGTCCAGAACATGTCAAGCCAAATGTTCAATATTATCTACAACCTTTCGATAGAAAATTAAATGTAATCAATTGCTGCTTTTTAAACCGGGTTCAATTTGAACTGCAATAACAGAAAGCAGTATTATCGCACCGCCTATTATAAAGGTCGGAGTAGCTTTGTCAAGCCCCAGCAGGACAGAGAACAAACTTCCAAAGAATCCTTCCAGCGAAAGGATTATAGCAGTGCCGGAAGGAGATATCCTTTTTTGAGCCCATGTCTGTACAAAGTAACAGAAGCCTGTGGGGAAAAGCGCCAGATAAAGGACCGACCAGATAACCTCGGAAGTAACGACCATAGAAAAAGAGCGATATTCAAATGCGATAAAAAAGATAAAGGAAAATACCGCAGTGGAAATGAGCTGGATGCAACAGAGAAGACCGGTGTGCTTGCTCAAAACGGCAAATTTTCCAAGATAAGCAAAATGCACTGCAAACATAAAGGCGCAGCACAGCGTAAGCTGGTCGCCGATATTAAATGTAATACCTATACCGGGAGACCATGAAAGAATAGCAGCGCCAGCAAAGCAGCAGAATGCACACAGTATTGTTTTGAGATTTATCGGCTGCTTAAATATAATTGCGCTTAAAAACGGCACCATTATTACGTTTGTTGCGGTAAGAAAGGCATTGTTTGCGGGGGTGGTGTTGCTTATTCCATAGGTCTGGCAGACAAATGCAATCGCAAGAATAAGCCCTGCGCCGATGCTGTAAAGATATTCTGTCTTATCTCCCTCAATAAGCTCTTTCCAAAAGAACAGTGTCATAAGTACACCGGGGATCAAAAAACGGAAAGCCACTAAAAGAGAGGGGGAGATACCTGATTTTATTGCCACATCGGTGATGATAAAACCGCTGCCCCATATTATGGTAACAAGTATAAGTAGCATTACAGGTATTATGCCGCCATATTGGTTTTTATTCAAAAGAATTCCTTCTTTCAAAGAGTCAAACTATTTTGTGCAGATCGGAAAGCGAAGTGACAGTATAGGTTGGCGCTGCTTTTCCGTTGAACGCCTTGTTTTGTGGATTGTACCAGCAGGTGTCAAATCCAAATGAAGCGCCGCCGAAAATATCGGCGTTAAGCGAATCACCTATTACTAAAGCGGTTTTCGGATCATCGATATGGCATACCTTTTTTACTGCTTCAAAATAACGATGGTCAGGCTTTTCAAATCCGATTTCCTCGGAAATAATGAGATAGGAAAAAAGGTCGTTTATTCCGGAATCGATGAGACGCTTACGCTGGGTGGAGGCAACGCCGTTTGTGATGATGCAAAGCTGATATTTGCCGTAAAGTGATTGGAGCAGCTCGCGGGCGCCATCCATCATGACGCAGCTTTCCGAGAGCCCTTTAAAATACTGCTTTTGAAGCTCATCCGGGTCTATCCCGGTGATGCCTTCGCTTTGCAGAAAACGGGGAAACCGCTGTTCGAAAAGCTGTTTCCTTGTGATCTCTCCGTGCTCAAGCTGCTGCCAAAGGCTGCTGTTAAAAGCGTCGTACCGGTTGTGCATAGCTTCATCGGCTTTTATCGAAAAATGGGCAAAGGTGTCAAAAAAAGAGTGATACTGTGCGGCTTCAAAATCCATTATTGTGCCGTCAAGATCAAAAAGCAGTGTTGTATATCCCATAATTCCTCCAGAAATTTTTGCTGACTGCATAAAAGCGCAATAATATTAGCACTTTTTATATACCTGAAGCGGTTACTGCCATAGAAATCCGCCGAAATAGAGAAGCATAGCTATCAGCATAATGAGCCAAATAATTCCGAAAAGAACAGCGCAAAGCCTGAAAGTCCAGTGTGATGTTTTGTGGTGAAAAGCGATCATGCCAAAGCAAAGTCCCAAAGCACCGCCCAAAACTGATAAAATAAAAAATATCTTTTCGGGAATTCTGCGAAATCCGCGTTTGGCACAAAACTTGTCTGTTCCGCAAAGCACAAAAACAGCTAAGGAAATCAAAAAAGATGCTGTAAGAACAGCGATGGGCAAAAATTTCAACAATATCCCCTCCGGCAGCGGTTTGTGCGAAAAATCATGAAAACAGCGAATAAAACGCCATTTGCTATCATAGCATGAAAACCGATGATTGGCTACACTTTTTTGTCTTTGAGCTGTTGTTTTACTTGACAGTATACCGTGTTTTTATTAAACTTGTTGTAAGGATTTAAGGCCTTACCCATTGTGAGGGAATTTTAAGAAAATGAGGTAAAACCTATGAGAAAAAACATTTCGGTTAAACTGTTTGCAATGATGCTTGCAGTTATGATGGTTCTTTCGCTTGCAGCATGCGGCGGCAGGGACGTTTCTTCCGCACCGGCAGAATCCAAAAAGCCCGCCAGCAGCGCATCTGCTGAAAAGCCTTCGGATAAGAAGGATTCTTCCGAGGCTGCAAAGCCCGCTGACAAGCCCGAGAATAAGCCTGCTGCCGATGAAGAAGTACATCGTGTATTCCAGATCGAGAAGGTAGACGCAGCACGCCAGAAGAACGTTGATACCGCCGGCTGGCTCTACGTTCCCAACACCACCATCGACGATCCGGTAATGCAGAGCACCGATAACGAGGCTTATCTGCGTACCACCGAGGACGGCCAGTATGATATCTACGGCTCTTATTTTGCCGATTACCGCAACCTGCTTGACTTGGGACGCAAACATCTTAGCAGAAATACCATCATTTACGGCCATTCCGATTACAAGGACAATCCCCAGGGCAGAGACTTCTCTCAGCTTTACAACTACGCCAAGGATATCGAGTTCGTGAAGAACAACCCCTATATCTACTTCTCCACCGCAGAAGAGGATATGGTTTGGAAGGTATTTGCAGTATTCTACACCCATACCGATTTCTACTACATCAACGCTAATCCCACCGATGAAGAGTTTGAGGCTATAATCAAGGAAGCTGTTGCCAAGAGCGAATATATCATCGATGAGGAGATCGGTCCGGATGACAAGATCCTCACCCTTTCCACCTGCACCGGTCTGTTCAAGCAGCCCAAGGAAAATTACCGTATGGCAGTTATGGCTAAGC
>JAFQAX010000112.1 GCA_017399785.1 Oscillospiraceae bacterium | reverse complement strand
TATACCAAATACTATATGCTGGAGGTTTTCTACGGCGCCAGAAAACAGGTTTTTCTAACCTTTGGACCCTACGTTCTGATACTGTTTTACGGCGCGGGTGCCGCCACGGTAAGTATGCTTTACTCCGTTTCGGCCATCTCCTGCTTCTTTGCTTCGCCCATTGTCGGAAAGATAATAGACCGTGTCGGCTATAAGACCGTTATGGTCGCCGATACGCTGATCCTGGTGATCGTCTGCTTCTTTTACGGATTCGCCCATCATCTCTTTCCGATGGAGATCGCTTTTATCGTCTGCTGCATAAACTATGTGCTCGATTCGGTTATCTCGCTTGCCTCTATGGCATCCAACGTTTACGTTCAGGATCTTGCCGACAACGCCGACGAAGTAAAAGCGACTATCTCTACCGGTGTTTCGGTAAACCATGTTATAACCATATTTATCGCTCTGTTCGGCGGTTGGATCTGGCAGGTACTCGGCATTGAAACGCTGTTTATCGTTTCAGCGGTACTGGGTCTTTGCAACAGCGCATATGCTGCTTCGATAAAAACAAAACAGCAGACGGCGTAAATTCTCATTTCATCGTGGACATACTATTACAAAAATGACCGAGGGTGATTATATGAAATTACTGGTGATCGACAGCTGCATCAGAGGAGAGCTTTCCTCCACCAGACGGCTTTTAAACAGATTTTTGGAGAAATTCGGCGGCGAATATGATGTAACCCGCCTTGTTCTTACCGAGCTTGATTTAAATCCGATGGATGCCGATGAGCTTAAAAAGCGCAACGACCTGCTTTCAGAGGGCAGGAGCGACGACAAAATGTTTAAATATGCCCATCTGATAAAGGAAGCCGACAAAATTATCGTTGCGGCGCCTTACTGGGATTTTTCTTTTCCCTCGCTGCTCAAGGTATTCTTTGAAAAGACCGCAGTTACCGGCATAACTTTCGGCTATACCGAAAGCGGATCGGTCGGATATTGCAAGGCGGATCATCTGGTATATCTCAGCACTGCCGGCGGATATATTGCAGGCGCACATCTCGGTGCGGAATATGTGAGAAATCTTGTCGGAATGTTCGGTATAAACAACGTCAGCAGTTATTCTATTGAAGGATTGGATATCGACCCTTCCAAGAGGGAGCAGCTGCTGGAAGATGGTATTGTCAGAATTCTTTCGGCTGCGAAGCTGTAAAAATATAACATCAAAGAAAAGAGTGACACCATGCTTGAATTTAAATTTGATACCCAGCTTCTTATTGAAGGAGAAAATCTTTCGGAGGACGATATTTTTGCCTATATCTCCTCTCACATAAAGGGAGATTCGCTGCTCGCTATCGGGGATGAGGATCTGATAAAGATCCATTTCCACACCAACGAGCCATGGCAGGTGCTGGAATACTGCTCTACCCTTGGCGATATTCACGACATCGTTGTCGAGAACATGCAGCGTCAGCAGGATGGACTGCAGGGCTGAAAGGACAGATAATATGAAAGCATTGCTTGATGTGCACACTCACTCCATCGCCAGCGGGCATGCCTACGGCACCATCACCGAAATGGCAAAGGCTGCTTCTGAGATAGGGCTAAAGCTGCTTGGCATCACCGAGCACGCTAAGGGAATCCCCGGCACCTGCGACAACTTTTATTTCACCAATCTGGGCGCGCTTCCGCGCGAGATGTTCGGCGTTGAGATGATGTTCGGTTCCGAAATAAACATTATTGATTACGAGGGGCATTTAAGCCTTGAGCAGAAGTTTATCAACTGTCTTGATATACGCATCGCAGGCATGCACCGCTTCTGCTACCGTCACGGAAATATCGAGCAGAACACTTCGGCTGTGATAGGTGCAATAAAAAATCCTGACATTGACATCATCAGCCACCCCGATGACGGACGCACTCCGCTGGATTATGAGCGCGTCTGCCGCGCAGCTAAGGAATTTGACGTTTTGCTGGAGATAAACAACAGCTCGCTTAAGGCAAAAAACCGAATCAACGTTTTTCAAAACTGCTGCCGCATGCTGGAGATATGCAAAAAAATCGACCATCCTATAATAATGAACAGCGACGCTCACTTTATGAACGCAATCGCAAATTTCGAGCAGTGCCAAAAGGTTCTCGAGGCGGTCGATTTCCCAGACAGGCTGGTCATCAACTACGATTTGGACAGATTTAAAGAATTTATCGCTGATAACCGCGCAAAAAAAGGCTGACTTAATGTCAGCCTTTTTTTATTACTTTATTTTCACCTGATCACTCGGCATTATTACCACCGATGTACGGTTGGGCATACATACCGCGATATCCATATCACGCGAAAGCCAGCCGGAATTTATGCAGATCTTATCGGGGCAGCTGGAGGATTTAAAACGGATCTTATCTCCGGTATATTCCAGCGTGATGTCGACGCCAAGCTGCTGATGCAGTTTTATCTCGGTCAGCTCCTGCGGAGCGGTAAGCGGAATTGCCATCATCTGTTCTCCGTCGTAAGCGACTACGGCGCTCAAGCCTTCTCCCGCGGGGGAAAGCTTTTGGATTATAACCGCCGCCGCTGAAAGTAAAACGATCAGCGATATTATTAAAATTGTCAGCTTTTTCTTGTCTTTAAGCATCTTTTCTACCTCTTTGCTATGCCGCCTGTTTACTTTTACCGGAAGATTCAAGCAGCACCACCGACAGCAATATCAGCACCGTTCCGACGGCGCTTTTTACTCCAAACGGCTCGTTAAACACCAATATACCGATCACGCTGCTGGTTATCGGCTCGAAGGTGCTAAGTATTCCCGACTTTTGCGAGCCGATGATGCCAACGCCTATCTGGAACAGCATTACCGCAATCACCATTATAGCAACCGACGACAGGGCGCACAACAGCCATCCCTTTGAGCTTTTTGAAAGCTGAAGTGAACCTCCGGCAATTGACACGATAAACATAAATACCGTGCAGGAGCAGGAGCCGTAAAAGCAATATTTAAAGGGATGTATTTTATCAACTCCGCTTTTTTCCAGCGCAATTATATAAGAAGCGTAAACAAATCCCGAGGAAATTGCAAGCGTCACCCCTATCGGATCTATCTCTCCGTCAAAGGAGCAGAACATCCATGCACCGACACAGCACATTGCCGCCGATATCCACTGCATACGGTCTATTTTGGCACGGTAAACCACCGCACAGCCCATTATGACCGCCGCCGGATAGATAAAATGAAGGGTAGTCGCCATTCCGGTAGAGATATAGTCGTAGCAAATTATAAGCATATAGGGCGTTATGGCAGAGCCCACTGTGCTTACTGCGGCTATTTTCAAAAGCTCGCCTTTTTTCAGTTTGAAATCGACCTTTTTGACCTTCATCATAAAAAAGAGAAAAGGCAGCGCCAGCATGGCACGCAGCAGAAGCAGCGATGAAGGACCTATTCCCTCCGCCTGTATCAAAGCCGAAAAAAGCGGCATGCAGCCAAATATCGAAGCGGAAAGCATTACAAAAAGAGTACCTTTTACATTCTGCAACTTTGCACCTCTTTTATCCAACAGATAAACTTTATGATATAACATTCCGTCGGTTATTTCAAGCTTTGACGGCACAGATTGCTTTTGCGCTTTTTAAATGGTAAAATATATCGCAGTTTAAATTTACGAAGGTGATCTCGATGGCAAAATGCCGTGTTACTCTTATTGCAAACGCCGGCGTTATGATAGAATGCAACGGCGCTAAGGTTTTCAGCGATGCGCTGCACCGCTCCAAAACGCTTAACTTCAGCGCGGTTGATGAACAAAAGCAGCAAAGGCTTTTTTCTGACCCCGCTTTTAAAAATGCCGACGCCATGATCTTTACCCACAAGCATCCGGACCACTATTCCAAAACGCTTATCGGCAAGATGAAGGAATACACTCCCGGCATCGAGCTTATTTCCCCCATCAAAGAATTTGACGATATGCTGCTGATAGAAAAAGATGAACAGCGGTTCAGATTTAAAAAATTCACTGTCGATTTTATGCGGTTGACTCACAGCGGTGCGGAATATAAAAACTTTTTACACTACGGATTTTTGCTGGATTTCGGTGGATTTACCGTTTTAAACACAGGCGATGGTGATGTAGCAAATCCTGCGCTTATCCGTTATCTTTCGGGCAGGCGAATCGATTTAGCTTTGATGCCGTTCCCCTGGCTGACGCTAAAAAGCGGCAGGAATTTTACCGAGCAGTTTATCAAACCACGCCATGTAATGTACTTTCATCTCCCCTTTGCCGAGGACAATATAAGCGGCTACCGCGAATTTGCCTTTAAAGCGCTGCCGCTGATGACGGCAGTCGATGATGCAAGGCTGCTTTCCGAACCTTGGCAGGTCGAAGAAATAATATAACACATTAAAAGCTCCCGCCCAAAACGGACGGGAGCACTTTTATTTTTACATCGGATCAGTTTCGGTCTGTGCACCCCTTATGCTGCAGGAGGAATAAACCGAGATATCTCCGTCGGTATTATCTACCGCCACTATTCCGCAGCGTGCGCCGATTATCTCGCCGTTGATCTCTTCGGCAAAGGTAGGTGAAATTACATTGACCGGGGATGTGGTTATGCCGCTGATGGCATCAATTTCGGTTGTGGTAAGCGAAGCTTCGGTCACTGCCTCCGCTTCGGTTGTGGTCAATTCTGCCGCCGAAATAACTGCAGCGGTATCGGTTGTGAACAGCTCGGATGCCGTTACTGTGGTCACCTCTCCGACCGCGTTAATGTCGGCAAATTCGGAAGTTACTGCCGTAATGATCGTTACAGTTTCGGCTGCTGCTGCGCTTCCGACCGCAGCAGTTGCAGCATCGGTTACCAGTGTGCCGCTTACAGCGGTGAATTCCACTGCTCCAACCACTTCGGCAGCAGCGGTGGTGACCTCAGTC
>JAFQAX010000111.1 GCA_017399785.1 Oscillospiraceae bacterium | reverse complement strand
GCCATGGTCACGGATGGTTTCTACCCAACCGGCAAGTGTTACCTTTTCGCCAATGTTTTCGGTTTTAAGTTGATTACAAGTATGTGTTCTCAGCATAATATGAGACCTCCAAACGCGATAATATATCTTTAATATTATAAAACAAAATAAAAAATGCCTTCCGTCCGCACATGGGACGAAAGACATACTTCCGCGATACCACCCAAATTGACCGCAATGCGATCCACTCAATTCCGCCTTTACGCGGCGCCACGGACGGTTCTACTTGCCAAAGGCTTTCTTCCGCCGGCTCCGGAGTGTTTTTCACGCTGGTCTGCTGCCGCTTTTCCACCATCGGCGGCTCTCTGAAAGCAGGTTGTCAACGCTACTTTTCTCCATCAAAACCACTTAAATAATTTATCACAGCAGAGCGTCTCTGTCAATAGTTTTTATAATGACAAACTGCTTCACAATAGCAATTATTGCTATATTATACTTTTAAAAACTATTAATTTCTAATTATATAGATTTTGCAGCCACTGCATGTTATATTTATCTTATATTTTATCAAACAGGAGGTAACAGTATGAAAAGACTTGCCTTTGTAGACAAAAATCGCTGCGTCTCCTGCGGTGCCTGTATGAAGGTATGCCCAATGGGTGCTATTTCGGTATGGCGCGGCTGTTATTCGGTGGTTGATGAGCAAAAATGTGTCGGATGCGGAAAGTGCGCCAACATCTGCCCTGCCGGCTGTATCGAAGTAAAAGCAAGGGAGGTAATAGCATGAAAACGAAACATTGGTATGATTACCTATGGCTGTGGTGCATAGCCTATTTTGTCCTTGGATTTTTCAATATTCTCTTTGCATGGCTTGGTATGATAGATTTTATGGTGCCGCTGCTTTTTGCGATAATCGGCGGCAACAAGGCTTTTTGTAATCGATACTGCGGCAGAAGTCAGCTACTGACCAAAATAGGCATCGACTGCAAATGCTCGCGAAATGTACCCACTCCCCGTTTTATGTCTTCAAAATGGTTCAGATATGGATTTTTAGCCTTTTTTATGACCATGTTCGGCAGCATGCTGCTGCAGACGTACAAGGTATTTTCGGGTGCAAAAACCTTGTCAGAGTCGGTAAAACTGCTGTGGACTTTTAAAGTTCCATGGGATTGGGCTTATCAGGCAGGAAGCACCGCCGATTGGGTGGCTCAATTTGCTTTTGGTTTTTACAGTGTAATGCTGACATCAGCGATCATCGGCATGATAATGATGTTTCTTTTTAAACCGAGAAGTTGGTGTGCCTTCTGCCCGATGGGCAGTATGACCCAGATCATCTGCAAATTAAAACAGCACGAACCAATACTTTAAAATTATATCACACACAAAAAGCGTCCGCTGATTCTGCGGACGCTTTTATCTTTTTGTTTTTAACCAACAATATTCCAGTGCTTGTCAACCTTATTGAGTATCTCGCAGCCATCCTCGGTTACGAGAACAAGGTCTTCTATTCTAACGCCGAACTCGCCGGGAAGGTAGACTCCCGGTTCGATGGAGAAGATCATGCCCGGTTTTGCTACTATGGTGCTTACCGCACTTACGTCGCCCTTTTCATGGTCGGTCTGACCGATGAAATGTCCGAGACGATGGGTGAAGTATTCGCCGTAGCCTGCCTTGGAGATATGGTCGCGGGCAGCCTTATCCAATTCGCTGAGCACGATTCCCGGCTTAATGAGGCTTTCGGCAAGCTCGTTTGCCTCACGCACTATATCATGGATAGCGGCAAATTTAGGATCGGCCGACTTGCAGAAAAAGGTTCTGGTCATGTCAGAGCAGTATCTATCCTTGCGGCAGCCCATGTCGATAACAATGCAGTCGCCTGCTTTAAGACGGGTATTGTCCGCCTCATGGTGGGGATCTGCTGCGTTTGCGCCGTAAGAAACGATGGGCATAAAGGAGGTATCGTCGCAGCCTGCTGCGTCATACTGAGATACGATATACTCTGCCACTTCCCTTTCGGTCATGCCTTCCTTGATAGATGCGGACACCTTTTCCATTACGTCGTCATTGATCTTGGAAGCTATGCGCATAAGATCCTGCTCCGCTTCATCTTTGCATGCACGGGCATCGTCCACGCAGTCGGAAGCAACAACGCAGCGGCTGTTGGGGTTGTGTTCCATCAGCGGGATTAGGAATCTTGCAGGCCAGTTCTTATCAACGCCGATAGGCTTTTCGCCGTCAACGTTGGCTGCAAGAATCGCAAGGTAATCGTCAGTATCGGTGAACCAAACCTGCTCAAACTCGCTTTCGGGTACGGGGAAAAGCTTGTTGAGGAAGAACTTGTGGTTTCCGTCAGCTTTGAGATAGAGAGCGTAAAGTCTCTCCCAAGGGAATACGTAATAGCCGGTGAGATACCAAATGCTGTCGGGGTCTGAAATGAGCATCTGTTCGAGACCCATTTCAGCCATAGCTTCCAGCACGCGGCCTATTCTTTTCTGATACATCTGTCTCAATCCTTTCACTTTACCTTTACTGTTTTAAGCAGCTCAGGAGAAAGTATATTTTTAACAGTTTTTACGCCGGTTTTAAGCGATTCTACCGGAGCATATTCAAATCTGCCGTGGGGACTGTGAGAAGCTGCGGGCAGGTTGGGGCAAAGCAGTCCCTTATAGGTAAGCATGCAGCCATCGGTACCGCCTCTTATCGGGGAATGGGTGGGATTTTCTATGCCTGCTGCCTTCATAGCGGCTTCGGCAAGATCAACTATATCCATATGGTCTTTAAGGATCTCGTACATGTTGTAATACTGATCCTTGACCTCGGCAACAACAGTTCCTTCGCCGTAACGGCGGTTGATGGTGTCGGCTGCCTTCTGCATCATTGCCTTGCGCTCGGTAAAGCGTTCCATGCTGTGGTCGCGAATGATGTAAACCATTCTTACGTTTTCAACACCGCCGTTAAATTCCTGAAGGTGATAGAATCCCTCATATCCTTCGGTCTGTCCAGGAGTCTCCATAGGAGGCAGCAAAGAAGCATATTCCATAGCGATAAGGATGGCATTCTTCATAATATCCTTGGCAAATCCGGGGTGAACGCTCTGACCCTTAACGTTTACTACAGCTCCCGCTGCGTTAAAGGTTTCGTATTCATAATCGGTTATCTCACCGCCGTCGAGGGTAAAAGCGAAATCTGCGCCGAAACCCTCTACATCGAAGTTTGCAACGCCTCTGCCTATTTCCTCGTCAGGGGTAAATCCAAGACAGATTTTTCCGTGAGGAGTGCCTTCTGCCAGCAGCTCTTCTACCGCCTGCATAATAATTGCAACGCCGGCCTTGTCGTCAGCGCCGAGCAGAGTGGTTCCGTCGGTGAAAACTATTTCCTGTCCTACGAACTTTTTGAGTTCAGGGAAGGTAGCAGCCTCCATAACGATGTTGAGTTCTTTATTAAGAACAACATCGCCACCCTCATACTTTATGACCTGAGGCTTTACGTCCTTTCCGGTCATATCTGGGGTAGTGTCCATATGAGCAACGAGACCAACTGCGGGAAGGTTCTCATATCCGGGAGTTGCGGGAATGGTGCCGTATGCATAGCAATGCTCGTCATAACGCGCGTCAGCTATGCCAAGGCCCTTCATTTCCTCTACCAACAGCTTAGCCATATCAAACTGGCAAAGGGTGCTGGGGTTTTCGGGGCGTCCGTAATGGTCACTCTCGCTGTGAACTTTTGCATAGCGTATAAGGCGATCTACAACGTTATCCATAACAAATTCTCCTTATTCCTCTTCGGAAAGCAGATTTTCGGGGTTGAGGCACTTAAGCTCATCAAGTACGAACAGTCCGTCCTTGCGGATGAGGACATCGTCAAAATACATCTCGCCTCCGCCAAATTCAGGGGTCTGGATCTGGATGAGATCCCAGTGAACAGCCGAGGTGTTGCCGTTATAGGCGTTCTCATAGCTGTTGCCGGGGGTAAGATGGAAGCTGCCTGCGATCTTTTCGTCAAACAGAATATCGCCGATGGGCTTATTGATAACGGGGTTTACGCCGATAGCAAACTCGCCGATATAGCGTGCACCTTCGTCGATGTCGAATATCTCGTTCATGTAATCGGTGTTGTTGCTGGTAGCCTTTACTATCTTGCCATCCTTAAACTCGAGGTAAACGTCGCGGAACAGGAATCCGTCATAAGGAGAAGGACAGTTATAGGTGATATATCCGTTTACCGAATCCTTTACGGGAGAGGTGTAGATCTCACCGTCGGGGATGTTGCGATTGCCGTGCATTCCATAGCTGGGTATTCCCTTGATGGAGAAGCTGATGTCGGTTCCGGGAGCTACAATACGAACCTTGTCGGTCTTAGCCATAAGATCCTGCAGCGGCTTCATAGCCTTGCCCATCTTGTCATAATCTACGAGGCATGCTTTGAAATAGAAGTCCTCATACTCCTCGGTGGAAACGCCGGCAAGCTGTGCCATAGCATCGTTGGGGTAACGCAGTACTGACCACTTGGTGTGGTTGCAGCGCTGTGCAAGGTGGATAGGACCCCAGTAATGCTTACGGTAACGGCCCTGAGCCTCGTCGCTGACATTATGCCACATGCTGATGTTGGTGGTAGCGCGGATGTCGATATAAGCGTCCATATCCTTCATGCGCTCCAGCTCATAGGCGGCGATCTCTGCCATGTGCTCTTCATCAGCGCCCTGAATAAGCGCACCTTCAACCTTGTAATCAAAGATGTGGATAAAGGGCTTGCCGCCTGCGTTGTAAGCTTCTTCCACGAGTGCCTTCATAAGTCCGGTTTCGCTTCCGTGAAGCTCGATAAGGATCTTTTCGCCTTTTTCAAGTCCTACTGCGCTGTTTATAAGAAATTTCGCAAATTTTCTGATGCGGGGATCTTCCATTGTAACGTCATCCTTTCAAAAATCGTTAGGATATGCGAAAACGGGGCAGAAGAAAGCTTCTGCCCCGTTTGTAATCAGTATTAGTTCTCGGTGTAGAGAGCTTCCAGGCTATGTTCAGGGCTGCTCTTGGTAACAGCAGAAACAAGCAGAATAGCAACAACAGAAACGGGAACTGCAACGATCGCGCACTGGATTCCCATGGGGGTGCCCATAAGGGTCCAGCCGATGGTTGCTGCGCCGCCTGCTACGATGCCGGCGATACCGCCTGCGGGAGTTACCTTCTTAGAGAAGAGGGCGAACAGAATTGCAGGAGTGATAGCTGCGCCGTACATGGTGTAAGCGGTCATCTGAAGTGCGAGAACGGTCGGGAAGTAAAGGGTAAGAGCGATTGCAAGAACGCTGAATGCAGCGATGGTGATTCTGAGAACGTTCATCTTCTGCTTATCGGTAGCGTTGGGGTTGATGTGCTTAACATAGATATCGTTGGTAAGGTTGGTTGCGGAAGAAAGCAGATAGCTGTCTGCGGTGGTAACGATGAACGCCATGCATGCGCACATTACGATAGCACCGAATGCGAAGGGCAGGTAATCAACCGCAGTCTGGAAGATAACGTTTGCGGGAACATCGAGAGAGGGATAAAGCTTTGCAGACTGAGTGCAGAATGCAATGATGGAGATGATAACCAGAACTTCGCCGATGAACATACCAACGTTGGACTTCTTAGCCTCATCACCATTCTTAGCGGAAGCAAAGCGCTGGAGCATGTTCTGGTCACCAAGCATAAGCGCGAGAGAAGGCAGGAAGTAACCAAGGATCTGGATACCGCTCATGCCGCCGGTGATGGTAGCCTTTGCTGCGGGAAGGGTTGCACCCTGAGCGTTTGCTGCAGACATAAGCAGGGGGATTGCAACAAAGAAGCCGCCTATCATAAGCAGTGCGCTGATAGCATCGGAGTAAGCAACCGATACCATACCGCCGCAAACAGTGATAACAGCGATGATAGCGGTGCAGATAACAAGTGCCATTCCCTGAGAAAGCTCGATGCCGCTGGAGCTGCAGAGCAGAACCATGATGTTTGCAGCAGCCTTAAGCTGGGTTGCAAGAACGCCAACATAGGCAAGCATTACGCAAAGCGCTGCAATGATGCCTGCAGCTTCGCCGTAACGTGCGCCCATGATTTCGGGAACGGTTACCTTGTTGGACTTACGAACGTTTGCTGCGATGAAGTAAAGCAGAATAATACCGATGGGAGGTGCCGCAAAGGTGATAGCGCCAACCCAAGGACCGCCGGAATAAACAACACCTGCAGAACCGGTGATGCCGCCGCCGCCGCACCAGGTTGCAAGCAAGCTACCTACAAGAATGATAAAGGGGATCTTACGACCGCCGGTCATCATGTCATCGGTGGTTTTTACTTTCTTGTGTGCGAGGATAAGACCATAGATCATTATCGCCGCGAGATAGAGACTGATAGCTACTATATAGCCCATAAATATACTCTCCTTAAAGTGTAATATTAAAAGTTTACTATCTTTAACAAAATGTGTCAAGTTTATTAATATAGCTGCTGCTTTTGACAATGCTTTAGCTGCATATTATTGCTTTATCTTGCTAAAGGTCTTTGCCCGTGATACAATATTTTTATTACATTATCGGAGGGATAATATGAAAAGATTTATCGCATTTTTACTTGCGTTTTTAGTTGTGTTTTCAATGGCTGCATGCGGCGCCTCTTCCCCTTCAACAGCTTCGCAGTCATCTTCCGCACAAAGCGTTTCAATCCCTGAAAAGCCAAGCAGCCTTCCTGCATCTTCCGCTTTGGATGAGCCTGTCTCCGATGATGAACCTGAACAAGAATCAAAGATTGAAGAAGACTCTGCCATCGATGAACGCGGATACTATTACAGCGCCGAAGATGTTGCTCTTTATCTTTATACCTATAACAAGCTTCCCGACAATTTTATTACCAAATCGGAAGCAAGAGAGCTTGGCTGGGAAGGCGGCAGCGTTGAAAAATATCTCGACGGTGCCGCGATAGGCGGAGATAAATTCGGAAACCGCGAAGGACTTCTTCCCAAAGCCAAAGGACGTCAATACTACGAATGTGATATTGACACCAACGGTAAGAACAGCCGCGGAGCAAAAAGAATCGTTTTTTCAAATGACGGACTGATTTATTATACAGATGATCACTACGAAAGCTTTACGCTGCTTTATGGGGAGGAATGAAAATGACTGTCAAACTTGACGGCAGTTTGATGACCGACCGAAATGAACTTCACGATTATTTAAAACTTCAGCTTGAACTGCCAGAATATTACGGTAAAAATCTTGATGCGCTTTATGATATCCTCACAGAAAGGATGATACCGGTAAAAATAGAGTTTTCAAGTTTTAATGAAGCCGAAATCTCGCTTGGAAACTACGCCCGCTCGCTGGCGGATACCCTAAGAGATGCCGCCGAAGATAATCCCTTTTTAGAGATAGAATTTATTTAATGCAAAGGAGCAAGTTTTATGAAATTCGGATGCTGTACCTCTGCTGATAACTATGATCTTTTAGTTAAATGCGGTTATGATTTTATTGAGCTTTCCGGCCATGAAGTATATTTTATGCCGGAGAACAAATGGCAGGAACTGCTTAAAAAGGTTGATGCAGCGGGCGTTCCCTGTATCGGATTCAACAGCTATTGCCAGGACCGCCCAGCAATCGTCGGAGATAATTTTAACGAAGAGGAAGCACGCTCTTATGCCGCAAAGCTGCTTGACCGCGGCGTTGAGATAGGCATCAAAAACGTCGGTATCGGCGCTCCCACCGCTCGCCGTCTTCCCGAAGGATACCCCGCCGACAAAGCAGATGCTCAGTGCCGCCGTTTTCTTGAGATAACCTGTGAAGAAGCGGCAAAACGCGGCATAAATGTGCTGTTTGAAGCTGTTCACAGCCATATGTGCAACTACGCCACCCGCACCGAAGATGCCGTAAATATGGTGGAGGCTCTTAAAATAGACAATCTCTTTATGGTGCTGGACTTCTATCACATGGAAGCGATGGGCGAGGACCGACTTGATTTTGACTGCTGCGTACCCTATATGCGCCATCTGCATTTCAGCACCTGTGAAGAAAACTACGGACGCAAATACCCTTCCGAAGCTGATTTTGATATTCTTCATAAGATAATGAAAAAGCTGGCCAAGGTCGGTTATGACGGAACACTAAGCATTGAAGCGGGAACGGCAGATTATTTAACCGATGCCGCACGTGCTCTTGCAATTCTTAAAAAAGCAGCGCAGAAAAAAGTAGTTTTGGCAGGAGCAGGCACAATGGGGGCTTCGCTTGCACAGGTTTATTCTCAGGCAGGATGGGTAACTGTTTTGCACAACCGCAGCGAATCGGGACTTGAGCGTGCCAAAAAGCTGATAGAGGTAAACCAGCAGACGCTGGTTGCCGAGAGCTTGCTCACCGCCGAACAATCGGAATCCGTTAAAAGCAACATCATAATGACCACCGACAAAGAATGCTACCGCGATGCCGATCTGGTAGTCGAAAGCATCGCCGAAAGTATGGAGATGAAGCAGCAGTTTTGGGCAGAGATCTCCGAGCTTGTGCCCGAAGATGCGCTGCTTGCCACCAACACCTCGGGACTTCATATAACCGAAATTGCGACTGCCTGCAAAAATCCCGAAAGATTTATGGGACAGCATTGGCTCAATCCACCTCACCTGCTTCCGCTTTGCGAGATCGTAGTCGGCGAAAAGACCGCAAAGGAAAACGTTGAAAAGATGCGCGCACTGGTTTCTTCTCTCGGTAAGATGCCGGTAGTAGTTAAGGACATAAACGGATTTATCATCAACCGAATCCAGTTTGCCGTTTTGCGAGAGGCACTGCACATCGTTGAAAGCGGTGCTGCCAGCTTTGAAGATGTTGACACCGTTTTAAAGGGCGGACTTGGTCTGCGCTATGCAGCACTCGGACCGTTCGGCGTTGCCGATTTCGGCGGTCTCGACGTTTTCAACCGCATCAACAGCTATCTAAACGCCGAGCTTTGCGATTCAAAAAAAGGCAGTGAACTGCTTCAGGGAATCGTCGATTCCGGCAAGCTTGGCGTTAAAAGCGGTGCGGGTTTTTACGATTACTCCGGCGATAAGGCCGATGAAGCTATCCGCGAACGCGACCGCATGTATATAGAGCTTGCAAAAGTGCTTTATTTTAACAAGTGAGGTGCCAGCTATGAGAAGCGATTTAATGAAATCCGGCGTTGACCGCATCCCCCACCGCGCGCTGTTTCGCGCACTTGGGCTTACCGACGAGGAGCTTTCCCGCCCGATAATCGGCGTTGTCAGCGCAAAAAACGAGATAATCCCCGGTCATATGCACCTTGATAAAATTTCAGAAGCGGTAAAAGCGGGTATCCGTATGGCAGGCGGCACTCCGATAGAATTTCCCGCCATCGGCGTTTGTGACGGAATTGCCATGAATCACGATGGCATGTTCTATTCCCTTCCCTCCCGCGAGCATATTGCAGATTCGGTTGAGATAATGGCAAACGCCCATCCCTTTGACGGACTGGTTTTCATCCCCAACTGCGATAAGATAGTGCCAGGAATGATAATGGCGGCACTTAGACTTAATATCCCTGCAATCTTCTGCAGCGGCGGCCCTATGATGCCGGGCAGCGCCAACGGAAAGCAGGTAGCTCTTACCGATGCTTTTGAAGCCCCCGGTGCTGTTCGCACCGGCAAGATGACCGAAGCAGAGGCTGCCGAAATCGTTGAGCACTCCTGCCCCGGCTGCGGCTCCTGCGCAGGTATGTTCACCGCCAACTCGATGAACTGTATGACCGAAATACTCGGTTTAGGACTGCCCGGAAACGGAACCATTCCCGCTGTTGAAAGCCAGCGAATTTTGCTGGCAAAGCACGCGGGCATGAAGATACTTGACCTCATAAAGGACGACATCCGTCCCAGAGATATTGTGACCGAAAAGGCGATAAAGAACGGACTTGCAGCTGATATGGCACTTGGCTGCTCCACCAACACCATGCTGCATCTGCCTGCCATCGCCCACGAAGCTGGCTTGGAATTTGACCTTGAAGGGGTAAACGCCGTAAGTGACAGCGTACCGCATATCGTAAAGCTCAATCCCGCGGGAGTACACTGCCTTGTTCATCTCAACAATGCCGGCGGCTTAAGCGCCGTTATGAAGCGTCTTGACGGCATGGGACTTATTGATCCCACCGCAAAAACGGTTGACGGCAGCTGGGCAGATCGAATCGCCAAGGCGGAGATAATGGATGAGGACGTCATCCGCGACCGCGAGCACGCTTACTCCCAGACGGGCGGTCTGGCTGTGCTTTACGGAAATCTGGCTCCTGATGGAGCAGTTGTTAAAAAGGGCGCTGTACTTCCCGAAATGATGGTTCACAGCGGTCCCGCAAAGTGCTTTGACAGCGAAGAGGACTGCTGCCGCGGACTTTACGCAGGCGAGGTAGTTGCCGGCGACGTGGTAGTAGTAAGATATGAAGGTCCCAAGGGCGGTCCCGGAATGAGAGAGATGCTTTCCCCCACCGCTGCGCTTGCCGGAATGGGACTGGATTCCAGCTGCGCACTGGTGACCGACGGCAGATTCTCGGGAGTCAGCCGCGGAGCATCTATCGGACACGTTTCGCCCGAAGCTGCCGCAGACGGGCTTATGGCATATATCAAAAACGGCGACATCATTTCGATAGATATTCCCAACCACTCGATTGAGCTAAAAGTCAGCGATGAGGAAATTGCCAAACGAAAAGCCGAAATCGCTCCTCAGCCGCCCAAAAAGGTTAGCGGATATTTAAAGCGTTACCGTGCCATGGTAACCTCCGCCAACCGCGGCGCAATCCTTGATGACAGCAGCTTCTGATAATAAAAAATGCTCCGGATTTCCGGAGCATTTTTTATTTTATTTGTTATATGCATCAAATGCCAGATAGGTCTGGTAAACGTCGTTCTTTGCAACTACCTCGAAGGGAGCGTGCATCGAAAGAACGGGTACGCCGATGTCAACTACGTCAACATTATAAGCCGCAACATACATTGCAACGGTGCCGCCGCCGCCTGCATCGACCTTGCCGAGTTCGCCGGTCTGCCACTGAACACCTGCGTCATCGAGCATAGAGCGAACCTTGCCCATAAACTCTGCCGAAGCATCGTTGGTGGAGGACTTGCCTCTTGCACCGGTATACTTGGTAACTACAACGCCGTAGTTTACATATGCCGAGTTGTTGCGTTCGTAAACTTCGCTATAGGTGGGATCATAAGCAGCGTTTACATCGGCAGACAGGCAGCTGGAATTGGAAAGAACAGTTCTTCCGGCGATTCCGTGAGGTGCTGCGAGATCCTCAATGAAATACTGCAGATACTTGGACTGAAGTCCGGAGTTGCCCTCAGAGCCGGTCTCCTCCTTATCGGAAAGGATGGTAACAACGGTGGTGGAAGGCTTTTTATTCTTGAGTGCCGCCATAAGGGAGGTGTACGCACAAACTCTGTCATCATGGCCGTATGCGCCGATAAAGCTGCGATCAAGACCTACGTCGGCAGCCTTGAAGGCGGGAACCATGGTAAGCTCGGCAGAGAGGAAATCGGCTTCGATGATACCGTACTTCTCGTTGAGCAGCTGGAGAACGGCAAGCTTTACGCGCTCGCTTTCCTTATCATCCTTGAACATTCTGCCGCCGACGAGCACGTTGAGTGCCTCACCCTTGATGAGGTCGGTTGCCTTGCGCTGCATCTGCTCGGCAGCGAGATGGGGCAGCAGATCGCTTACGGTAAATACGGGATCACCCTCGTCTTCGCCGATGATAACCGAAACCTTTTCGCCGTCGGCACGCACAACAACGCCGTGAAGCGCAAGCGGGATGGCAGTCCACTGATACTTCTTTATTCCGCCGTAGTAGTGGGTCTTAAAGAGTGCAAGCTGAGCCTCTTCGTAGAGGGGGCGGGGCTTGAGGTCAAGTCTGGGGGAATCGATGTGGGAAGCGACGATCTTAACGCCTTTTTCGATAGGCTCGGTGCCTACGGTGCAAAGGATGAGCGCCTTGCCGCGGTTGTTAAGGAATACTCTGTCCCCTGCCTTATATTTTACGGTGGGATCAAATGCCTTAAATCCGTTTTCGCGTGCCATAGAGATAGCTATTTCTACCGCTTCACGCTCGGTTTTAGCCATATCAAGGAACTTTTTGTAGCCTTCGCAGAACAGGTCTGCCTTTTCCCATTCGCTGTCAGAGAAGCGCTCTCCTGCATTCTTGGGGGAATAGCAAAGTTTTTCTTTAAGAAGCTGAGCTTCGGTCTTTTTCTTTTCAGCCATAATCAAATACCTCCGCGATATTATATCTGCATGACAAACCGTTTATTCGGCGTCATTGTTTTTTAAATCCACTGCTGCGCGCTGCATTGCGCCCACCAGTTCAAGTGCCTTTACATGGAGATCGTGCTGGTCGCCGTCGTTAACTATGACAAGCTGCGAACGGGAAGTGTAAAACTCATCGTTATGCTGCGATGCCATACGCTTTCTGGCGTCCTCGTCCGAAAGGTGATCACGAATAACGATGCGGTTGAGGCGCTGGGTCTCGGGGGCGATAACCGAGATGACGAAATCACACTCGGCATCTATGCCGCTTTCAAAAAGGGTGGGAGCATCCAACACCACGATGTCCTTGCCATCCTGCTCCAGTTCTTCGATACGGCGATAGATATACTCCTTTATATAGGGGAAAATTATCTCGTTGAGCTTTTCCAGCTTGGCCTTATCGCCGAAAACGATGGAGCCCAGGCGCTTGCGGTTAAGTGTTCCGTCCATATTCAAAATGGTGATGGAAAATTCAAGCGCCAAATCGGCAACGCAACGCTTTTCGTTGGCGACCACCTCTCGGGAAACTAGATCGCAGTCGATAACCTCTATCCCCTGCGCGCGTATTATTTTAGAAACGCTGGACTTGCCCGCTCCTGTCTGACCGGTAAGTCCCACTACTTTTATATTTCTCATAACTTTATTACCTCAAAAGCCGCCGCTCTCAGCATACGGTTGAAAACCCCCAAAGAGGCCTCGTCGCGGTCAGGGCAGCGTGCATAGATAAGCTGTGCTCCGCTGTCGTCAAGCTCTCTGAGTGCCGCAAACACCTCTCTCGCCTGACTTTCGGCGTCGTGCTCTTTTCCGTATGCGATGCAGGGCCTGGTCATAAGCTTTGAATCGTTTTCGAATATAAGTCCGTAAGTACCTTCGGGAGAGTTATTGAGCAGTTCGGCAAAGGCTTCGGCGGTAGATTCCACCAGCACCAGCTTTGCCTTGGGAGCATAGTGGCGGTACTTCATTCCGGGTGAAAGCGGCTTTTCGCCTGCCGCCATCGGTTCAACCGCGGTGTGAGATATCCCAACCTCTTTTCCCAATGCGGCAGACAGCATCTCAGGAGTTATTGCGCCGGGACGAAGCACGATGGGCTCTCCACTGAGCGAAACAACAGTAGATTCTATTCCTACTGTACAGTGTCCTCCGTCTATTATGAGCGGAATTTTGCCGCTTAAATCCTTTACACAGTGTTCTGCCGAGGTGGGAGACGGCAATCCCGAAAGATTTGCCGAAGGAGCTGCTATCGGCAATCCGGAAGCTGCTATTATCGTGCGTGCGCCCTCATGGGAAGGCATGCGCACCGCTACAGAATCCATGCCGGCGGTGGTGGTGTCGGGAACCAAATCGCTTTTGGGGAGTATCATAGTCAGCGGACCGGGCCAAAAGCTTTCGGCAAGCTTAAGTGCGTCAGGGGTAATCTCTTTTACAAGCTTGCCCCACATCGAAATATCGCTGATGTGAACTATCAGAGGGTTGTCCTGCGGTCTGCCTTTTACTTCAAATATACGTTTTACCGCCTTTTCGTCAAGCGCGTTTGCGGCAAGTCCGTACACCGTTTCGGTTGGGATAGCTACTGTTTCGCCCACTTTAAGCAGTTCGGCAGCTTTTTCTATGCCTTCGGAATTGCACTGAAGCACTTTAGTATCATACATTTTTAAAACGCCTGCCCTTCCGAAGAATTTTTAAGCCGCTCGGTCTGATCAAAGGTGATCAGCGCATCGAATATGTCGGCCAAATCGCCGTTCATAACGGCATCAAGTTTATAGATGGTCAATCCTATTCTGTGATCGGTAAGTCTACCCTGCGGGAAATTATAGGTTCTTATGCGCTCGGAACGATCGCCTGTGCCAACCTGACTGCGTCGATCAGCGGCAATCTGGTCCTCCTGTTCCCTCTTCTTCTTTTCGTAAAGTCTGGAACGGAGTACCGCCATTGCTTTATCTCGGTTTTTGTGCTGGCTGCGCTCGTCCTGACACTCAACGACCATGCCTGTCGGCTTGTGGGTTATTCTGATTGCCGATTCGGTTTTGTTAACGTGCTGGCCGCCAGCACCGCTTGCACGGTAGGTATCTATCTGAAGGTCGCCCGGGTCTATCTCGATGGCAACGTCTTCAACCTCCGGCAGCACCGCTACCGTAACGGTGGAGGTGTGAACACGACCGGAAGATTCGGTGTCGGGGACACGCTGCACGCGGTGTACACCGCTTTCATACTTCATGCGGGAGTAAACGCCCTCACCTTTGAGCATAAAGCAGACTTCTTTAAATCCGCCAAGCTCGGTATCGTTGGAGGAAATAAGCTCGGAAGTCCAGCCGATGGAGGCTGCATACATATTGTACATGCGGTAAAGCGAATAAGCGAATAAAGCTGCCTCCTCGCCTCCTGCGCCGCCTCTTATCTCGACGATAGCCGAGCGGTCATCGTCTGGGTCTTTGGGAAGAAGAAGTATCTTAAGTTCCTCTTTAAGCTGCTCCATCTGTTTTTTGCTGCTCTGAAACTGCTCTTTTGCCATCTCTCGAAGTTCGTCGTCGGTTTCTTCGGCAAGCAGTATTTCCGCCTCGGCAAAGCTTTCGGCAGCGTTTTCATATTCGTGGTACTTTTCAACAAGCGGAGTCAGGTTTTTATATTCCTTCATCAACTCGCGATAGCGCTCGTTATTATTTACTATATCCGGATCGGTCAGCTTTAAGCTTATTTCATCAAGTTTAAGCGACGCCGATTTAAGTTTATCAAGCATTTCTTATCTCCGTTCCTGTTTATATTGCTTTATCTTTTTTCACCGCGCAGCGCTACTGCTCCGATTCAGGGCGGATTATCTGCTTTATATTTTTTTCTATCTTCTGTCTGGCGACCATGACCTCATGACCGCAGCCTTTGCAGCGCAGTCTGAAATCAGCACCCGAACGCAGTACAAGAAATTCCTTTGCGCCGCAGGGGTGTTCTTTTTTCATTAAAAGGGTATCGCCCACACGAACATCCATAATATAACCTCATTTGATTTATCCTGAATTTTTATTATATCAGATTATTGTATACCGATGCAATCTGTTTTTAATCTATTCTAAACCGGCTCTCTTTTGAATAGATATTTAACCGGTCAATATTGGTTAAAAAGGGAGGGCTTTGTAAAATGAAGTTTATGCCGGAAGGCTGTCTGATAGAAACAGAACACAACACTTTACGCACATCAAATATTTTTGCACTTTCCGAGGCTTCCAAAAGCGGTGATATTCTCGAAGGGCGCGCTATTATCTGCGATGCCGCACATAATCTTATCGTAGCTCTTGGCGATGGTATACGCGGCATTATCCCGCGCGAGGAGGGTGCTATCGGAATAAAGGATGGTACCACAAAGGATATTGCAATAATTTCCCGAGTAAATAAGCCAGTATGCTTTGTCGTTACAGGCTTTGACACGATAAGCGGTCAGGTATATCCCATTCTTTCCCGTGCTATGGCACAACAGCGCTGCCGTGACAATTTTCATTCTCAACTTGACCGAGGTGACATTATAGACGCCAAAGTAACTCACATGGAAAATTTCGGCTGTTTTGTAGACATTGGCTGCGGTATTTGCTCGATGATACCAATAGATGCCATTTCAGTATCCCGAATATCCCATCCGCGCGACAGATTTAAAATCGGTCAGGATATTAGGGTAATTGTTAAAGACGTAGAACCATCGGGGAGGATATTGCTCACCCACAAAGAACTGCTTGGTACCTGGGAGCAAAATGCCGCGATGTTCTCCGCAGGAGAAACGGTTGCAGGCATCGTTCGCTCGGTAGAGCCTTACGGGGCATTTATCGAACTTGCTCCTAATCTTGCAGGTCTTGCCGAACCGCGCGATGAAGTCACCTGCGGCCAGCAAGCAGGAGTCTACATAAAAAGTCTGATCCCACAGAAAATGAAGGTAAAGCTTATTATTGTAGATTCCTTCCCTGCACACTATCCAACAGCGCCGATCAAATATTTTTATACTGAAAATCATATTGATGACTGGATATACTCTCCCGAAAACTGCAGTAAAGTTATCCAAAGCCGCTTTGAGTCGAGATTTTAAAGAAAAAAGAATATTTGTTCGACTTTTTTCGAAAAACCTATTGCAAAAGAACAAGTGTTCTGTTATATTATAATCAAAGAAAAGAACAATCGTTCTCACAGACGTTTACGCTATATGAAAGGGATGTTAACTATGAAAAAGCGCCTCATCGCTGTATCCAATATACTTTTTGCTATCGCTGCCGTGCTGGCGCTGATAACCGGAATCAACATGAATTCCATGCTCGATTTAAGCCGCGATTTCGTAAGCGAAGCTTTTCCTATAAATTATGATGTAACGTTTGTCAGCAAGAACCGTGCCGTTATCTCCGATGCTGAGGTTTATTTTAACAACGGCAAAGCGTTTATATCTTCTGAAAGCTTCAATGGCTCGATAAACGCAGATGATGCAATTTTCACCTGCACTTCTTCCGATGCTTTTTCCAGAAACATTGTAAGAAGCGGTATGCTCTTTTCTCTTATTACCGTTTTAAATCTTGCTGCTGTATCCGTTCCCGCTGTTATGGGTGCTAATCTCCGCAGCAGAGCAGCAAAGCTCCGCCGCAGAAAGGCTGTTCGTTTGGAATGCGTTTCTTCCAATCAGCACAACGGCGTAGCGGTTTCTGCAGCAGCTTAAGTGTAATCCTCCATGCTCTCTGCCCCTCTTGATCGCGCAATTAAGAGGGGCAAAAATTTCTTGAAAATTTCTAAAAATTTTTTATCAAAAAGTGTTGACAAATCTCGAAGTAGGCTATATAATAATCAACGTTGCACGTCAACTGACACACGCTGCTATGGCTCAGTCGGTAGAGCGCGTCCTTGGTAAGGACGAGGTCGGCAGTTCAAATCTGCCTAGCAGCTCCAAAAAATCAGGTCTCAATGAGACCTGATTTTTTATTTGTTTGTATGCTGAATTTTAAAAGCCCGCGCAGAAAAATCTGCGCGGGTTTTTGTTTTAAGAATTATTCTGTCCGTTTTTTAATTACAGACCAAGAGCTTCCTTAACCTTAACGATAATGTAAGCACCGATATCTCTGGAAGCATCAACAGACTGAGCGCCAATGTGGGGAGATACGATGAAGTTGTCAAGGCCGAAGAGAGGAGAATCAAAGCCTGCGTCCTCAGTAAGACCGCCGTCAGCCAGCTCATTTACCATAACGTCAGTGCCGTATCCGCCAAGCTTGCCTTCCTTAAGTGCCTCATAAACATCCTGCTCGTTTACAATTCCGCCACGGCTCATGTTAAGAACTACTGCGTCGTTCTTCATGAAAGCGATCTGCTTAGCAGAAACGAGGTCCTTGGTTTCGGGGGTAAGAGGCATATGGATGGAGATAAAGTCGGAAACCTTGAGCAGTTCTTCGATGCTTACGCTCTTAGCCTGCTGCTGAACGAAAACTTCTGCGGGGAGATAGGGATCGTATGCAACGATATCCATCTTGAATGCACGGCCAAGCTCGCCTACGCGCTGACCGATTCTGCCAAAGCCGAGTACGCCGAGGGTACGGCCGCGGAGCTCGCGTCCTACGAATGCATACTTGTTCCAGTTCTTGTTAACCTTAACGTCGTTGTTAGCAGCCATGGTGCCGCGAGCAAGGTCAAGCATCTTGGAGATGGTAAGCTCTGCAACTGCATTGCCGTTAAGGCCGGGTGCGTTGAATACCTGGATGCCCTTTTCCTTAGCGTAATCCATGTCGATGTGGTTGAGGCCAACAGAGCAAACACCGATTACCTTGAGGTTCTTGGCTGCGTCGAGGATCTCCTTGTTGATAGCGGGGTCAACGCGCATGATAAGAACGTCGTAATCGCCAATGATAGCCTTGAGCTCTTCCTGGGTGGGGAGCATCTTGTGATCTACCTGCATGGTCTTGCCAAATTCCTGAGCTATAGCTTCATGTACAGCATCGATAATTAAACATTTCATATCAAAATATCCTCCTGTCTATATCCGACATATTTAATTAGATGATACCCCATTTATTCATTTTCGTCAATCTCCATTTAAACTTTAATCATGCATATTTTGATTTTATCTTATTTTTTGCAGGTAAAATTTCCATATTTTATCTAACTGCATTTTGTCTGTCATAATACATCGGATTATATTGCTATTAAATACAGTAAGACCCGCCCCCAAAAACAGAGGGCGGGCACTTTTTAATTATCTTATTTCATGAACACCATATCTCTGGTGATGTCGGCAAGGGTTTTTGCTCCGCACATGGTCATGGTGTCTTCAAGTTCTGCACCGATCTTATCAACGTAAGCCTGAACGCCTTTCTCTGCACCGCCGAATACTGCGGTTACAAAAGGACGTGCGATAATAACAGCGTCAGCACCGATAGCAAGAGCCTTGAATACGTCAACACCGGTACGTATACCGCCGTCAACAAAAATCTTCATGCCGCTGTCCTTAAGAGCATCAACAATGTCGGCGAGAACCTCTGCGGTTGCGGGGCACTGGTCGAGAACACGTCCGCCGTGGTTGCTGACTACGATGCCTGCTGCTCCGGCTTCTTTAGCCTTAAGAGCGCCCGCAACGGTCATAACGCCCTTTACTATAAAGGGAACGCCTGCAATCTTGGCAATCTCGGAAAGCTCCTCTACCGTCTTGCTGCCAGCGGGAGGATTCATATTCTTAAGGAAAGGAAGTCCTGCTGCGTCGATATCCATCGCAATCGCAAAGCAGCCTGCCTTTTTGCAAAGTTCGAGCTTTTCTTTAACAAGCTCCATGTTCCAGGGCTTAACGGTGGGAACGCCGATTCCGCCAACAGCGCCGATTGCATCGCAGGCAGCCTGCATAACGGTTGCATTTACTCCGTCGCCGGTGAAGGCCGCAATACCGCTGTCGCAGCATCCCTTAACGAGGGTGTTATTGTATGTAACGTCGTTGTATTTTTCGCCGTAGTGCATATTGATAGCACCAACAGGGCCAGCGAAGAAAGGATATTTAAAGGTCTTACCAAACAGCTCGAGAGATGCATCTGCAGGCTCGTGTCCGCAGATAGTATCCATGTTTACACGTATCTCCTGCCACTTCTCATAGTTGCGAATCGCGGTATCGCCAACGCCCTTTGCGCCGGGTCCGGGAATCTTATTGCCGCAAGCTTTGCCGTTGCAGATTGGGCATGCCTTGCACACGCTGCCGAGAGAGCCTCTCGCCTGTTCTATAACTTCCTGAAAGTTCATAATTAATCCCCTTTTCAGATAATATACAAAAATTATATCACTGTTTACATGCGGTGTCAAAAAATAGCATCAATATATTTACAACATATTATTAGGTGGGAAGCGTTCTGTTCGAGTCCTCGTCAGGCAAGTCAAAAACAGCCCATACAACTGGATATGTTGTAGAGGCTGTTTTTGTAACAATGCGATAGAATTGCTATTTGCAGACTTTGGATGCTCGGAAGGAAAGAGGAGTGTGAAGCGGATAACCCCGCCGCAGCGGGCGGTTGCCAAAGGCAACCGTAGGCACCAATAAAATAAGCCCCCAAAACGGGGGCTTATTTTATTGGTGCCGGTGGTGGGGCTCGAACCCACACGATGTGGCCCTCAACGGATTTTGAGTCCGTCACGTCTGCCAATTCCATCACACCGGCATATCAAGATAATTCTATATTTGTCACGAATGGTATTATACAATAAAAATTTGCTACTTGCAAGCAAAAAAGCGTCTTTGACGAACAAAGACGCTTTTTTTCACTTTGATTCAAGTTGCTCAAGCCTTTTTTCCAGTTCAGCGATACGGTCAAGCGCCTTCTGAAGCTCAGTGGCAACGGGGTCGGGAGTGTGTATATGATCCAGCTTAGAAGGATCCAGTTTCTCCCCCGCCACCCTTACGGTACGAGCAGGAACACCGACTGCAGTAGAGTTTTCAGCAAGATCACTCAGCAACACCGCGTTGGATGCTATTTTACAGTTATCAGAAACAGTAAGCGGTCCAAGAATTTTTGCACCTGATCCTATAAGCACATTAGAGCCTATGGTGGGGTGACGCTTGCCCTTATCCTTACCGGTACCGCCAAGAGTAACGCCCTGATAGATGGTACAGTTATCGCCCACCTCCGCGGTCTCGCCGATTACCACGCCTGAACCGTGGTCGATAAGTATTCCGCGTCCAAGCTTTGCACCGGGATGTATCTCAATACCGGTCAAAAAGCGCGAAAACTGCGATATCAGTCTTGCGGAAAAATAGCACTTGCGATTGTAAAGCCAATGCGCCGGACGGTGCAGCATTATTGCATGCACACCGGAATAAAGCATAAGCACTTCCAGCGTATTTCTCGCCGCCGGGTCACGCTCTTTTACCGCGCGGATATCACGTCTTAATCCTTCAAACACCATAAGCCCTCCTTTT
>JAFQAX010000110.1 GCA_017399785.1 Oscillospiraceae bacterium | reverse complement strand
GGAGGAAAACTGGTGATTGAGAAGCAGAAGATGGGGAACTGGACATTTGCAGTGGCTATGGAGAGGAAATTGGTGCTGGGCGCAGATGAGTACAAGGGTTCCACCTTCTCCATCTCCAACCTCGGCATGTTCGGCATTGAAACCTTCACTCCCATCATCAACCAGCCCGATGCAGCTATCCTCGGCGTATGCGCTATCCAGGATGAGCTGGTAATGGATGACGAAGGCAACATCTCCAAGCGTCAGTTTATGAGACTGTCTGTAACTCTCGACCACAGACTGCTTGACGGCGCTGTAGTTGCCAAGTTCCAGATGGATCTGCGCGACCTGCTGCAGACTCCCATGAACATCCTGCTGTAATTTGGAGGAAGTAAGGCAATGGCTTATGAATTGAAAATGCCGCAGCTCGGCCTCACCATGGAGGAGGGCACGGTATCCAAATGGATCAAGAAGGAAGGCGACACCGTAGCAATCGGTGACGCCATCCTTGAAATAACCACCGACAAGCTGACCAACGAAGTTATCAGCGAGACCGAGGGCACCCTGCTCAAGATCGTTGCGCAGGAAGGCGACGACGTTCCCGTAAAGGGAACTCTCGCCTGGATCGGCAAGCCCGGTGAGGCTGTTGGTGATGCTCCCGCAGCAGCACCTGCAGCTGCCCCCGCACCCGCTGCAGCTCCCGTAGCTGTACCCTTTGCTCCCGCACCCGTTGCAGCACCCGCAAAGCCTGTTGGCGACGTAAGCGTAATCGTTGTCGGCGGCGGCCCCGGCGGCGATGTTGCCGCTATCAGAGCTGCACAGCTCGGCGCCAAGGTAACCCTCGTTGAGAGAGAGCACCTCGGCGGTACCTGCCTTAACATCGGCTGCATCCCCACCAAGTGCCTGCTGCACTCTGCCGAGCTCGCTGAGAGCATCCGCAACGAGGGCAAGGAGATAGGTATCGAGGTAGACGGCCTGAAGGTCAACTTCAAGCAGGTTATCAACCACAAGAACGACATCTCCAAGAAGCTGACCGGCGGCGTTGCAGGTCTGCTCAAGATGAACAAGGTAAAGGTAATCGACGGCGAAGCATTCTTCACCGCACCCGGCAAGCTCTCTGTCAAGAAGGCTGACGGCAGCGTAGAGGCTATGACCGCTGACGCTATCATCCTTTCCACCGGTTCTGTAAATTCCACTCCTCCCATCCCCGGACTGAAGGAGAACCCCAACTGCATCGATTCCACCGGCGCGCTCAACCTCGAAAAGCTGCCTGAGAGCATGGTAGTTATCGGCGGCGGCGTTATCGGTCTCGAGCTGGCTTGCGCTTACGCAGGATTCGGCACCAAGATCACCGTAGTTGAGGCAATGGCATCCATGCTGCCCATGCTTGATGGCGATCTCACCAAGATCGGCGTTGCCCACATGAAGAAGATGGGTATGGAATTCAACCTTGAATGCCCCGTACAGTCGGTTGAAAGCAGCCCCAAGGGCGCTAAGGTAGTCTGCAAGAACAAGGCAGGCGAGACCGTTTCCTTCGAAGCTGAAAAGGTTCTCGTTGCCATCGGCAGACGTGCCAACACCGCTTCTCTTAACCTTGAAGCAGGCGGCATCGACAACGACCGCGGCCGCATCATCGTAAACGACAGAATGCAGACCAACGTTGCCGGCGTTTACGCTATCGGAGACTGTGTATTCGGTCGTGCTCAGCTGGCTCACACCGCTTCGGCAATGGGCGAGGTAGCTGCTGAAAATATTATGGGTCATGATGCACTCTACAACGAGAGCACCAACCCCACCTGCGTATACATCGAACCCGAAGCAGCATCTGTCGGCCTCACCGAGGAGCAGTGCAAGGCTAAGGGCATCGAATATAAGGTAGGCAAGTTCCCGATGTCTGCAAACGGCAAGGCGCTCATCCTCAACGGAGGCGAAGGCCTTGTAAAGATCATCGCCGGCAAGGAATACGGCGAGATCCTCGGCATGCACATCATCGGACCGAGAGCAACCGACCTCATCGCTGAGGGCGCGCTTGCGATCGGCGGCGAGATGACTCTCGACGAGATTATCGCCACCATCCACTCTCATCCCACCGTTACCGAGACGATGAGAGAGGCAGCTCTCCACGCTGAAAAGAGAGCTATCCACACCAAGAACTAATTCTTATTTTAGTCTTTACATGCCCGAGGTTACTGCTTCGGGCATGTTTAGGCTAAGCACATTCACCGAAACGAAAGCTAAAGCTTCGTCCCGATGAACAGGAGGATCTGCTTAAATGGCGAACAACCGCAAGAAAAAAACCGGAATAGACCGAGAACTTGAGATCCAAAGCGCCGTAATGTTCGGAAAGCACGTTTCCAAAGAAAAGGGAAGGGTGCTTATGATAGCAACGCTGCTTGCCTGTGCCGCACCCATGCTGCTCGGAGCAAGGATGTGGTCGCTCATCCCCGAAATAGTGGAAAGCGGACTTATCGGTGTCGACGGAAAGGACGATTCCATTCCGCGCTGGATGGTGGCGTTCGGATTGCCTGCCCTGATGTGCACCCTCAATCTTATTGCACACGGACAGCTGCTTTTCAACCAGAAAAGAATGACGCTTCCCTCCACCCAGGTAAGGCTGATGGGACGCTGGGGATTCCCCATTCTCTCGGTATTTTTCTGCAGCGGAATGATTCTCCAGTCGATAGGACAAAAGCCGCTTCAGATGCTGTTTGTCACCCCCTGCATTCTCGGTCTTATGCTGATGATGCTGGGCGCCCACATGTTTGACTGCCCCGAGAATTCGGCGGTAGCACTCAAATTTTCCTTTACCAAGAGCAGTGAAGGCTGGAAAGCGGTTCACCGTTTTGCCGGTTGGTGCTGGCTTGCGGCGGGATTATTTATAATAGCCTGCACCATGCTGCAGATACTGCCTCCCATAGTGGATATGGCGGTAGTGCTGGCAGCGGTGGTGCTTCCGATAATATACGGAAGCGTAAATTTTTCGGGCAGAGAATAAGCCCCAAAAAGCTGATTCCAATCAGCTTTTTTAAAGGTAAAAATACCGTATTCTTTTTTGGTTAGTTTGCTCATTGACTGTATGATGGTAGGGTGGTAATATGGTAATACCATTTTAGAAGGAAGATGGGCATAGATGTCTATTGAAAAGATCCAGTACAGTTCGCCTAAAGTACCCGAGCTGGTGATGCAGGCGATAATCAACGCCATAGAAAAAGGGCATATCAAAGTTGGAAGCGACCTTCCTTCCGAAAGAGATCTTGCTGAAAAGCTTGGCGTCGGAAGAGGTTCGCTGCGCGAATGTCTTGCAATTTTGGAATTTCTCGGCGCGCTGGAAAGCAGCGGAAACCGCAAAAGGGTAACCCGCGATGCCGATTACATAAGAAAAGCGAAATCCTTTGTTCATGTTTCAAATCAGATAGAAACGCTGGACGATTTTATTGAATTCAGACGCGTGACCGAGGTGGCAATCGTAAGATTTGCCTGTCAGCGTGCTACCGAAGAGGATTTGGCAGCAATGCTCGACGCGGTTGAGCGTATGGAAAACGACGCAAACGACAGCACTGCCGATGTCGATTTCCACGATGCGCTTGCAGCTGCAAGCCACAACATGATAATGGCGGCGACCATACATATGGTCACCTGCATGATATCCAACATAAGAACACGATTCCTGCTGCAGCCCGATTACATCGAGCAATCAAAGGTATCTCACCGCGCCCTGTATGAGGCGATAAAGGCAAGAAATGCCGAGGCGGCAGCGCAGGAAATGAACAATCATCTTGATATAGTTAAGCACTTCTCCAAAAAATATCCCGAAGAATGATGCTTTGCAGAAAGGACAGCCCGGCAGATGCAAAAAGCCGTTAGATACCTTGAGACCGGTTCGGTCGATCCCTTTTTCAACCTTGCGTTTGAAGAATATGTTCTTCAAAACCGCAAACAGGGGGATTACCTGATACTGTGGCAGAACGAGAACACTGTCGTCATCGGGCAGAATCAAAATGCTGAAGCAGAGATAAATCGCTCCTTTGTTGAACGGCACAACGTAAAGGTGGTAAGAAGAACCACCGGCGGCGGAGCGGTATATCACGATCTGGGAAACCTGAATTACTCATTTATCACCGATGCCGGTGAACTCTCGACCCTTACCATGAGCCGCTTTACCGATGCGGTGGTCAAAGCTCTCGAAAGCTTAGGCTTGCAGTCGGAGGCTTCGGGCAGAAACGATATTCTCGTCAACGGGAAAAAAGTTTCGGGAACGGCACAGCGCGTCGTCGGAGGAAGGATACTATACCACGGAACGCTGCTGTTTGATTCCGACCCTGATATGGTGGCGGGCGCACTTAACGCAGACCCTGCAAAGTTCGTTTCCAAAAGCTCAAAATCGGTGAGAAGCAGAATCGGAAATATCCGGCAAATGCTTGCTGAGGATATGACGCTTCGGCAGTTCTGGGATCGAATCAAAAATGAGCTTTCGGGCGGCGGATTTACAGCCGACAGCCTGTCGAAAGATGAATTGAAAAAGGTTGATCAGCTTGTAAATGATAAATATTCCCGTTGGGAATGGAATTTCGGACGTTCCCCCAAATACGAGCTTACAAATAAGCAGCGCTATTCCGGCGGAACGCTGGAAGTCAGCGCAAAGATAGAAAGCGGAATTATTACTGATATAATTTTCTACGGAGATTTTATGGCGGTCGCACCGCTTTATCCGATACTCGATGCCCTTAAAGGAACTCCGTTTAAAAGGGAAGAGGTTGAAAAAATTCTTTCTGAATTTTCCGTTTCCGATATGTTCGGCACCATAACAATGGATGAGATACTGGATACAGTTTTTCATGCCGGAGATTGTTAAGAAGTTATACAGGATTCAGCTATGGTGAGTAGACAACCTTGACTTTCAACGGTCAAAGGAGTAAAATACCAAATTGCAGCAAAAGCTGCAAAATAACTTGTATTACTCGAAAAGTGACGGATTTGGTTTCAAAACCGTGCTTTTCGTGGAAATAGCATAGGAAAGGATTGGTTCAATGAAAGCCTACAAAAAGATCATGAATGGCTTGGCAGAGATCGAGAAGCTGGCTGTCAGCGTTCTGCTCTCTTTCGTCACCGTGATCACCTTTGTAAACGTAGTTGTTCGCTATTGCAGCGACGGCCAGTTTGCATGGACCGAGGAATTGGTTATCAACCTCTTTGTTCTCCTTATCATGATGGGCTGCGGCCTTTGCGCACGTGAAGGAAGCCTCATCAGTCTCTCTCTGGTGTTCGACCGTCTGAATGTTGCCGGCAAGAAAGTATTTGTCGCAATCATCACCGTTGTCAACACCGTATTCTGGGTTTTCCTTCTCAACACCGGTTGGCAGAAGGTTATGACCCAGATGGCAAACGGCAAGCGTACCTTCTCTCTGAATGTGCCTGAGTGGATGTTCACCATCTTCCTGCCTATCGGCGCCGTTCTGCTGATAGTCCACACCATCGAGTTCTGCATCGACGTTATGCACGGCGACGCAGCCTGCGTTAAGCCGCAGGAAGAAGAATAAGGAGGAAGCATTAAATGATTAATATTATTTTGTTTGGCTCCTTCTTTATCATGCTGTTTTTGAATGTACCGATCAGCGTAAGCCTTGGTATGTCCTCTCTGGCAGCTATGATCTACTCCGGAGATAAGCTCTCCATCATCCCCACCAACGTATACAACGGCATGGCTAAGTTCCTGCTGCTGGCAATACCTTTCTTCGTACTGTCCGGCAACATCATGGCCAAGGCCGGAATTTCTTCCCGTCTGGTTGCATTCATCGATGACTGCTGCGGACATCACCGCGGCGGTATCGCGATCGTTTGCGTAATCGTTGCCTGCTTCTTCGGTGCTATTTCCGGCTCCGGTCCCGCAACCGTTGCAGCGCTGGGCATCATCCTTATCCCCGCAATGATCAACCGCGGCGGATTCTCCGCTCCTTTCTCTTCTGCAATGATGGCTACCGCAGCTTCCATCGCGATCGTTATCCCTCCCTCCATCGCATTCGTAGTTTACGCTTCCATCACCGGCGTATCGGTTGGCGATATGTTCATGGGCGGTATCATCCCCGGCATAATGATGGGTGTTGCACTGGTCGTTATCATCTTTATCGAAGTTCGCAGAAAAGGCCTCACTGCTTCCCGTGAAAAGGCAAGCTGGGGCGAGCGTTGGGCTTCTTTCCGTCAGGCATTCTGGGGCTTTATGGTTCCCGTTATCATCCTCGGCGGTATCTACGGCGGTATCTTCACTCCTACCGAGGCTGCTGCAGTATCGGTTGTTTACGGCCTGTTCGTTGGTCTCTTCATCTACAAGGAAGTTAAGATCAAGGACCTCTACGACCTGCTTGTAGATTCCAGCAAGACCACCGGCGGCATCATGATCATCATCGGATGCGCAACTCTGTTCTCCTACATCTGCACCGTTCACGGAATCTCCAAGGCCGCTCAGGAACTGCTGCTTGCCATCTCCGGCAACAAGTATGTATTCCTGCTGATCGTTAACGTAATCTTCCTTATCGCAGGCTGCTTCGTTGACGCAAACTCTGCAATGTACATATTCATCCCGATCATGTTCCCCGTTGCTACCAAGCTTGGCATCAACCCCATCCACTTCGGCGTACTCTCCACCGTTAACCTTGCAATCGGTCAGGTAACTCCTCCCGTAGGCGTAAACCTGTTCGTAGGTATCGGCGTATGCAACAAGATGGAGAATCTGAGAGACAAGACCAGAGTTACCATCGAGACCATGTCCAAGGCTGTATGGCCCATGATTCTCGCCTGCGTAATCGCACTTATGCTGGTAACCTACGTTCCCTTCTTCTCCACCTGCCTGCTGTTTGGCAAATAATTTAGGTCTTATATCACCAAAAGTGATATCAGATATATAAGAAACTCAAAATTATTGAGGAGGAAAAATGATGAAAAAGTTTCTTGCATTAGCTCTTGCACTGGCAATGGCTCTGTCCATGGCAGCTTGCGGCTCTAAGCCCGCTGCTCCCGCTCCCGCTCCCGCTCCTGCTGCTCCTGCTGCTCCCGCTGCATCCGGCGAAGCTGCTCCTGCTGCTCCCACCTTCGAGAAGATGACCTGGAAGTTCGCTTGCTCCGCAACCGAGAACACCGTATGGGCTGACATGGGTCGTCAGTTCGGCAAGATGGTTAGCGACGCTACCGGCGGCGCTGTAACCGTTGACGTTTACGCTGCTGACCAGCTCACCGCTGGCAACCAGACCGAGGGTATCCAGGGCGCTATCGACGGCACCATCGATCTCTCCGCTCATTCCAACCTGATCTACTCTTCCTTCGATCCCAGACTCAACGTTGTATCCCTTCCTTTCGCATTCAGCTCCTTCGAAGACGTTGACGCTAAGCTCGACGGCGAAGCTGGCAAGGCTGTAGGCAAGGTTGTAGAGGACATGGGCCTCCATCTCCTCGGCATCGGTGAGAACGGCTTCCGTCATCCCACCAACAGCGTTCGTCCTATCGACTCCCTCGCAGCTATGAAGGGCCTCAAGCTCCGTGTTGCTGGTTCTCAGCTTCTCAACGCTGCATACGGCAAGTGGGGCGCAAACTGGTCCAACGCTAACTGGTCCGAAGTTTACACCGGCCTCCAGACCGGCACCTACGAAGGCCAGGAGAACCCCCTTCCCACCGCTGACGGCGCTTCCATCGCAGAAGTTCAGAAGTACGTAACTTACTGGACCGGCGTTTATGACTGCATCTTCTTCACCATGAACGGCGAGCTTTATGACTCCCTCTCTCCCGAGCTCAAGGCTATCGTTGACGAAGCTGGCGCAAAGGCTGCACAGCAGCAGCGTAAGCTTCAGCGCGAAGAGGACCAGGTAGTTCTCAAGAAGTGGGCAGACGCTGGCGTAGTTGTTACCGAGCTCACCCCCGAGGCTGCTGCTGAGTTCAAGGCTGCATCTGATCCCTGCTACGCAGAGTTCGAAGAAGTTCTCACCAAGGAACTCGTTGACGCATTCACCAAGTAATTTAATTGCTTGAAAATCAACTTTTAAGTTGTGTTGAAAAAGCGCGGCCCCTTAAAGGCCGCGCTTTTTTCAAAAGAAAATAGTTGACTACATTAAAGTGATAAAAACATCCAGGGAGCGATCCCTGCCCGAATTTGAAAATAAAACGCCCTTGCGGCGTATCACATATTTAATCTTTCAAGGGGGTAAAAATTATGCAGTACACAGCAGATTTTTTGAAAAAAGTGTACCGCGATCTGCTTTCGATAAGATTTTTTGAAGAAAAACAGGTCGAGCTTTACGCAGCCGGAAGAATTCCGGGACATATCCACAGCGGCATCGGCGAAGAAGCCGGCGTTACCGGCGTTCTTACCACCCGCAAGGAAGGCGACTTTTTCAAGATAAGTCACCGCCCGGTTGGCGCAGGCGTTATCATCGGCGCACCGCTTGAGACCATGTTTGCCGAGATAATGGGCAGAGTAGGCGGCAACGCGCTCGGTATGGGCGGCGTTCTGCACATGACCTGCCGTGAAAAGGGCATGATCGGTTTCTCCGGCACTCTCGGATGCGATGCTGCCGCTGCAGTTGGCGCAGGCCTTACCATCCAGATGAACGAAACAGATAATGTTTCTTACGTATTTTACGGCGACGGCACCTCCAACCGCGGCCCTCTGCACGAGGCGATGAACCTTGCCGCCATCTGGAAGCTGCCCGTTCTGTTTGTCTGCAATAATAACCAGTTTGCAATTTCCACCCCCAGCAGCTACAGCTCCGCCGTTCCCAACCCCGGTGCTGACCGCGCCGCAGCTTACGGCATGCCCTCCAAGACGGTTGACGCTACCGACGTTGTCGCTGTTTATGAGGCAGCCAAGGAGCTGGTTGACGGTATCCGCGCAGGAAACGGCCCTGCCGTTCTCGAGTGTAAGATGTACCGCGTACGCGGCCATTTCGAAGGCGATCAGGCTAAGTACCGCGATGCCGCCGTTACCGAGGAATGGAAGAAGAAGGATTGCGTACTTAAGATGGAGAAAAAGCTTGTCGATGAAGGCGTTATGACCGCCGAAGAGATCGAAGCACTCCGTGCAGAAGTTCTTGCCGAGATGGAAGCAGCAATTGATGCAGCCGATAAGAGCCCCGAGCCCACCCCCGAGGATCTTTATCGCAACCTTTATGTATAAGCGGGAAGGAGGAACGATTATGCAGATGACATATCTTCAGGCTGTTGCAGCCGCACTCAGAGAAGAGATGCAGCGCGACGATAAAATAATTATGTTCGGCGAAGATATCGCTGAATTTGGCAATATTTTCGGTGTTACCCGCGGATTCCTTGAGGAATTCGGTCCCAAGCGCATCCGCAATACTCCTATTTCCGAAACTGCTATTGTCGGGACCGCTCTTGGTGCTGCCGTAACAGGATTTCGTCCCGTTGCCGAGCTTATGTACGCCGATTTTACCATGGTAGCTTTCACCGAAATATTCCACTGCGTATCCAAGTGGCGCTTTATGCACGGCGCAGATTACAAGCTTCCTATGGTAATCCGCTGCGCAATGGGTTCTTCCTTCGGCGCAGGCTCGGAGCATTCCAACTGCGTTGAAAGCCTGTTTATGCATGCCCCCGGACTTACCATCATCAGCCCCAGTACCCCCGCTGACGCAAAGGGACTTTTAAAGAGCGCTATTCGCTCCGATAACCCCATCCTGTTCTGCGAGCATAAGCAGCTCTATCAGACCAAGGGCGAAGTTCCCGAAGGCGATTACACCATTCCGATCGGTGTTGCAGATGTTAAGCGCCCCGGCAAGGATGTTACCGTTATTGCGGTTGGACTTATGGTTCGCCGTGCTCTCGAAGCAGCTGAAAAGCTTGAAAAGGAAGGCATCAGCATCGAGGTAATCGACCCCCGCACCATAGCCCCCTTTGATAAAGAAACTGTATTTGAGTCCATCCGCAAGACTCATCACGCCATTATCGTAGAGGAAAGCAACAAGACCGCCGGCATCGGCGCCGAGCTTGCCGCTATGCTTCAGGAAGAGATGTACGATGAGCTGGACGGCCCCGTTGGACGTGTGGCGGCGCTCGACGTTCCCATGCCTTACAACATCACCCTTGAAAAGCACGTTATTCCCGATGCCGACGATATCGCCAAGGCAGTACGCGCTCAGCTGGCGCGCAGCCTTTGATACGAAAGGCGGTCGTAAATTATGATCATAGAATTGGTAATGCCCCGTGCGGGCTTGACCATGGTGGAAGGTACTATCAGTGCCTGGCTTGCCAAAGAAGGCGACAAGGTCAAAAAAGGCGACGCCATCATGGAATTTGAAAACGAAAAGAATACCATAGAGTTTAACTGCAACGACGAAGGCTATCTGCACATCACCGCGCAGGAGGGCGAAACGGTAGCAGTAGGCGCTCCCATCGCTGCCCTTGCTTCCACCGAGGAGGAGTATAAAACCCTCGCAGGCGGCGCTTCCCAGCCCGCCGCAGCTCCCGCGGCAGTACCTGCCGCGCCGACGGCTCCCGCCGTCGAAACGGTGGCTCCCGCCACCACCGCTGCGGCTCCCGTTGCCGCAGCCCCCGCCTCCGGAAGAGTTTCGGCTACCGGACTTGCAAAGAAGATAGCAAAGCAGAATAACGTCACTCTTTCGGCAGTAAAGGGCACCGGCCCCAACGGCAGAATAATCGCGCAGGATGTAAAGGATTACATCGCCGCAGCAGCAAGCGCTCCCGCAGCTGCAGTTGCCGCTCCCGCCGCTTATGCCGAGGATGTTGTTGCTCAGATCCCGCTCAGCGGCATCCGCAAGGCGATAGCCAAGAATATGTACACCAGCCTGCAGGAGATGGCACAGTGCACCGCCTGCGCCGAGATCGATGTCACCGACCTGCTTGCATATCGCCAGCGTTTGGTGGAGGCAACCGGATTCCTTGGCTGCAAGGTCACCGTCAACGATCTGCTTTGCATGGCGGTTGTAAAGATGCTCAAAAAGCACCCGATGGCAAACGCAACCTTTGATGGCAAGGTGGTTTCTCAGCACTCCGCCGTCAACCTTTCGGTAGCAGTTGCTGCTGAGGCAGGACTCATGGTACCCGTTGTAAAGAACGCCGATAAGATGAATCTTGTCGAGCTGCACAATGCCATGAAGAAGCTTGCCGAGCAGGCAAGAGACAAGTGCCTGCCCGACGGCTCTCAGGCAGGCGGTACTTTCACCGTTTCCAACGTCGGAATGTTCCCCATCGATTGGTCCACCCCCATCATCAACCCGCCTCAGGTTGCCATTATGGGATTTGGCCGCTCGGTCAAGAAGCCCGTAGTAGTTGGCGATGAGATAAAGATCCGTTCGATGATGAACGCCTTCCTCACCTTTGATCACCGAGTATTTGACGGGCTTGAGGTTGGACGCATCCTCGACGATATGAAAACGTTGCTCGAGCATCCCGAGCTCATCACCCTTTAAAACGCAAAGCGCGGACAGTTTATCGCTGTCCGCGCAATTTTTATCGATAAAATACACGCAGCGGTTTGCAATTTTGCGATATTCATGTACAATTAAAAGGTATAGTGCATTTAACCTCAAAGGAGTTTCTTATGGTAGAAGAAGTAGTAAAAAATATATACAGAATATCGGTGCCGCTGCCACAAAATCCCCTAAAGGAGCTCAACAGCTACTTTATAAAGGGCGATGACTCCGACCTGCTCATCGATACAGGATTTCGCCGCCCCGAGTGCGCCGAAGCACTTGAACAGGGCTTAAAGGAGCTCGGCTCAGACCCCGCCCGCCGAGATATATTGGTAACCCACCTCCATTCCGACCATTCTGGAATGGCGGATATGTTTGTCGGCCCGGGCAGAAAGATATACATGAGCGAGGTCGATCTGGAGTATAAGCGCCGTATACTGTTCTGCGGATTAAACGAGCAGAAGCGCGAGCGCCTCCGCTCCGAGGGCTTCCCAGAGGATGCGCTGGAGATAGTTTACAACACCAACCCCGCTGATAAAATGGCGCTGCCAGCTCTCACCGATGCTTTCCACGGCTTTAAGGATGGCGATACCTTCACCGTCGGTGAGTACACCCTCAAAGCTATTTTCACCCCCGGACATACCCCCGGCAACAGCATGTTCTGGATAGAAAAACAGGGGATAATGTTCAGCGGGGACCACATCCTTTTTGATATCACCCCCAACATCACCCAGTGGTCGGAGGTGGAGGATTCGCTCGGCGATTACCTTGAAAGCTTAAAGTCGGTAAAGGATCTGCCGGTGAAGCTTACCCTGCCGGGACATCGCAAAACAGGGGATTACAAAGCACGCATCGAGGAGCTTTTTGTGCATCATGATGCCAGAATCAATGAAGCCTTTGAGATAGTGAAAAAATACCCCGGCATGAACACCCACGACATAGCGGGCAAAATGACCTGGAAGATAAGAGCCGACAGCTGGGAAACCTTCCCCGTGATCCAAAAGTGGTTTGCGGTTGGCGAATGCCTTTCTCATCTCGATTATTTGCGCCTGCGCGGCAAGGTGAGAAAAGAGCAGCAAAACGGAATTTGGGTTTATTATGCCGTTTAAGCTGAAATATATTTTACTTTAAGTATATTTATTTAATAATTATACAAATATAATCGAGATTCAGGTGAGAAAATGGGATTTTTTGATTTGTTTGGTAAAAAGAAAGAGGTTTCAGGCTGCACGAGCTGCGCCGGATGCGCAATGGCGGGCAGATGCTCAAGTGCATCAAAGCCGCAGATATCAAACGTAAAGGTGCTGGGGGTCGGCTGCCAGCCGATGTACGAAAGCGCCGTTCAGGCGGTCAAGGAGCTTGGACTTAATGCAACCGTCGAATATGTCACCGATATGAAAAAGGTGCACGATTACGGCGTAATAAACATCCCCGGCCTTGCGGTGGATGATAACCTCGTTTCGATGGGCAGAATGCTAAGCATCGAGGAAATAAAAAGACTGATTTTGTGATCGCTTAAAGATTGCCAGAGGGGGAACGCGCATGATTACAATAAAAGCCATCCCGAAAACCGACATACCGCAAATACTCGAGATATACGATCAGGGACTGCAGCTTGGGGTCGCCACCTTTAATACCGTATTGCCGTCGGCGCAGAAGTGGGATGAAAATCATCATCAGTTCTGTCGCATCGGCGCCTATGACGGCGATTTGCTGGTGGGCTGGGCAGCGCTTTCTCCTGTATCCTCAAGAGAATGTTACAGTGGCGTTGCCGAGGTCAGCCTTTATATCAGAAATGGTTATAAAGGGCAGAATATCGGCAGTCAACTTTTGGCGGAAATGAATGGCCAAAGTGAAGAGAATGGTATCTGGACGCTTTATGCCTCCATCACATCGACCAATGAGGCGAGCATAAAAATGTGCCTTAAAAACGGATGGCGTATCATCGGCATCCGCGAAAAAATCGCAAAAGACAGATTCGGCGTCTGGCAGGATACCACCATAATGGAACGCCGCAGCGAATCAGTTGGCATAGGCTAAATTAAAAAGGCATCGGAAATTTCATTTTCCGATGCCTTTTGATGTAGTTATGATTCCTTTACCAGCTTGCCGCAGATGTGTTCGGGGATAAGCTTTAACAGCAGAGTGCGGTGACCGTGCTGTTCAATTTCCTTTCTGATATACTCATCGTCAAGGGTGAATTTGTGGCTCAATTTGGTGGCGATGTCTATCATAGTTTCCTTGTCGTCAACTATCTCCATCCTGCCGAAAACAATGACGCTTTTAACATTAAGCGCCCAGTCGCCTTCTTTGCGATAACCCTTGTCATACAGGCAGAAGGATACCTTGTCATGCTTTTTAAGCGAATCAAGGCGATGGCTCTGCTGCCTTCCGCAGTGGAAATATATACAGCCATCCTCATCGTTGTAGAAGTGATTCATCGGTGAGGCATAAGGATAATCCTCATCACCGAGTACCGCCAAAACGCCGCGGGTCTCGGATTTGAGCAGTTCTATGCATTCCTGCTGCGAAAGCTGCTGATTTTTTCTCACCATTTCTCTGAACATAGATATCACTCCTTTGCGCCTATTTCATATACATCGGTGCGCCTTGCCGAAAGGATCGGCAGCTGTTTTCTGACAGAATCTATACTATCTGTATTTATTTCGATAAATTTTACACATTCATCGACGCCGCAATCGCATAAAACCTCTCCCCATGGGGAAACTGCCATCGAATGTGCGTAGGAAACGTATTCTCCGTTTTCATCTCGGGCGGGAGCGACACCAACGGTGAAAAGCTGATTGTCAACGGCACGCTGCCTGAAAAGCAGCTCCCAGTGAGCGGGGCCGGTCGTCATGTTGAATGCACCGGGTACAATTATCACCTGTGCGCCGTCCAGCGCCATAATGCGGGAAAGCTCTTCGAATCTCATGTCAAAGCAGATGCAAAGTCCAAACTTTCCAAACGGCGTTTCAAAGGTGGTTATCTCGCTGCCGGGGGTAAGCGTCTCCGATTCGAAAAATCGCTGACCGCCCTTTACATCGATGTCAAAAAGATGCATTTTGCGGTGCTTGGCGATAAGGCTGCCGTCCGCGCCGTAAACGCAGGCGGTGTTGTATATCTTGCCGCCGCACAGCTCGGGGTAGGAACCCGCTACCACCGTCATGCCAAGACGGGCGGCAGTTTCGGAAAGCGTTTTCTGCACAAATCCGTCCATCGGCTCGGCATAGGAGGGGAAACAACTGTTGGAATAAGGGCAGCAGAACATTTCGGGCAGTACGGCGATATCAGCGCCGCCCTGTTTGGCCTGCTCCAAAAATTCGCAGGCACGGCGGACATTTTCGGTTTTATCGTCGGTAACAAAAAGCTGGATAAGAGCTAAACGCATAAAATCACCTCTAACTCTAAATTATATCAGAAAAAAGCCGCATTTGCACAATCTAATTGACTGAAAGGCGGCAAAATAGTAGAATGATGCTTGTGACATTTTAGATTAAGCAGGTAAAAAGCCATGAAATATATCGAAAAGCATCCAATGATAATGATAGTGATCGGTGTATTGGGCATCTCCGTTTCGGCGATTTTTGTACGATATGCCAACGCTCCCTCGGCGGTAACCGCCACCTGCCGATTGCTGTGGACGGTCATCCTTATGACGCCGGTGGTCTGCGGCAAAAGGGAAGTCCGCACCGAATTTGCAAAGACAGACAAAAAGATAATTGCGCTCAGTGCATTAAGCGGCGTATTTTTGGCGATACATTTTGTGCTTTGGTTTGAATCGCTGCTGCATACCTCGGTTGCAAGCTCTACTACCATCGTCTGCACCGAAGTAATTTGGGTAGCGCTCGGCTTCTGCCTCTTTATGAAGGGCAGACTGTCGCTCAAAGCTATCGCAGCGATTGCCGTTACATTTTTGGGCAGCGTCGTTATCGCCCTTGCCGATTCTTCCAGCGGGGCGCACCTCTACGGCGATATTCTTTCGCTGCTGGCGGCTGTCGCGGTGGCGTTCTATACCCTTATCGGGCGCGCCGTCAGAAAAAACGTATCCACCACCGTTTATACCTACATAGTTTACATTGCCTGCGCTGTATCGCTGCTGATAACCTGTCTGGCGCAGGGATATAACATCTTTGGTCACGGAATAAACGTAATAATAGTGGGAATTTTGCTTGCCATCTTCTCGACGATTTTGGGGCACAGCATCTTTAGCTGGTGCTTAAAGTATTTTTCTCCCGCGTTTGTGTCCGCTTCCAAGCTCTGCGAGCCTGTGGTGGCGGGAATGTTTGCGGCGCTGCTGTTCGGCGAATGGCCTTCGGCGGTGCAGCTTGTCGGCTGTGCCATGATTTTGGGCGGCGTGGTCTATTATTCCAGAATCGAATCGCAATAACAAAAATCCTCGGCTAAGCCGAGGCACTATAAAACAGTTAAAGCCAAGCTGATTATTTCAGCTTGGCTTTTGGTTATACTACACAGCATAATACTGTTCATAAATGGTCATTATTGCATCGTCAGTTGAAGTCATATTTATTAATAAGGCTGGAAAAGCAGATTACCATCAGCGTCATAAATTTCAGCTTCTGAATGATAATGTTCGGAATTGGGGATGGGATTACCTTTTTCGCTTATGGTTGCATCTTCTAATATGCCGCGGTATTTCCACCCGTTTTCATCAATAATTTCTACATACATTTTTATAGTATCGCCTTTTTGAAGATCAAAGCGGTAGTCAATATCACCTTTATAATGTGCTATATAATCATCTCTATGCAATTCTTCAAGAACAGGTTTGTACCTCCATTCTTCTTTGCCGTTTACAAGAAGAACGACTTCGGCATCTACTATTCCTTTTACAAAATCTTTATGCTCAAAATCTATTTCCACAGCACCTTTATAAGTTCTTGTTATATTTGTACTACTATAATTTTGGGTTTGTGAACCCGAATAATTTATATAAGCAGTAGGGACCAAATCATATCTTGGATTAATAACCCAGTTAAGCTTCTGTGTACGTATTGTTCCGTCTTCCTCAAACTGCACAGTATCTATTTGGCAATCTTCGAAAAGAGGAATATCAATTTCTGCGATATATCTGCCGCTTTCCAATGTCATGGGAAGCTTATTATTGTTATAAACAATTGCAGCCACAGTTTTTTCAGGGTTGTAAACCTTTGGCACAACATAGCAATACAAAGTCGCTGTTTTATTTTTTACATCCATACCAACTGTGTTCCACCTGCTGTCACTAAGCAGATTATTTGCTTGTTCCATTTCGTAGCGGATACGGCTGCTAATAGAGTCAATACTGCTTTGAAGCATACTGCGGTTGTTATTTACAGTGTTCTGAAGATTTCTTATATCTCCCTGCAGCCAGCCGATTTTTATAAAGCATATAACCAAAAGTGCTAAAGTAAGTATATTGATTGTTTTTTGCCACTTACTGTTCATACAGACACCTCCCACGTTGTTGATTTATGAAAATTAAAAGCTAAATAAAAAGAAGCCTTTCTGTTGAGATATTTATAACTAACATAAAACTGTATGATTTCAAGGCGTTTTGCTTTTTCATATTTCCCAGTCGCTTTTGCGTTTACCGTTTTTGTCAAAATTCCTGCGCAGCGAGTATTCAACATATACCACCGAGCAAAGCATGACCGCAACCTGAATAAGCGCAACAACCTCTCCGGCGGATTGAAGGACGATTCTTTCTTTATCGGCTACAAGTATTATCGAAAAAACAGAAATCGGCAACAAAACGCATCCTGTTATCACCCAAAGCTTCCCGCAAAGAGCGTGGGCGAATTTCCAAGTCTCGGGGCTTTTCATCGACATCGAAGTGCGGTAGCCCATAAAGCGATTCACTTTTCTGGGCGCTTTATAAAGCATGATACTGCCCGAAATTATCATTATTACAGGTACGATAAAAAATTCAATATACATTTCCATAGTTTTATCTCCTTTGCAAAATCAGGAGCGCAGCACCATAAGCGAAACGAGAACCAGCGCGCCGAAAATCAGACAGCACTTTATGGCTGCGGTTTCATATTTCTCGGTGTCGCTGCTGCGGATCGCCGTTATAAGGTAATAGGGGAACATCATGCCGAGCACTGCGGCAATTATAATAAAAATGTTGACCAGCATATAATGCACCTGCCTTTGATATAAAGGTTGCAAAAATCGCCAAATTTATTGCAGCAGCGAAGCTTTTACCCTGAAATAAATTATATAGGTGGCGACAACGTTAAAGAAATCGGCAAATACCTGAGTAAATACAATGCCTTTCATGCCGAAAAAGTGATCCATTATGATAAGTATCGGAATATTAAGACAAAGCTGTCTTATAACGCAAAGCCAAAAGGCGACCTTGCCCTTACCGACCGATTCCATAAAATGCACCATGTGAAAGCTTAAGAACATGAATGCGGGAGCCAAGCAGCGCACCTTGATAAATTCGGTGCCGAGCATTACCGTTTCGGCATCGGAGATAAACGCCCGCACGATAAAGGGAGCAAAGGTGCGGTATAAAACAAGGCTTATCGCCGCCACAATAAGTCCGTAAGTTCTTGCGGTAGAAAAGAAAGCCATCATTCGCTTGTGATTTTTTGCGGCGAAATTATAAGCGATCAGCGGCATCATACCGAAGCAGATGCCAAGACCGATATTTATCGGCAGTCGCTCCGCCTTAAGCACGATTCCTATAGCTGCCAGTTCGATGTCGCCGTGACCCGAGCTCAAGCGATTTATTACCATATTGCTCAAGTCATAAAGCATAACACCCGAAGCAGCGGGCAGACCTACCGCAAAAAGCGCTTTGAAGGACGGGCGGCTGATTTTTTCTATACGTTTAGGCAGCTCCAGCACGCTTTTGCTGCTGAGCTTTTTGTATATGACGATGAAATAGCATAGCACCACCATATTGGAAAGCATGGTGGCGATGGCGGCGCCCATGACCTGATAGCCGTCGGGCAGCAGCACGAACATAAAAAGCGGGTCAAGCGCAACATTGAGCAGTCCGCCCATGCTGAGGCCAAATCCCGCCTCTTTGGAGTAGCCGACATTTCGCACCATATTGCTCATGGTGTTGGACAAAACGGTGGGCACTCCTCCCAGCACTATAACAAAGAACAGGTACTGGCGCGCGTAACCTATGGTGTTTTCGCTTGCGCCCAGCGCTTTAAGCAGCGGATTCATAAAAATCAGGCAGCAAAGCGAGAAGAAAAGCGTTGCACCCGCTGCCATCACAAGGCTTAACGATGCGGCTTTTTTAGCTTCATCCTCCTGCTTTGCGCCCAAAAGCCTTACTACAAGCGTTCCGCCGCCGGTACCGAAAAGATTGGAAAGGGCAGAGGTCAGCAGAAAAACGGTCAGCACCAGCGATGAAGCGGCAACCATATAGGGGTTATTTGTCTTGCCGATAAACCATGTGTCGGCAAGGTTATATATAAGCACCACCAGCTGGCTTGCAATAGTCGGAATTGCCATCTTGGTCAGTGCGGAATGTATTGGCATACTTTCGAATACTTCAACAGGTGTATTCTTATTTGTCATCGCAGCCATAATTTAAAGCACCTCGAAAAGAGCAGAATATTTCACAGTTAATTATAATTTGAGGCGTATAATTAGTCAATCAGCCGTTATATTTCCAGCCGTGGTCATCGTGATAGACCATAAGGCGTGTCATGCCGCCGTCGACGCAGATATTTTCTCCGGTGATAAATCCTGCCTTGTCACTGCATAGAAACAGCACCGCATTGGCAATATCCATCGGATTTCCTACTCTGCCGGCGGGATGCTGATCGGCATCGGGACCGGAGTATTCGGTAAAATCGGTGTCTATCCAGCCGGGTGAAACAGAATTTACTCTGACCTTGCCAGAAAGACTTACCGCCAGTGAATGGGTCAGCGCCGAAATGCCGCCCTTAGCGGCGGTATAGCTTTCGCTTTGCGGCTGGCTCATGCGGTCCCGGCTGGAGGATATATTAACTATCGCCGCGCCCTCGGCAAAATAGGGCAGAAAAAGCTGCGTCAGATAAAAAGGCGCGGTAACGCCGACTTTAAGTGCGTAGTTAAACTCATCATAGCTGCAGCTGTCAACGCCTTTAAAAATCGGCTTGGCGTTATTTATCAGATAATCCACATGTCCGTATTGCGCGATCACCTTTTCGGCAAATCGGAGCAGAACCTGCTCGTCAGCAATATCTCCGACGAAATAGTCGTTGTCGGCTAAATCTATGACGCATACCTTTGCGCCGTTTAGCTTAAACTCTTCGCAGATGCATTTACCTATTCCGTGCGCGCCGCCGGTAACGACCGCAATCTTATCTTTAAACATATCAACACCTCTTTTAAATCACTCGCCGCCCATTTCAAAGATCATAATACGTTCGCGGCTGTCGTTTTGATCAAACAGGTCACGGCAGTCGATCTCATCCAAAAAGTAAAGCTGATCGGTCAGCCCGTCCGAATCTCCCGCCAGCAAAAAGCTTAAATAGTCGTCGTCGGGGTAATAGAAAAATAGCCGCATCGGTCTGGGATTTTCATAATAGCTGTCGACTATACGGCGCATTACCGCCTTTAGTATCTCGACGGTAAAGGGATTAAAAAAATAAAAGCAGTCGGCCTTATCACAGTTGAATTCCTCCGCCTTTTGGCAGAAAAAAGAAGGGGAGACACCGCCGCTGAAGCCTTCGATGTTATCCACCGCCTGCCGCCAAAGACTGTCGCTGTGCTCAACGCCGATCACCTTGCAGCCGACGACGTGACCGAGATAAAATCCCAGACGCCCTTTGCCGCATCCGTAGTCAATAACGATATTTTCAGAGGACAAATATCCGCTTTCGGCAAGCCGCTTCAAAACCGAATAGGGAGTCGGCTCATATGGGTGATGATGCTGGTCAACAAGGGCATATTCGTGACCGCAGGTGTCGATATTAAGCTTTTTATCCCACTCAAATTCGGTCATGGCTAACTCCTTTTATTTGTATTCGGGGCAGCGATAGCGTCGCTTTCCGACACTTTTGCGTCCGTATTCGATAGCCTCGGTCGGGCAGTGGCAGATACAGGCCATGCAGTGGGTGCAGTCCTTGTTCCAAACCGGTTTGCCGTCTTTAAGCTCAATGTTGTTGAGCGGGCAAAGGTCTGCGCATTTTCCGCATCCGATGCAGCGGTCATCTACTCTGAACGGCGAGGATTTTATAATATATCGACAGAAAATATCATTTACAAAACTACTTTTTGCTTTGTCCAAAAGGGAGATGCGCCTTTCGGGGAAAGGTTTTCTTTGGGCGATGCAGCCGATACCTTTTTCAAGCACAGGCAGCGCCTTGGAAATTATCTTTTCCGATTTTTCCTCGTTGGGAACGGGGAACATGGCGATATAGTTTTCGGGCATTACAACTTCCAGCACTCCGCGGTAGTTGATGCGCTTTTGAGCGCAAAGCTCTTTCAGCTGTTTGCCTGCGTTTCCGATGTCGCTGCCGCAGGTCAGCACAAAATAGGCGTCGTTTCCCGCTACAATGTCGCAGCAGGCGATAAAGTCATAGAAAAGCTTTGGCATACGCCAGCCGTAAACCGGCGAAACAAACACCAGCGGAGCCTCGGCAGTAAATTCGGCGGGGATATATTCCTTTATGTACCGTGCGGCATCAACGGCGCGGTCGCCAAGATTTTGCGCTATCATCCGGGCGCAATATCGGCTGTTGCCGGTGCCGGAAAAGTAGATTACCATAAAATCCCCTCCTATTAGATTATTATGCCGTCGCAGTGGTCAATTTCATGCTGAATAATCTGCGCGGTAAAATCGGTGAAGGTTTTTATTCTGGTCTGGAAATTTTCATTCTGATACTGGACCTTTATCGATTTCCAGCGCTTGGTCATGCGGGTGCCCTCAAGCGAAAGGCAGCCCTCCTCCGCCTGATAAGGGAAGGATTTTTTAATTATAACTGGATTGAACATAAGGGTGTATTTGCCGTCATCTTCAAAAACGATGATGCGCTTATTTACTCCTATCATGTTGGCCGCCATACCTACACAGCCGTCCTTGTGCGCCTCCAGCGTATCAAGCAGGTCGATCCCGACAGATATATCCTGGGCAGCAGCCTCTTCCGCCTTTTGAGAAAGGAAGGCGATGTCCTTCATAATTTCACAAACCATAGCAGCCTCCAAAATGTTTATGATTCTTATTTTAAGCAAAAAAGCGCTGCCACTCAATACATAAACCAAATAATATATAAATTGCGCAGATTTTATAAAGGTGATATAATAGAATTACCGGTCAAACCGGAATAAAAACAAATTGGAGAATGCTGTTTGAAAATGAACAACACCTTGGAGACTGTTGGCTGACCCGGGAGGGGAAGCAGAGCCTCACCCTCCCGAAAAACGTCAAAATTTTTCAGGAGGAACAAAAATGGAAAACCTTATTATTCGCAATGAAACCCCGAACGACCACCGAGAGGTGGAAAATCTCATCCGGGAAAGCTTTTGGAATGTCTATCGGCCCGGCTGTCTGGAGCATTTTGTAATGCATCGGCTTAGAAAAGATCCCGCCTTTGTAAAAGCGCTGGATTTTGTAATGGAGCTCGACGGCAAAATTATAGGTCAGAACGTCTTTATACATGCCGAAATCAAGGCGGATGACCGACGCAGTATACCCATCATGACAATGGGACCTATCTGCATTGCCAACCATCTCAAACGCAAAGGCTACGGCAAAAGATTACTGGACTATTCTTTAGAGCGGGCCAAGGCATTGGGATGCGGCGCAGTCTGCTTTGAAGGCAATATCGATTTCTACGGGAAAAGCGGATTCGGCTATGCATCGGAAAAGGGGATACGTTACCACGGCTTGCCGGAAGGTGAAGACGCATCCTTCTTTCTCTGCAAAGAGCTGATCCCCGGATATTTAGATGGCATAACCGGAGAATATGCCACTCCCCAAGGCTATTTCGTAGATGAAGCAGCCTGCGAGGAGTTTGACAGATCCTTCCCGCCAAAGCAAAAACTTAAGCTTCCCGGACAGTTATTCTAAAGCAAAAGCAAACAGTCGACCTTATGGCCGGCTGTTTGCTGGTTTTATGAGCTGAAGCGGTTGCTGTCAGGGCAGAAAGATGTATAATAGATGCAGAAGAAAATGTCTTGACCGTAATCGACAGCAAAGGAGTATATATTATGCAGTTTATGATCACCGCCTATGATGGCACCGACAGCGATGCACTTGCAAGACGCATGAGCGTTCGCCCGAGACATCTGAAAAATATGCTTAAGGTGATGGAGCAGTATAAAGTGCTGTGTGCTGGCGGCATAACAAATGAATGCGGTATGCCTATTGGCTCTTTTCTTGTTATGGATTTTCCCAGCAGAGAATTATTGGACAAATATTTGGAAACCGAGCCTTATGTCACCGAAAAGGTTTGGCAGGAAATAAAGGTCGAAAGCTGCAATGCCGTTATCATCAACAACGAGATGGGCAAATAACAGAGTAAAATATCAAGTGATTTTAAACTCTCCATGAGTGCCTGCTCATGGAGAGTTTTGCTCGCAGTAAAAGAAAAAAAGGCTGCAGGAAAAGCTCCCACGGCCTCATGGCCGCGGCAAGGTGATTTTAATATCCGGCATTTAGAATACCATTCGATCCCTGCCTTTGATCACTTTTGCATCCTGTTTAGGCGGGAATAAGTTGATTTTCAGCTCTGTTTTCCCCATCCTTTCCATAGGCTGATTTCATCGTAATGGTCAGCGTATGGGTCAAAAAACGCATCCCCGTCAAAACCGGCGAGGATGCGTTTTCGTGTAGATTGAAATTTGTTGTGATAGTAACTTAGCTTGGGAGACTTGTCAAGGGGTTCTTTTCGGCGGTTCAGGCCACAGAAGATGTACCCACCCCCTTCACCAAATGGTGGGGAAGTATATAAACAATACGAAGTGCAACAAAGTAAAAGCCTTCCCCTGACGGGGTATTATGACCTTTGCATCCGCTCGGAATTGTCTTGGCGGCAATCCAGCAGAGCTACCAGATAGACCTTATCATCGCTGACTGAAAAAATAGCTTCATACTATTTGCAGAACAGAGCTTTGCGGTAAGTACCCTTTGGCAGATGATAGTCTTCTTTTGCAGAAAATTGGAACGGAGAGGTTTACGATGCGTCCAAGATATTTGCAAATTCGGAGGCAGCCATTCTCGCAGCAGATGCGGATGAAGAGAGTCTTTTAAAGTTGCGAGGTGGTGTTAATTGTGATAAAATGGGAAGCATGATAATTGTTTGAAAATGGAGGTGTTGCCAAATGATCACAAAAAAGAATATCGGCAAGATCGTTGCTGTATTCTGTATATTTGCGCTCACCTCATGTTCAAAAGCGGCTACATCTGCCGAAACAATTAATATGTCTTTGGCTTATGCCGCAACTGCCGTTATCTCGCTGCTGCTTGTTATTTGTTACTGTGCTTTTGTCCGCAAAAAGGATTTTTGGATGCTGCTGCTATTTGCTTCGGTTTTTATAGTAAATTCAGGATACTTCGCTCTCTCCATCTCCAAAACATTGGAAGAAGCACTGCTTGCTAATCGCATATCTTATCTTGGAGCGGTTTTTTTGCCGCTTTGTATGCTGGTCTGCATAATGGATATCTGCAAGGTCAATTACCGAAAATGGTTTTTGGCGGCATTGACATCTGTCAGCTTTTTGGTTTTTCTGCTTGCGGCGAGTCCCGGTTATCTGACATTGTACTATGAGGATGTTTCACTTGAATTTGTAGACGGAATGGCGAAGCTGCATAAGGTATACGGCCCGCTTCACTTTGTTTACATGGTATATCTGCTTGCGTTTTTTGCTTTTATGATCATTTCGGTGGGGATTTCTTTAAAGGCAAAAAAGCCTGCCGCTATCAACCACTCTCCAATCATTCTCACGATAGTGTTCCTCAATATATGTATATGGTATGTTGAACAGCATGTTTATGTGGATTTTGAGTTTTTAGCGATTTCTTATATAATAAGCGAATTGTTGCTGCTCATGCTGCATGAGGTAATATACAGCCACGAACGGATGCTGGTCGATACAGCGGCATCTCAACCTGTTTCGCAGCCTGAAGAGCTTTCGCCCGAGCAGGAGGTCGAATATATCGTACAAAACTGGCGCTCGGTATCGCTGCTCACGGCGCGAGAGACCGATGTTCTAAAAGCGCTGCTTTTGGATAAAAAGCGCAAGGACATCGCCGCAGAGCTGCATGTAACAGAACACACCGTTAAAAAGCACACCGCAAATATTTTTTCAAAGCTTGAGGTATCGAATAGAAGCAAACTTCTGGATAAAGCCAAGCGTGAGACATCAAAATAGTATCTATTATTTTAAAGCCGGCACTTTGTGCCGGCTTTTTTGCTGTGTAATAAAGATTAGCCCTTTATAAGGTGAAGAGTAGCCCTTTTGGCGGGTAAGGGCTACTGTGTCAACGGCCCCGTTTTGATATGATTTACCCATATAGTAAGCTTTAAAACCAAAGGGAGGGAAACCAAAGTGACGAATAACAGTATGATTTCTTTTGACAAATATCTTTTCCCTTTGCTGCCGGAACTTATCTATTGTAAGGACGGCGGCATCAAGGACGAGTTGCTGTTTATAGAGGATCACGGTGGTACGTTTACCCTGTCCTTTGAAAAAGGCATGAAGTGCATTGATCTGATCGTCGCTTCGGAACAGAAAGACAGTTTTGGGTGTTTGCGATATCATCAAGGAAACAAAAAGCTGCATTTTTGCTATCCGCTGCAATCCGATGAATTGAGACCGCATATGGGATTTTTTCATATTGAAATACGCGATGACTTCGGTCGGGTGCATATATTGCCGGGGCAGCTGCGTATCAGCCCGCCCAACAAATATATAGATACCTTGAAAGAATATCCTATTTTTAAAAAGCTTTTTTGTGGGATAAGCATATCGCCTGCCGAATTGCCGCCTTGATATGAAGAATGACAAATCACTCAAAACTTTTTCTGTCTTCCCATACTTTTGGGGGTTTGGGATGGGGATAACACCTTAAAAAAATAGTATAGTTTAACCATAAAGAAGATGATACAAGCAGCTTTTCTTAGCGGAAAAGCTCAAGCGCATTTGTGTGGCGTTATAAAAAATCGATCGAAAACAGACCGACAACATCCGTGCCTTAAAGCATCTGACGGGGGGGAAAATAAATGAAATTAAGATTGAAAGATACCGTTCTGATAGTAGGCGATAAAAAATCTGCCCGAGAAGAACTAAGAAATATATTTATCGAAAGCTATAATCTTTTGGAAGCCGAAAGTATCGAGCAGGCTTTGCTGCTGCTCGAACAAAATGATACCTATATTTCGGTCGTTTTGGTCGATATGACCGCAACGGATAATGATGAAATGCGTCGTCTTATGGCTGCCGCCCATACTGAAACCGAAAAAGCGATACCGGTAGTAATGATCATTGAGGAAAAGGCCGGAAGCGAAAAAGAAGATATAGCCTTTATGCTGGGCGTTACCGATGTGATATTAAAGCCGTATTCCCGTACGGCTGTCCACCGCCGCATAGATATAATGGTTGATGTATTTTTGAGCAAATGGAATCTTGAAAAAATGGTGAGCGAGCAAAGCAAAAAGATACGCGATACCAATCAAATGATGCTGGATACGCTTTCTGCCATCATCGAGCACCGCAATACCGAATCGGGGAACCACATTTTGCGTATACGCCGTTTTACCAAAATGCTGCTGCAGGAGGTAGCACGCTGCTGCCCCGAATATGAGCTTACCGAAGATACCATCGACATTATTTCAAGCGCGTCCGCATTGCACGATATAGGGAAAATATCCATTCCCGATGCAATACTCAATAAGCCAGGTCCTCTTACCGCTGAGGAATTCGAGATAATGAAAAGCCATTCGTCTGTTGGCTCGGAGCTGGTGCGTCAGCTTTCCGCTATGGAAGAAGAGTTGTTTCTTAGGTATGCCTACAACATCAGTCTTTACCATCACGAACGCTGGGACGGAAAAGGTTATCCGTTCGGATTAAAAGGCGATGAGATACCGATATGCGCGCAGGTAGTAGGTCTTACCGACGCCTTTGACGCACTTACCACAAACCGTGTTTACAAACCTGCTTATCCTTACCAAAGCGCGATAAATATGCTGCTCAACGGCGAATGCGGGGCATTTTCTCCCAAGCTGTTGGAATGCTTTAAGCACATTCGTGACAGTTTTGTTGCCCTTGCCCGCCAATACGCAGACGGCTATTCCCCCAAATCCGATAACATCAGCGTCCCTCTGCCCGGACCGGATTGGAAAAATGCGTCTTTCAACTCGCTCGAGCTTTCTCAGGCAAAATATCAGACGCTGCTGCATTATATAGATGATACCGTTATTGAATTGGATCTTGATAACGGACTTTATCAGGTGGTTTACAACCCCAACCCCGATCTTGACAGCATAATACCCGCAGCTTCTTTCAACGAGATAGTAGAAAAACTTCGTCAGGCAAATATACATCCGGAGGATGTCTCGGTGCTTGATGAGATGTACCGATTTATAAACGATGACCTTTTCCGTCTTAAGCTGCGCAGAAAATCATTCTTTTTGCGTATCTTCAGTCCTATAGCGGATGATTATATAATTTACGAACTGCTGTTCTTCAGGGTGGATACCGGAAACGGCGGCCACCGCATAGTCACTGCTATATGGCGCAGGGCAAATAATGTACGCTTTTCTCAAAGCCTGAAAACCAACGGCAGCCTCCACGCTTCTCCCGCACTTTATGGGCTGGTAAGCAGCGCAGTCAGATGCCGTATAGATGCCGATCTTACCATTGATGCAGGTTCTTCCGACCTTTATTCACTTGCCGGATTTACCGAGAAGGATATCAAATGCCTTTTTGAAAACAAGCTGATGAATATGGTGCTGCCAAAAGATCAGAAGACGCTTGCCGAAGCTGTTGATGAGGCTTTGAGCAACGGAAACAAATCAGAAGTTGAGTTCAGATTACTGCGAAAAAACAACGACCCTATGTGGGTGCTTTCAAAATTCCGCAGCTATGTCGAAGAAGATGGGCAGGAATACATATACTTTGCGATACGGGATAACAGCAAAAGCAAAAAAATACAGCAGCAGCTTGCCGCAGATATACAGCGCAACCAAACTCTTATCGATCAATCGGGCAGCATAGTTTTCGATTGGGATCTTATAACCGATACCATGTACTGTTCCCCCATGTGGGTGGAACATTTCGGATATGTTCCGGTATCGGAAAACTATGATTCCCAGCTGGGAATAGCAACGCACTTCCATCCGGATGACCTTATATTTATAAGAGAAGCCATTGCGCAGATAAATGCAGGTGAAACCACTATTGTAAAAGAGGTGCGCATAGCCAACAGTGAAGGAAAATACCTTTGGACCAAAATAACCGCTACCGGCCGACGCAATGAACACAATGAGCTTGTGCGGATCATCGGTATTCTTCAGGATATAGACGAACTTAAGCGTTCGGCCATTGCTATGGAGCAGGAAGCATCTCGCGATTCTCTTACAAAGCTGCTCAACAAAGCCTCCTGCCAAAAGCTTATCAGCAATTATTTTTCATCTGTAGGAAATGATGCGGTCGCAGGATTGTTGATACTTGATCTTGATAACTTTAAATGTGTCAACGATACTCAGGGGCATCTTTTTGGGGATGTTGTGCTTACTCAGGTTGGCGCCACTTTGCGCAGAATGTTCCGCGCGGACGATATTATCGGACGTATAGGCGGCGATGAGTTTATGGTACTGCTCAAAGATATACCGGGAACAGAGCCGCTTAAGGAGCGATGCCAGTCGATACTTGAATCGATGAATATCCTGCTTAAAAATCTTGCCCCCGATCTTCCGGTATCCTGTTCTATCGGTGCGGCACTGTTTCCTGTTCATGGCAGACACTACAACGAACTGTTTTTAAAGGCCGACGAAGCATTGTATCAGGCCAAAAACCAGGGCAAAAACCAGTTCAGGATATACGATGCCGATTATAAGTTCATCACCGATAATTCCTCCCGCACCACTGTTATCGATTCGGATGATCCTCTGGCCGTTACAAGTGAATCCTTCGAGAGGTTTGTATTCCATTGCCTTTATGAAAGCCGTGATCTGGAAACCACTATCAACAGTCTGCTTTCTTTTGTCGGCAGCAACTTTAATGTAAGCCGCGCCTATATCTTTGAAAACAATGATGATAACACCGAATGCAGCAACACTTTTGAATGGTGCAATGAGGGCATTGTTCCGCAGAAAGAAAAGCTGCAGAATATCAGCTACATCACCGATATCCCCGGATGGCCCGATGTTTATAAGGCAAACAGCGTTTTTTACTGTACCGATATCACCAAGCTTGAACCTCGATACCGTGAAATACTGGAGCCCCAGGGCATAAAAAGCATGCTGCACTATGCCATCATGGATCAGGGGGTATTCCGTGGGTATATAGGCTTTGACGACTGTGTGCATAACCGCCTTTGGACGCAGGAACAGATGGATCAGCTGGAGTTTCTTGCGGAGGTACTGTCGGTATTTCTTATCAATCGCCGCTTATAATTTGCTGTTAAAATATAAAAAGAAAGAAAAAATGAATAATATAACCGATTTTATAACCGGCGCATGATATAAATAAATCAAGTTAAGGGAAGGGAGGAATGTTGATGACGACCGGTGTTTGTGACAATGCTTTAAGGACCACTACCGTTTGTGTGGATCATTATAAAGAAGACGTATTTGCTGGCAGATTTTATAATCCCTATATGAAAAACGGCGGAGAGTTCAAAAGCTTAATGCAGATGCTGCTGAAAATGGAACAGATGCTGGACGCCATGGAGTTCCCACAATCATTTACTCAAAAAAGATCCTTTGCGGATTATCCAAGACTGAAAACCGGACCTCCGTCAACAGAGTTTAGTCAAGGGAAGCTTGCGACTTTTGCGATAAAAATAATATTCAGGCAAAACACAAGCTGGCAAGGGTCGATATTATGGTTGGAATGGGGGGAAGAACAGAGTTTCAGAAGCGTTCTTGAACTTATCTACCTAATGAACAATGCTCTAAACAAAACCGTAAAACAAGCGGTTTGAAAAGTTAAAGAAACCACACATAAGCAAGCAGAAATATTGTAAAAGGCAAACTGTCCGAAAGGGCAGGACGCAAAGCTAAGGGGTCTAAATCTAAAAAAGATATGACAGCCCGGCCGCCAGTGTTTCACCTCTTAATTTGAAAGGAGATGGAATAATGGCAAAGAGAAAGTATAACAAGTATATTCCCAAGGTAGGAGGAACCGCAGTTGCATTGGCACTGACCGTTGCGCTTTCCACTTCGGTATTCGCAGATGACGTTGCTGCGACCGATACCTCGGCTGAAGACAGCACCCCATCCACCGATGCAAGCACCGAAGGCGAAGGCTTTTCCGATAGCGTTGATGTATCCGAAACCAACGATGCTATCGAATCCTCCAATGAAGAAACCGTTTCTGAAAACAGCGATACCGTTGAGAGCAACGATGCTATCGAATCTTCCAACGATAGCGTTGCTCAGGGCAACGAAGAAGCTACCGGCGGTGAGCTTTCCGACCCCGGTATGGACGATCTGGGCGACGCTCCCGAAATGCCCGACACCGAAGGCATGACCGACGAAGAGTACAACGAGGCAGTTGAAAGCTACAACGAAGGCGTTGCCGAGTATAACGAAAGTGTTGACAGCTACAACGAAGGCGTTGATGAGTATAACGCTGCAGCAGGTGAGTATGAGCAGCAGGCTCAGGAGGAGTATGAAGCGGCAGAAACTGCGAACAACGAACACAACGCAGGTGTCGAAGAAGCTAACAATGATACCGTTTCCGAAAATGAAGGTATCGTTTCCGAAAACGAGGAGACCGAAGATTCCAACGACAATGCAGCTGCAGAAAACTCCGAAAAGACCGAAGGCAAATTTGCTGATCCCGGTATGGAAGACCTGCTTAATGCTCCCGAAATGCCCGACACCGAGGGTATGACCGACGAGCAATACAACGAGGCAGTCGGAGGCTACAACGAAGGCGTTGCGGAGTACAATGAAAGTGTTGACAACTACAATCAGGATGTTGACGAGTATAATGCTGCTGCCGATGAGTATGAGAAGCAGGTGCAGGCGGAATATGAAGCGGCGGAAATCGCAAACAATGAACACAACGCAGCTGTCGAAGAGGCTAACGGTGATACTGTTTCCGAAAATGAAGGTATTGTTTCCGAAAACGAGCAGACCTATGCTTCCAACGACAGAGTAGCCGCAGAAAACTCTGAAAAGACCGAAGGCAAACTTGCCGATCCCGATCTGGAAGAGCCCAAAGCTCCCGAAATGCCCGATACCACGGGTATGACTGAAGAGGAATATAACAAGGCGGTTGAAGAGTATAACAAGGCAGTTGAAGAGTACATCCTTGCTGCTGAAGAATACAACAACGCCGTCAGAGAGTATAACGAAGCTGCCGAAGAGTTTGAAAAACAGTCTGAAGAGCAGCATAAAAAGGATGCGGAACAGTATAACAAGGACCTGGCAGAGTACCAGCAGCTTGTTACCGAAAACGAGATCTACGAGGTCGTTTCCGATTTCAATGAGCAGGTCGAAAAGGATAACACCGAGATTGATAAGCTGAACAATGACCTTGAAAACGCCCTCCATGCCAACAATGTAGAGAGCATCGGTGATGTTGGCGAGATAAACAAAAACGTTGAAGTTGACGAAGGCACCATTGCTGCCCTCGGCGGATATGATGATCTGGTCGAGCAGTACAACGATCTTCAGGATGCGGCAGCCGCACTGGAGAACCACGCAGGCAAGGGCGCCGACCTTGGCACCGACGAGTACGCCGAGTATCTGGCGGCTGTTGAAGCCTATAATGAAGAAGTTAAGGAGTTCAATGCAGCGGTAGACAACTACAACGATGCAGTTTCTGCCTATAACGCAGCTGTTGAAGACTACAACGAGAACAAGGAGCCCGGCGAGACCAACACCTCTATCGGAGACGGAACCGGTCATACCGACAAGGCTACCGACTGGGGCAACGTTAACACCAATAAGGATTTCGACCATGTCGACGTTAAGTATCAGGCAGCGGCTTCCTATGATGTTATCGTTGGCGATGATGGAGAGCCCGATTACAGTAGTTCTCTCACCCAGTATACCGTTACCGGTGTTTACGCTGACGAGGCGACTTATGAGCAGCAGAAAAACAGCAACAGACCTCAGTACAGCGTTTCCTACGTCACCGAGGACGGCGCCTCCACCGGAATTCACTACGTTCAGAAGGATAATACCAACGGCGAGTTCGGAAATTCCAGCCACAGCGGCGCAAATGTGGACCCCGTAGAGGGCAAGGTAAGCTTCTATGTAACCATGGTCGACGGCGATGGGGTCACCCATGGCATGACCGTAAACCTGGATGCAGGCTCTGTATATGCAGAGGGATCTTACTACAAGGCTGAAAGCAACGACCATCTGGATGAGTTTGAAGATTCCAAGGGCAACGGACTTCCTACCAAAACTATCAATGGAGAGACCTATTACGACCTTAACGGTCAGTCGGTATTCCTCATCTCTGCGCTTACCTGCGACGGTATGACTTCAAGCGGCGGCAACAGTTGGGGCGGCGGCTGGTGGGGCAACTACCCCAGTTGGGGCAGTGACTCCTCCGATGAAGTTACTCTCAACCCCGACGGCCTCGATCTTATCCTGAACCTTCAGACCATGATCGAAGTGCATCAGTCTGAGAACGCAAATACCATCGGCTACATGAGCTATGAGCAGGGCAAGACCGCGCAGGCAGAAAAGCCTTCTGAGCCCGGCAATCCTCCCACAGAGCCCGGCGACCTCGTAAAGATTGAACGCATGGATAGCATGGAGCGTATCGAAGAGC
>JAFQAX010000012.1 GCA_017399785.1 Oscillospiraceae bacterium | reverse complement strand
GCCTGCAGAAAGAGTGAGTCCGTAGATCTCTGCAACAAAGAATGCGAGGATGGTCTTATAGATTGCAGCACCGCAAAGGTTGATGGTTGCGCCGAGCGGGATGGAGAAGGATGCGATGGAGTTGGGAACGCCGAGACGCTTGGTGGTAACATCCATGGTGATCGGGATGGTGCCTGCGGAGGAGTTGGTAGCGATGGTGTTGATAAAGATCGGTACCATTGCTTTGCACATCTTGCCAAAACGGATTTTGGTATAAAGCTTAACGATCATACCGAAGATGAGGAAGGTGAGCAGGCAGCTGGTGTAGTCGGTGAGAACGAACTTTGCAAGGTTGCCGAAAAGCTGAGGTCCGTAAACGGCGGTGGTGTTTGCCATAAGAGCAAATACGCCGACGGGGGAGTAGATCATAACGATGTCAAGCATCTTATAGATTACGTTTGCGGTCTGACTCATGAAATCGGTAACAGCCTTAGCCTTTTCGCCGAGGAATACGAGCGCAACAGCAAAGATCAGGGTGAAGAAGATCATCTGCATGATATCCTGATTTGCCATGGTGGAAACGATGTTGGTGGGTATCATGTTAAGCAGGAATGCGCCGAAATTGGGGGTGGTAAGCTTGGAAGGATCGTATGCCGAAAGGGTGCTGGTGTCAAATCCAACGCCGGGATGGATAACATTGACAACGCCGATACCGATGACACAGGAGATAACGGTCATTACAACGTATACAACAACTACCTTTGTGCCTACTCTCTTAAGCTTGTTTACGTCGCCGATCGCAGCAACGCCGCTGGTGATGCTGAAGAAGATAACGGGAACGATCAGCATCTTGATCATATTCATGAATGCGGTGCCGAAGGGCTTTACCCAAACAGAGAAATCATAGAAGAACAAACCGATAACAATACCGAGTGCAAAAGCTATCATAGTGCGGTGAGGGAGATATTTCTTTGATAATAAATATGTTTTCATATTGTCACCTCATAAAAATATGTAATACAAACACCTTTTAAATTTTATTCGCCATAGGCGGAATCGATTATCTCGGTGCCTTTTTCCTCAAGCTTTTTCATTACCCATCCGCGCTTGGAGGTTCCGTTCTTAGCGGCCTCTACCTTGGCTGCGTCCTGCTCGTGGAATTTCTTTGCGGCTTCAAGAATCTCGGGAGCATCTTTAAGCGGGATGACGATGATGCCATCGGCATCGGCGACGATGATGTCGCCGGGGTTAACGCTTATACCGCCGCAGGCGATGGGTACGTTTATCTCGCCGGGACCCTCCTTGTGGGGACCGCCGGGGGTGTATCCGGTTGCGTAAATGGGCAGCTCCATATCACGGACTGCGTCCATATCACGGATCGCGCCGTCCAGTATCAATCCGCCAAGCTTGCGCTGATACTGTGCATAGGTGAACATAACCTCACCCATCAAAGCTCTGGTGTCGTCTTCATCATTGGAAACAACGATGATGTCACCCGGCAAAGCCATATCCAGTGCCTGATGGATAAAAAGATTGTCGCCGGCACGGGCCTTTACGGTAAGAGCGGGTCCGACCAGCACTCCCTTTGCACCGCTCATCAGCTTGATGCGGGGATGCATTGCACAGGAACGCCCCATGGTGTCAGCGATGTTTGCTGCAGGAATGCCGGCAAATCCGTCCAGCAGTTGCTGAGAAGGCATCGCACGCTTTAAGTAAATTCGATTTCCAACAGACATAGAAAAACCCCTTTCCGATAATTGATTGTCTGGATCACAACCAGAGTATAGCTGATAGAAGAATATTTGTCAACAAAAAAATAAGAAGAAAAATATTTTACAACAAAACGCAGAAAAACACGGCTCTTTTTTTATATAAAATAACGCAAAAACCCCGGCTGTTTATAAAACAGCCGGGGCAAATGATGTTTTTTACTTTCCGAAAACTTCCTTTGCCGCAGCAACGGTGGCGGAAGCGTCCTTGGCATAATAATGCGCACCGATTTTGGCTGCATAATCGGCGGTAAGCACCGCGCCGCCGACCACTATCTTGCAGTCGGGGCATTTCTCAGCCAGCAGTTTTATGGTAGATTCCATCGCCGGCAGGGTGGTGGTCATCAGCGCCGAAAGTCCGCAGAGCTTTGCGCCGCTGCCGGATACAGCTTCAACAACTGCTTCGGGGGCAACGTCGCGGCCGAGATCGATGATGCGGTAGCCGTAGTTTTCGCAGACGGCACGGACAATGTTTTTGCCGATGTCGTGGATGTCGCCCTGAACGGTGGCGATGACCATAGTGCCGTTATCCACCGATTCGCTCTTGGATTTTGCTATCTCCTGACGGACAACGTCAAAAGCGGCCTTTGCGGCGCCCGCCGAGCGGATAAGCTGCGGCAGGAAAATCTTGCCCTGCTCATACTTTTTGCCCACTTCGTCGAGGATGGGGATAAGCTTTTGGTTTATCAGCTCATCGGGGGAGCTTTGCTGCAGCAGCGATTTGGCGATGTCGGCGGACTGCTGCTCCAAGCCTGCGTGTATTGCAGCGGCAATGTCGCCGCCGTTTGCTGCCGCCGCTGCGGGAGCAGCGGTGCTGTTGGCGTATTTGGCAAGGTAGTCGTTTCCGCCCTCATCATAGCCGAACAGCAGGCGGTAGACGTTTATCGCTTCTATCATGCCCTGCTCGGCGGGGTTGATTATCGAAAGCTTAAGTCCGTTGTGCAGCGCCATGGTAAAAAATTCGCGGTTTATCAGATCGCGGCGGGGCAGACCAAACGAAATATTGGAAACACCCAGCGCAGTTTTGATGCCCATTTCGTTTATGCGGCGAACAGCCTCCAGTGTTATCTCGGCGTTTTTGGGGTCGGCGCCCACCGTCATGGTAAGGCAGTCGATGATTACGTCGTCGCGGTCGATGCCCTCTTGTTCACAGCGGGCGATTATCTTTTCAGCAATTTTAACTCTGCCCTCGGCGGTATCGGGGATGCCGTTTTCGTCAAGGGTAAGTCCGATGACGGCAGCACCGTAACGCTTTACGACAGGCAGCAGGCGGTCGAGAACTTCGTCCTTGCCGTTTACCGAGTTGACGATAGCTCGTCCGTTATAAACGCGCAGTCCCGCCTCGATGGCGTCGGGGTTGGAGGAATCTATCTGCAGCGGCAGCGAACATACCGACTGCACCGCCTTGATCACTTTGACCATCATGGCCGGTTCGTCGATACCGGGCAGACCGACGTTAACATCCAGTATCTGCGCGCCGTCTGCCTCTTGAGCGGCAGCCTGGCGCAGAATATAAGCCATATCGCCGTCGGCAAGCGCCTGTTTGAGCAGCTTTTTGCCGGTGGGATTAAGTCGCTCGCCGACAACTATCGGCTGATCGAGCAGCACCGAAACGGTGGAGGAGCTTGCGGCACAGGGTATCTTTTCGGGAGCGGGCGCAGCGACAGCGCCCTTTGCGGCAGCGGTCATCGCCCTGATATATTCGGGCGAAGTTCCGCAGCAGCCGCCGACTACCGAAGCGCCGAGCTTTATAAGCTGGCAGACGCCCTGAGCAAACTGCTCGACAGTTAAATCGTATCCGCCGGAAGCATCGGGCAGGCCTGCGTTGGGCTTTGCGGCGATGGGCAGCTTGGTCCAGCAGCGAAGTTCAGATATGATGCCGCCCAGCTGCATCGGGCCGACCGAACAGTTTACACCGATTGCGTCAACACCAAGTCCGTTTAAAACCAGCGCCATGGCAGGAATGTCGCATCCGGTAAAGGTGCGGCCGCCCTCTTCAAAGGTCATGGTGACCATTATCGGCAGATCGCAGCTTTCCTTTGCCGCAAGCACGGCAGCCTTGACCTCGTAAATGTCCATCATCGTTTCGACGACGATGAGATCGGCGCCCGCTTCGGCACCTGCTTTCATCTGCTCGGCAAAAAGCTCGATCGCGCGCTCAAACGACATCGAACCCAGCGGCTCGATAAGCTCGCCCAGCGGGCCGATATCGACGGCGACCATGCCGTCATACTTCTCTGCGGCGGATCTCGCACAGTTAACGGCGGCAGTGACCGCCTCTTTAACGCTGTATCCGGTGCCCTCCAGCTTTAACGCGCAGGCGGAAAAAGTGTTGGCAAAGACGACGTTGCTGCCGGCTTTGAAATATTCCTCATGTATCTCGCGCACCACATCGGGGTGGTGGATGCACATCAACGTGGGGTTTTCGCCCACCTTTAAACCGCGCTGCTGCAGCATGGTGCCCATAGCGCCGTCGGTAAATACTAATCCTTTTTTAAGTGCTTCTGAAAATCGGTTCATCTGGTAACTCCCTTTCGTGGGGATTGATTTTATCTGCCCTTATAGGGGCAGCTTTTGTTCATAAAGCAGTTTTTGCAGTCGTGGCGGATGATGTTATCGCCGCCGCAGCCGTTGGAATTGATGCCGATAAATGCGGTCACCGATTTTATCGGCGAAAGCAGCATCGATTTTGAAACGGTCAGCCCCAGCATGCGCCGTGCGTCTATCATCTCCAGCAGCTTTGGCTGCAGTTCCAGCGGCAGATCGCCGTAACCGGGCGAAAAGCGGAGGGTTATGGGGGCGTCGGGACAAAAAACATCACGGGCGGCAATTGTTGCCATGTCGGCTAAATCCTCGATGGCGGAGGAGGCGCAGGCATCGGTAAGCAGCGCGCGGTAAGGGTCGGTGTGGCCCAGCGCCGCAATTAGCCTGTCCACCTCAAAGCCGATGGTGACACCCAGCGCGATACAGCGGTCGCAGCTTTCAAAATGACGGGCAATGGATGCACCCGGCAGTTCAATTCCACCGCAAAAAAGCGAACCTCCGCTCCGCTCCAGCTCAAAGCAGACGGCAGCGGCCGCAGGCTTGAGCAGAGGCTGCAGCACGGCCGCCGCCGTGCTGACATCTGCAAGGAGCGAAGGCTCATTTTTAGATCTTAAGTAACGAAGCGCCTCATCAAAATCTATTTCGACGGGACGTGGCAGAGTAAGTCTCATAATTACTTGGAATTTGCGCTGTCGATAAGGCTCTTGATGCTGCTATAGATAGCCTCGACAACGGGGGGATTGTTCATGGCGTAGAAGTGGATGCCCTCAACGCCGCTTGCAAGCAGGTCTACTATCTGCTCGATGGCGTAGCTGAGTCCTGCATCGTACATAGCCTTTTCGTCCTCGCCGTAGCGTGCCATTATCTTGGCAAGGCGGGGCGGTATCTTGGAACCGCAGGTGGAAACCATGCGCTTTATCTGGTTTGCGTTGATGACAGGCATGATGCCTGCGTGGATGGGCACATTGATGCCGTATTTGCCGCAAAGCTCCTGCATGCGGTAGAAATCGTCGTTGTCAAAGAAAAGCTGGGTGATGAGGTGAGAAGCGCCGGCATCCACCTTGCGCTTTACATAGATGATGTCCTCCTCAACGCTGTTGCTGTCGGGATGACCCTCGGGATAGCAGGCGGCGGCGATGTCGAAATCGCCCTTTTCCTTGATGTAGGCGATGAGGTCGGTGGCGTGGAGAAAATCCTTGGAAGGCTCGGCGTCGGGAACGCGGTCGCCGCGCAGCGCCAGAACATTGGAGATGCCCTTTTCCTTAAGCAGCTCGATCATCGAATCAACGGCAGCTTTGTCGGAGTTGATGCAGGTGATATGAGAAAGGGCAGGGATGCCGCAGTCGTGCTGGATGTGGGAAACAAGGTGGCTGGTAGCCTGCTGCTGGGTGCCCGAGCCGCCTGCGCCGTAGGTGACGCTGATGAAATCGGGCTTGAGTGCCGCAAGGCGCTCGATGGTGGGGTAGACGCTTTCGATGGGACGGTCACGTTTGGGAGGGAATATCTCAAGCGAGAAGGTCACGTTTTTCTGATGGCTGATTTCTGAAATTTTCATAGTTAATCCTCCAAACTGTCGTCTTTATTAAAATAGCGCGGTTCACGTAGTGACGGCTGTTTTTTTGATTTTATCATCGCCGAGAATTCGGCGGGGAGACCGCGGAGCGTTTCAAATAGTTCGGTCGCCGCCTTTTCCATTTCGGCGGCCTGCGCCTTAAAGGGAGAGGATGCACCGCTTAGCTTCTGAAGCTTTCTTCTCAGCTCTCGCTCGATGAGCGAGCGGGAATGAGCATCGGTTGCGGCGTTGAGCCTGTCGAGCAGCGTGGAGCATTCGGCAAGCGCATCGCGCAGCTGCTCCTCCTTGGCGAGCGAAAACCGCTTTTTCATCTCGAAATTTTCTATCTCGTCGGTGAAATCCATCTCGATAAGGGTGGCATCGCCCGAAAGCTCTTTTATCTTATCCAAAAGCGTTTTAAAGCTGTCGAGATTTTCTTTGGTGTTGGGTAGTATGGCAAGTCCGTTTCGCAGCTGCTGCGCACCTATCGCGCGCAGTCTGCGCCAGACATATACCCTGACCTTTGATGGGGAGGTAGGCACGGTGTAGCTTAAAGCCAGCCATTCGGTTTTGGGCATCGTGTCTGCCTCCTTTCTCATCAGATAAGCGACGCTATTATCGAATTTGAAACGATAAAGCCGTCGTCGGTGATTTTTAAAATGCTGCCGTCCAGCTTCAAAAGCTTTGCTTTTAAAAGCGGTGCGGCGGATTTGATAACTGCTGCTTTAAAATCGGCGTCAAGGCGGTCGAGGTCGATCCCCTCTGCGATGCGAAGACCAAGCATCAGCTTTTCCTCGTCGCTGCCTCCCTCGCCGTCATCGACGGCAAGCTGCCAGATGTCGGAAGCGGAGATAAACGCCTCAAGGTCGCCCTCGAAGTACAATCTGCGCCCGCCCCTAAAGGAATGGGCGGAAGGGCCTATGC
>JAFQAX010000109.1 GCA_017399785.1 Oscillospiraceae bacterium | reverse complement strand
GGTAACGGATATTTCCAACGATGGCTATCTCGTTGATGACGACGATGGCGGAGTAGATATGACCGAAGAGGTCGATATGGTTCCCTATGGAGAGACTGTATATTTTCCTCTTTTAAGCGATGGTGGAAATTCTTATGATCAGGATGCGGTTGATGATATCACTGCTGCATTTAATACTCATAAATCTGCAAAAGACGGTGTGGATCCCGAAGCTCTCACCGCGGCAAAAAATAATAATACCAACTGGTATTTGACTGCTACCGGTGTGGACTCTGATAAAAAGGCAGTATACGACGCTGCCAAAGCTGCAGATACTTCCGACGCCAGTGATGAGTTCACAATAAGCGGAGGTCCCACTGATAATGACCTTTATAAAGGAAGCAAAGCTGCTCTTTCGGGTCTTACCCGTGGTGAGGTAAAGGATCTTGCTACCAAGGATGCAAGCTATTATGAAACTCAAGTTCCGGTTGAAGATGCCGATAAAAAAGCGGAAGTAGAGGCTGCAAAGGCAGCTGATGCATCTGCTTCCAGCGATGAGTTCACTGTACAAGGCGGAACTGCGTCCAACTCCGATGTTTATTGCGGAACCGATTCTGCTCTTTCTGGACTTACTCGTGGTGAGGTAAAGAATTTGGCTTCCAAGGATGAAAGCTACTACACCAAGGAAGAAGAAGTGGAAGATCCCGTTAAAAAGGCAGCATGGAAAAATGCCGATGATTTGCTCAAAGATGAGTCGAATTATGATGATTCTACTGATCCTCCTACCTACAAAGGCCCTGGAGATTATAATTCTCTCATGAATATTGTTGATAAGGGTTCTGACTATTACACCACCACAGAAGAAGTTATTGATGAAGATTTGAAGGCAGAAGTAGACGCTGCAAAGGCAGCCGACACCTCTGACTCCAGTGATGAGTTTACCATTGAAGGCGGTGGAGCAACTGATTCCGATCCTTATTGCGGAAGCAGTTCCTATCTTTCTGGAATGACCCGCGGTGAAGTTAAGGCGCTTGCTTCCAAGGATGCAAGCTACTACACCACTTATACACCCGGTGAAGATGCCGATAAAAAGGCAGAAGTAGAGGCCGCAAAAGCAACCAACACTTCCGATTCAAGTTCTGAGTTTACAGTAACAGGAGGCACCGCGACTGATTCCGATCCTTATTGCGGAAGCAATTCCAAACTTTCCGGCAAGACCCGCGGACAGGTTAAGGCAATAGTTGCTGCAGGCACCGATTACTATAAGACCACAGGTGAACCTGATACTGCTAAAAAGGCTGATTATGACGCTGCTGTTAGTTATCTCAACGGCGCATATAAGACTTGGAAAAATACCGTTGATAGTTTCAACAGCGAATACAGCAAGAGCTATACTACTGAAACAGCACTTGCTTCCTTTGTTGATACAATAAAGAAAGCGGGCAGCTCTACTGGTTTTAAATATGTCTACGAAAAAGAAGCTGCGGGCAACATGAAGGTCTCCAAAAAGTGGGAAGAGGGCAGCAGCTATGTTGACAGTGTATCGGTAGTAAGAAAGAAAATTTCTTCCGATAGCTATGATCACATTGGTGCTACCAGCTCTTCTATGAAGTATCTCTACTTCCTTGCTATCGAGATAGATGATTCCTCCTCTACCTCCACCCGTGATCTGTTCGGTACCGTTACCATCGAGCAGAAGGGAAATAAGGATTATGCCGAAGTTGACGAGATCGATTTTGACGTAAACCTCGAACTCGGCTATGATTCCGCTTCCTCGGTAGATACCGAAGGCGAGATCCCGATCACTCCCGCAACCTTCCGCGAGGGCAACGGCTTTGAGGCTGACAGCGAATTTGAATTCACCTTCGAGGCTGACGGCGACAGCTATTTCCTGGTAAACACCAACGGACAGGGCAGAATCGTTCTTGCAATGGACACCGAGTTTGACGATGACTTTGCTGATGATTATCCCGATGCCGACCTTTACTTCTTCAACGGCAACTATGCAACCTTTAACCGCATGGGTGAGCTTTATCTCGCCAGCGAAGATGACGATCTTTATGTTTACTCCATTGACGAAGACGGTTCTGTCAGCAGAGTAGACGCAGAGTATGATGACTCCGAAGAAGCTTATGTCATCAAGACCAGAACTCTCGGCAGATATGTTCTTTCTGACACCAAGCTTACTGTCAAGAGCTCCAGCTCTTCTGCACCTGTTGTTACCACTCCGTCTTCCTCCAGAGCGCCTGTAGCAAGCGTTCCCAGCTACAGCACTCCTTCCTACACCGCACCTTCCTCCACCTATACTCCTCCTGTATCCTCCACTCCTCCTTCTTCCTCTGAGCCCGAAGAACCCGAAGAGCCTGAAGAGCCCGAAGAACCCGAAGAGCCCGAAGAACCCGAGGATATCGAAGAAGAAGAGGAAGTTATCGACGTTGTAGTTGATGACGAAGAAAACGAAGAGCCCGAAAAGAAGAAGGGTCTCTCCGGCCTCACCTGGGCGCTTATCATCGCCGGTGTTGCAGCTGTTCCGATCGCTATCGGTGCGGTATACTTCATCCAGAATCGTCCTTCCAGCCGTGATTACTTCGACGATGACGACGAGTATGACGACGACGATTACGAGGAATAATTCAATTATCGACAAAGGTCAGCTCCCCTGAATAATGACATAATGCCCCCGCCGCCACCGGCGGGGGCGTTGGGTTGAAAAGGGAAAACGCAAAAAAGGAGCAAGTTCAAATGGCAAATAAAAGCAGTCTTATTTTAAAGCAGGTTGAAAGGGTAATTGTCGGTAAAAACGACATAGTTTCCCGTGTGCTTATGGCTATTCTTTCGGGCGGACATATCCTTATGGAGGACGTTCCCGGCACCGGAAAGACCACTTTGGCGCTGGCGTTTGCAAAATCGCTTGGCATCGATTTTAAGCGCATACAGTTCACCTCCGACAGCATGCCCTCCGATGTTATCGGCTTTTCGGTGTATGACAAAAGCGGCAACGCATTAAGCTATAAGCCGGGCGCAGCTATGACCAACCTTCTGCTGGCGGACGAAATAAACAGAACCTCCAGCAAGACACAGTCTGCACTGCTCGAGGTTATGGAAGAAGGACAGATCACCGTTGACGGCGTGACCCGTCAGGTGCCCCAGCCCTTTGTCGTTATCGCTACCCAGAACCCCGTTGGTACTGCCGGCACTCAGGTGCTTCCTCACGCTCAGCTCGACCGTTTTATGCTGCGCCTTAAAATGGGTTATCCCGATTTCGCCAGCCAGGTCAACATTCTTAAAGACCGCCAGACTGCCAACCCTCTTGACGATATTACCCCTGTTGTAAATATCAACGAAGTAATTTCCATGAAGCGCGAAGTGGCAGAGATCCACATCGCCGACTCCATCTATGAATACGTTACCACTCTTGCACAGCATACAAGAGAAAACCCCATGATCCAGCTCGGCATCTCTCCCCGCGGTGCGCTTGCGGTATGCCGTATGGCAAAGGCTTATGCCTATGTAAACGGCAGAGAATATGTCGTTCCCGAAGATATTGCGGCAATATTCTGTGACGTCTGCGCACATCGTTTGATGCTCAGCCCCAAGGCAAGACTTGCCAATCAGTCTGCCGAGGATATCCTTGCAGAGATACTCAAAGAAGTTAAAATGCCTGTAACGGGCGAATCTTCGCTCATCAGATCGAAAGGAAAGCGCAAATGATAGGCTTTGTTTGGGCTGTATGGGCGGTTTCGCTTGCCGCTACAGCGGTATTCGGACAAACAGCCGCTCTAAGATATATGATACTGCTGCTGCCGTTTTGTATCGCCGCATCTTCGCTGGCGACTTTTCTGGCTGCACGCAGGATAGCCTTTTCAATTTCAATTAAACAAAGCGGAACAAAGCATCAGGGCATAAAGGGTGAGCTTACCGTTAAAAACAACGGTATTTTGCCGCTGGTGCAGCTTCGCTGTGTCATGCAGATCAAAAATCTGCTTACCGGCGAAAGCTTTGAACAGCCTGCATCCTTTTCGGTAAAGCCTTTTGACAGCCGCAGCTTTAATTTCACCATCAATTCCAAGCATTGCGGACACCTTCGCATATCTTTTAAAAAGGTACTTGCGATAGATTACTTCGGAATTACCCGATTCAGAAAAAAGTTTTCAAAAAGCTATGATGCCATCGTTTCCCCTGAGGGATTTGAGATAAGGGTAATACCCTCGTCGGAATATTACAGTCCCGAGGAAAGCGAAGAGTATGTTCCCAATAAAGCGGGCAGCGACGTAAGCGAAGTGCATCAGATAAGAGCTTACCGCCCCGGAGACAGTCTCCGCCAGATACACTGGAAGCTGACCGCAAAAGCAGACGAAATAATGGTAAAAGAGGCGGGCGAACCGCTTAAATACAATATGCTGCTGTTTCTCGATCTTTCCCGCCCCGATGGATTGGCGGGTGCCCCTGCCTGTTATGATGCCCTCGCTGAAACCGCGGTTTCTCTGTCCGAGGGACTGCTTGATGCAGGATTGGCGCATATGCTGGTCTGGCGTCAAAGCGACGGCTCGGTAGCAAACCGTACCATCAAAGATTCTGATACCCTTGCCGAAATGCTGCCCGAGCTTCTGGCGGGTCAGGAACAGTTTCTAACCGAAAAGGAGGAGCGTCGCTCCAACCTTTTGGAGGGCATAAACGCTTCCAATATAATCTGGCTTTGTTACAACGAACCCATTCCATATTTCGATACTGAGGCGCATGTTACCGCAATATGCTGCGTAAAAAGCAGCAAAAAAGATCGTAAAAGCGGTCTGGCGGACACTGTTTGGATAACTCCCAAAACCTATAAGCAGGATATTGCCGATATTATCATCTGATTTTTATCGAGTAAAAGAGGTGAGACCCGGTTGAAACTCGAAAAGTTTAAAAAAATCAATAAAATCAAAAAGAAAAAGCGTGCGATAAGGCTTAGATTTGTTTTGGCCGGCGCCGAAACCAGAAGCGAAAAGATAATTAATTCCACATGCACAGCGCTGCTTGCAGCCATGCTGTTTATAAGCATGGGCGGACTTTTCATAAGCATTTTTTCTATACCGGTAATGTGGTATCTGCCGCTGTTTTCGGGATGTGCTGCCATTGTCGGCATGATACTGACCGAACAATATCCGCTCAAGAAGAAATTTATCGCATTGGCTGCCGCGGCAGGTATGATGCTGTTGCTGTGGTTTGTATTTTTCAAATTTTTCCGCGCAGGATTCTATTTAATAGTTAATAACATCACCGATCTTTACGGAATAAGTAACCTGCGTATAGCTCCGCAGTATGAGGTAGCGGTGGAACCGCATCATTATGCAGCCTGCACTGCTCTTATGCTCACTCCTGCTGGTTTTGCGCTGGGGCTGATATGCGGCTTTGTTGTAAAGCATTCGCAAAAAGTGATAATAGCGCTGATGTTGGCGGCATTTTCTGTAATAATGGCTTTTCTTCCTGCTGGGCAGACCGGTATATGGTCTGCGCTGCTATTTGTTTCAGTGCTGATGATAATATGCCGCTCGTTGGTTTGCGCCAACGATTCAAATGGATCCGGCAGCATAATAGCTGCCGTTATCGCCGTTTTGATGAGCGCATGTGCAGTGGGCGCAGTTATATTGCTGTTCATTCCTTCTAATGTAGGCGCAGAGCTTGAAAAGAAACTTGATAACGCTCACTATTCCGTTGAGTCGCTTATCCATCAAAAGCGTTACGAAGGTGAAGAAACTTATATCGTAATGCCGGAAGGCAGCTTTAAAGATATTGCTGAAGAATTTGAACCGACCTTTGAAAATGTACTTCGCATAAATATGACCAAGTCGGAATCTCTTTATCTGCGTGGTTATGTCGGCGAGGTTTATACTGATTATGGATGGAGACCGCTTGATAAAGCCAAAACAGGCAGTTACAAGAGCCTTTTTTATCAGCTTTACAAAAACGGATTCTATCCCCAGACTCAGCTTGCAAAGGTTGCGTCGCTGCTTGATAATGAAATTACTGACGATTCGGTAATAACGGTTGACACCAGCGTAAAGGGCGCCTGCCGAGGATATATCTATGCTCCTTACGAGCTTTATCAGGCTCCGGCTGATTTGATGCCGAATGACGTCATACTCAGCACTGGTCTTTATAATCCCGGATTTAACGGACAGACTAAATACCAGTACAAAATTTTGCCTAACCAGTCGGGACGTTCCCACGAGCTTGGCAAGATGCTTGAAAAGCAGATGACTGCTCCATCGGATGAGCTGGCAAACTATCTTGCAATGGAAGCAAAATACCGCAGCTTTGTTTATGATAATTATACAGCTATCTCGGAAGAAGACAGTGCGCTGCTTGAAAAGTATATAGGCAAGC
>JAFQAX010000011.1 GCA_017399785.1 Oscillospiraceae bacterium | reverse complement strand
GCTTTTTCCTCATCTTTCAGATCACGGGAAGATAGACCGATGTCGCAGCGTCCTTCCTGAACGGCCTTGATACCGGAACCTGAGCCGGTAGGATTATAGGTAAAGCTGATGCCGGTGTCGTTCTGGAAAGCTTCGCCCAGAGCACCGATAACCTTTTCCATAGAGGTGGAACCGTCGGTAGAAACAGAGCCGGTGGTTTTTGCGCTGCCGCAGCCTGCAAGCATTGAAAGCGCCATAGCTGCGGTCATCATAACAGAAATAATCTTTTTCATTTTACATGTCTCCTTTCGGGAAATCGTCTATTTCTTTTCTTTGTACATCTATCAGTTTAAAATCCCCGTGTAAAATGAAAAATACAAAGTTTGTCAAATTTGGGTCAAATACTTATTTTTGATCAAAGCATTTGAATACATCAGGCTTTACGTAAAAACCCCGCTTTCGATAACAACTCGAAAACGGGGTTGATTTAAATGCATCAGCAATAAGTCCTGATGATATCCTGCGCGATATCTCTTTTGCTTACGCAGCGATCCATCGCCTTTTTTTCTATGTAACGGTGAGCCTCCGGTTCAGTCATCTTAAGTTCGCTGATGAGTATCCATTTGGCTCGGTTAACAAGCCGTATTTCTTCCATCTTTTCTTCAATAGACAGCGTTTTTTTCTCGGATTTTTTCAGCCGTTCCTTTGCGCTTGCCATCCAGCTAAGCGCAGTCATCATAGTCTGGCGGGAAGTTGGCTTTGGCAATGTAAATACTCCGTGCTCAAACACTTTGCTGTATATCTCGTCATACAGATCGTTTCTTACCATCAAAAGCACAACGGTACCTCGAAACGAGCAGGCGTCGATCGCAAAACGGATACCCGATTCATCGGGTAGAGGTGAATTTATAATCACAAAATCATACATGCGCTCTGCCAGCGCGCGCTTTGCCGAATTTATATTTTCGACGGTATGCGGTCGGCAGCCGCCCAATTCTGCCAGCAGAGAAAAAAGGGAGGTATTAAAGTTTTCGGATGCCGATACGATCAAAATACTGTATGAGCGCTGTTCCAGCCCCATGTTGCTTCCCTCCCCTCAAAATAACAGCCGATATCATCTGGAACAATAAGCTTCCAGAATAGAATAAGGCATATGTTTTTTGATAAACTCGCTTTCCGCTGCAAATTTTTGTGCTTCTTTCAAATTTTTAGGCAGTGCTTCAAATTTTGAAAGGATTTCTTCGCTTACCTTATAGAGATTGATATTAGTCTCCTTTTGCGGAAGCAGTTTGTTTTCGATGCCGTACACCGCAGCGTATATCAGCAGTGCAAAAGCAAGATACGGATTTGCAGTGGGATCGGGAGAGCGCAGCTCCGCACGGCGGTATTCACCTACCGCGGCAGGAACGCGCACCAGCTGAGAGCGGTTTTCGCTTGACCAGGATATATATCCCGGCGCTTTTTCCTTGCCGAATCGCTCATAGGAATCTTCACAGGGATTGAAGAACAGCGTCATGCTTTTGATATGTTCGAGTATGCCGGCTATCATGTGATACAAATCATCACAGCTGCCGTCAGCTTTGACCGATATATTTACATGGAATCCGCTGCCCGCTTTATCGGCAAGCGGTTTGGGACTGAAATCGGCACAAAGACCGTTTCTGCGCGCAATGGTTTTTACAATAGTCTGGAAAGTCATGGCGTTGTCCGCCGCTGTAATCGGGTCTGAATATCTGAAATCTATCTCGTTCTGCCCCGGGCCCTCTTCGTGGTGAGAGCCTTCGGGGTAAATGCCCATTTGCTCAAGGGTAAGGCAGATCTCACGGCGGATATTTTCTCCCTTGTCATCCGGTGCGGTATCCATATATCCCGCCTTGTCATAGGGTATGCGTGTCGGCTCACCGCTTTCGTCAAGCTTAAAAAGATAAAACTCCTGCTCCGCGCCAAAATAGAAACTAAGTCCCGCCTGTTCGGCATATTCCACCGCACGCTTTAAAAGCCATCTGGTATCGTTTTCAAATTCTCTTCCGTCAGGATAAGAGATATGGGTAAACATTCTGACGATTTTTCCGTGTTCCGGTCTCCACGGAAGCAGCATCAGCGTTTCGGTGTCAGGGTGCCGCAGCAAATCGGAACGCGCCTCATCGCCGAATCCGGCTATTGCCGATGCATCAACGGCAATACCGTATTCAAAGGCACGCGGCAGCTCATTCGGTGTGATGGAGATGTTTTTCTGTCTGCCGAACACATCGCAGAAAACAAGCTGGATAAACTTTATCTCTTCCTCACGAACATACTCGATAACCTCTTGCCTGGAATACTTCATGCTGCTACCCGCTTTCTTACAGTCTAAAAATGGCACTTTGTCACGATAATCTTTGTTATAAAAATAAAAAAGCTCATTCCGGTACAACAAATTGCCGAAATGAACGCCATTGCTCATCGGCTGAAATTATAGCATTCAGGGCAGCGATTTGTCAAGGTAAAGTGCCAAATAAATTGCATGTTAAAATTAAAAAATTGCAAAACACCTGTTGACAAATCAGTTTTCGGGTAGTAAAATGCAGAGCGTAAAGGCAATGGCGTCTTTGAGGCACGACCTCAAAGACGCTCTTTTTCATTTGGACCCCCTTTCATATGAAAAGATTTTTTAAAGGCAATGGCGTCTTTAACGTTTGTGCGTTGAAGGCGCCGTTGCCTTTTTTAACAACATAAAAGGAGATATTACCATGGAAACTGTACCTGAATATTTTGGAAAACTGGTCTTTGATGACAGAGTTATGAAAGCAAATCTTTCGGCAAACATTTACAGTTCGCTTAAAAAGACGATAGACGAAGGCGCAAAGCTTGATATCAACGTAGCAAACGCTGTTGCCGAGGCTATGAAAAACTGGGCGGTTTCCAACGGCGCCACCCACTTTACTCACTGGTTCCAGCCGCTGACCGGTATAACCGCCGAAAAGCACGACAGCTTTATTACTCCTTCTCCCGACGGCGGAGTGATAATGGAGTTTTCGGGAAAAGAGCTTATTCGCGGTGAGCCGGATGCTTCATCCTTCCCTTCCGGCGGACTGCGCGCCACCTTTGAGGCAAGAGGATACACCGCATGGGATCCCACCTCCTATGCATTCATCAAAGATAAGACGCTTTGTGTTCCTACCGCATTCTGTTCATACGGCGGTGAAGCACTGGATAAAAAGACTCCTTTGCTGCGCTCGATGCAGGCGCTTAACAAGCAGGCGCTGCGCATCCTCAAGCTGTTTGGAAACGATACGGTAAAATACGTAAACGCTATGGTAGGTCCTGAACAGGAATACTTTTTGATAGATAAAAAGATGTACCAAAAGCGCCGCGACCTTCGATTTACGGGTCGCACGCTTTTCGGGGCAAAACCTCCCAAGGGGCAGGAAATGGATGACCATTATTTTGGCGTTATCAAGCCGCGCGTCGCCGCATTTATGCAGGAGCTGAATGATGAGCTTTGGAAGCTTGGCATCCTGGCAAAGACCGAGCATAACGAAGTAGCTCCGTCACAGCATGAGCTTGCACCGATCTATAATATGGTAAACGTTTCCACAGACCACAACCAGCTGACCATGGAGATCATGCAAAAGGTAGCCTCCAGGCACGGTCTGGTCTGCCTTCTTCATGAAAAGCCTTTTGCGGGAGTAAACGGCAGCGGAAAGCATAACAACTGGTCAATTTCCACTGACACCGGTCTTAATCTCCTTTCTCCCGGTGAAACTCCTTATGAAAATGCCCAGTTTCTCCTTTTCCTCTGCGCTGTAATAAAGGCGGTGGATGATTACCAGGACCTTTTGAGAATGTCTGTTGCAACAGCAGGCAACGACCACCGCCTTGGCGCCAACGAAGCGCCGCCCGCCGTTGTATCGATATTTTTAGGTGACGAGCTTACAGCAATTCTCAGCGCCATAGAAAGCAACACTACATACAGCGGCACTCAGAAAACCGTTATAAAGCTCGGTGTAGATGTTCTACCCAGATTTAACCGTGATACCACCGACCGCAACCGCACCTCCCCCTTTGCTTTCACCGGCAACAAATTCGAGTTTAGAATGGTAGGCTCTTCCAACAGCATCGCCTGCGCAAACATTATGCTGAACACCGCCGTTGCGGAAAGCCTGAAAATCTATGCAGACCGACTGGAACAGGCCGAGGATTTTGAAACAGCCTTGCATGAAATGATACGCAAGACCATTCGTGACCACAAGAGAATCATCTTTAACGGCAACGGTTACGACGATCACTGGATAAAGGAAGCGGAAAACCGCGGACTTTCCAACTACCGCACCACTCCCGACTGCATCCCCCATCTGCTCGACAGAAAAAACGTCGAGATGCTCACCTCTCACAAGGTATTTTCTCTTGCAGAGCTTCATTCCAGACACGATATCATGCTGGAAAACTACTGCAAGACGGTAGTGATTGAAGCAAACACCATGGTGGACATTGCACGAACCGAAATACTGCCTGCAATTCAGGCCTATGCGGTGGATACCGCCAACGCAGCAGCTGCAAAGAAGGAATTGAACGAGATGATCCCATGCGGCTATGAGATGAGTCTGGTGAAAAAGCTTTCCGTCTTAATCAGCAGAATAGATGCTGCGCTTTATGAATTGGAGGATGCGCTGATAGCGCTTGGCAACGCAAAGGATATCGCCGAAGAATCTATCCTTATCCGCGATACGGTGATCGCAAAGATGAGCGAGCTGCGCCTTGCCTGTGACGAAGCCGAAACGGTCACCGCCAAGAAATACTGGCCGCTGCCCTCTTACGGAGAATTGCTGTTCGGCGTAAGCTGAGCAGCAATTCGGAAAGGTAAGGTTCTGATATGAGAATAACTACCGAACAGGTTCGATATGTCGCGGCTTTGTCAAAGCTGAAGCTGAACGAAAAAGAGCAGCAGCGCATGATCGAGGATATGGCAAGCATAATCGCCTTTGCCGATCAGTTGAATGAGCTGGAAACAGGAGAGATAAAACCAACGGCGCAAACTCTCGGTTTATTTAACGTTTTCCGCGAGGATGAATCAGCGCCCTCATATGAACGGGAAGTTATGCTGGCAAATGCCCCCGAAAAGGACGACGGATGCTATCTCGTTCCAAAGCTTATAGAGTGAGGTGAAAAAATGAAAGACTTCACTGTGCGCGAGCTCGGCAGATTGCTGCATGGCAGGGAACTCTCCGCGCTTGAACTTACAAAAATATATCTCGATCGGATAGCCAAAACAGATGCTGTTATCGAAAGCTTTATAACCGTATGCGAAGAACAAGCGATAAAAGCTGCACAGGCAGCCGACAAACGCATAGCAAGCGGAGAAAAGGGAGCGCTTCTCGGCATACCGGTTGGAATAAAGGATAATATCTGCACATCCGGTGTCAAAACCACCTGTGCTTCAAAAATGCTCAGCAATTTTGTGCCGCCCTATGATGCGACTGTCATCAAAAAGCTCGGTCAGGCAGGCGCCGTCATGCTGGGCAAACTGAATATGGACGAATTCGCCATGGGTTCCTCCACCGAGAAATCTTATTTTAAAAAGACAAAAAACCCGCATCTTCTGAACTGTGTTCCGGGAGGCTCGTCCGGCGGCTCGGCAGCCTGTGTTTCGGCAGGACTGGCACCCTTTGCCCTCGGTTCCGATACCGGCGGCTCTATCCGCCAGCCGGCTTCCTTTTGCGGAACAGTCGGACTCAAACCCACCTACGGCCTTGTTTCGAGATACGGTCTGGTCGCCTTTGCTTCTTCTCTCGATCAGATAGGCTGCTTTACCCGCGATGTTTACGACTGCGCTATCGTATTAAATCACATAGCCGGTCACGACGCTATGGATTCCACCTCGGCTCCATTTATTGTTCCCGATTACACAAACGGACTTACCGACGGAATATCGGGCAAGCGCATCGGAATACCAAAGCAATATCTGGAAAGCGGTATTCAGCCCGAGGTTAGAGAAGCAGTAAATAAGGCAGCAGAATATTTTGAAAAGGCAGGCGCTGTATGCGAGGAATGTTCCCTTCCGCTGACAAAATATGCTCTTCCCGCCTATTACCTGATATCCTCCGCCGAGGCAAGCTCCAATCTCGCCCGATTCGATGGCGTAAAGTACGGCTTTAGAGCCGAAAACTGCAGCAATCTTTCCGAAATGTACGAAACGACACGCAGCCTTGGATTTGGAGAAGAAGTGAAAAGAAGGATCATGCTCGGCACCTATGCACTGAGTTCAGGTTACTACGATGCTTATTACAAAAAGGCTCAGCAGGTTCGCACTCTGATACAGCGAGAATTTGCCGATAATTTTAAGCGTTTTGATATTCTTCTCACTCCCACCACTCCTACTACCGCTTTCGAGTTTGGAGAAAAAGCCGACCCTGTCTCGATGTATATGGGCGATATATGCACGGTGGCCATTAATATTGCGGGACTTCCCGCAATAAATGTTCCCGCCGGTTTGGACAGCCGCGGCAAGCCTGTCGGAATACAGCTTATTGCACCGCCGTTTTGTGAGCAATCTCTTCTGAAATGCGCTTATGCCTATGAACAAACCGCAGGTTTTGGCTTTTTGCAGCCTGAATTTAAGGAGGGGATCTGAGTGCGTTACGAAACCGTTATAGGCCTTGAGATACATGCCGAACTGGCCACCAAATCTAAAATATACTGCTCCTGCTCTACCGAATTCGGCGCGGCACCCAACACTCACACCTGCCCGATATGCACCGGTATGCCGGGAACGCTGCCTGTACTGAATAAAAAGGTGGTCGATTACGCCGTCATGGCGGGCCTTGCCATGAACTGCAGCATAACCGAATACGGAAAGCAGGACCGAAAAAATTACTTTTACCCCGATTTGCCCAAATCCTATCAAACCTCACAGTTCGATCAGCCTGTCTGCCAAAACGGATATTTGGAAATAGCCTCGGAAAACGGCCCTAAAAAAATCGGTATCACCCGCATCCACATCGAGGAGGATGCCGGAAAACTGATACACGATGATCTTCGAGGATACACCCTTGTCGATTATAACCGCTGCGGAGTACCGCTTATCGAGATAGTAACCGAACCTGACCTGCGTTCTGCCAAAGAAGCAAAATGTTTTCTGGAAACGGTTAAATCAATACTGGAGTATCTTGAAATATCCGACTGCAAAATGCAGGAGGGTTCGCTGCGCTGCGACGTAAATATTTCGGTGCGTCCTGCAGGTCAGCAGCAGCTTGGCGTACGCACCGAGATGAAAAATATCAACTCATTCAGCGCGGCTGTCCGTGCGATAGAAAGCGAAAGTGAACGCCAGATCGATCTGCTGGAAGCCGGAAAGACTGTAATACGTGCAACAAGAAGATGGGATGACGTCAAAAATCAAAGCTTTGATATGCGCTCCAAGGAGCAGGCTCACGATTACCGCTATTTTCCCGAGCCCGATCTTGTTCCGATAGTCATTGACAGACAATGGGTATCCCGCATAAAAAACAGCTTGCCCGAGCTGCCCGATTCAAGGAAAAAGAAATACCTTTCAAAATACGGCTTGTCCGATGCCGATGCAGCTCAGCTGGTATCTTCCAAAAAGATCTCCGACTATTTCGAGGATACCGTCGGCAACGGAGCTTCTCCCAAGCTTGCCGCCAACTGGCTCATCGGCGAAATACCAAAGCTTTTGCGTAAAAAGGGAACGGAAGAAATACCGTTTTGCGCGGAATATCTCGCCAAAACGATACAAATGACAGAAAAAGGAAGCTTAAGCAGCAGCGCCGCCAAAGCAGTAATAGAAGAAATGTTCGACCGTCCCCGTGATCCCGAAAATATAGCAAAAGAAAAAGGGCTGCTTCAGATTAATGATGAAGCGGCCGTCATGGCGTTTGTTGAAAAGGTGATCGAGGAAAATCCTCAGGCGGTTAAAGAAATAAAATCCGGAAAGGATAAAGCTGTGGGATTTATCGTCGGCCAGGTAATGCGTTATTCCAAAGGAAGAGCAAATCCTCAGCTTATTAATAAGCTTTTAAAAGATATTCTCGCCGAGAAGTGATCCGGCTAAAGATTTGGAGGAAATCACATGACAAAAGGAGCTCTTTTATATGAAGGCAAGGCAAAAAAGGTGTTTGCCGCCGATGATCCCGAATACCTGATCGTTTGCTATAAGGATGATGCCACCGCTTTTAACGGACTCAAAAAAGGCACCATAGTCGGCAAAGGTATTATCAATAATAAAATGAGCAATCTGCTGATGCAGCGGCTGGAGCAGGCAGGTATCCCAACGCATTTTGTAAAGGAACTTTCCGAGCGTGAAACATTGGTCAAATGTGTATCCATCGTTCCTTTGGAGGTCATTGTGCGCAATATCGCCGCAGGCTCCTTTTCAAAGCGGTACGGCGTGGAGGAAGGCATTGCGTTCGAATCTCCGACCATTGAGTTTTCCTATAAAAACGACGACCTCGGCGATCCGCTGATGGACGAATATCACGCCAGAGCCATGAAGTTTGCTTCCGCAGAAGAAATTGAACTCATCAAAAAATATGCCTTTGGCATAAACACACTGCTAAAGGAATTTTGGGCGGAGTGTGGAGTCATTTTGGTGGATTTCAAACTGGAATTTGGCCGTCTGCCCGATGGAAGCATTATTCTTGCCGATGAGATAAGCCCCGACACCTGCCGACTTTGGGATTCCCAAACCGGTGAAAAGCTTGATAAAGATCGCTTCCGCCGCGACCTGGGCGGAGTTGAGGACGCCTACTCCGAGGTGATGCGGCGTCTGCTTGAAAAGATATGAACGGAGGAAAGTTATGAAAAACTGCGCTATCGTAGGCATCAACTGGGGTGACGAAGGAAAGGGGCGCATGGTAGACCTTCTCACCGAAAATTACGACGTTGTAGTCCGTTATCAGGGCGGCGGAAATGCCGGTCATACCGTCATCAATGAGTACGGCAAATTTGCGCTGCATCTGCTGCCCTCCGGCATCTTTCGAAAGGGAGTTGTCAATATCTTGGGAAACGGCGTAGCGCTTGATCCCGAAAATCTTTGGGAAGAAATTCAGCAGCTTGCTCAAAAGGGTGTTTTTATCAATCCCGACAATCTCAAAATAAGCGACAGGGCTTCGCTGCTTCTTCCATGGCACAGAGATATGGACGAGCTGGAGGAGCAGCGACTTGCAGATAAGAAATACGGCTCTACCAAACAAGGTATTGCGCCGTTTTATTCCGATAAATATCAAAAGAAAACCATTCTGGCGGGAGAATTGTTTTATCCTGATGAGCTGTATGCTCATCTTAGCGACTTGCTGGAATGGAAAAACCTTATTCTCACCAAGGTATATAACGCCAAGCCTTACACAATGGATATGCTTGAATGCTGGCTAAATGTATATTGCAGCAAAATCAAGCCTTTTATCTGCGATACCGGCGCCTTTTTGAAGGACGCTCAGCAAAGCAAAAAGAACATCCTGTTTGAAGCGCAGCTTGGTGCTCTTCGAGATATTGATTACGGTATCCATCCCTACACCACATCCTCCAACACTCTTGCGGCCTACGCCCCCATCGGCGCAGGGCTGCCTTCTGCCCAAATCACCGACGTGGTTGGAGTTGTTAAAGCCTATTCCACCTGTGTGGGTGAAGGACCTTTCGTCTGCGAGATGTTCGGAAAAGATGCCGAAGAACTGCGTGAGGCGGGAGCCGAATACGGCGCCAAAACAGGACGTCCCCGCCGTGTAGGCCCCATCGACCTTGTGGCTACCCGATACGGAACAGAACTGCAGTCGGCTACCGAGATAGCGCTGACCAAGCTGGACGTTCTCAGCTATATGGAAAAAATCCCGGTATGCACTCATTATCAGCTTGCAGACGGAACAGCTGCCGACTGTTTCCCTTTCCCCTATGCGCTTAGAGAGGCGAAGCCTGTGATCAGCTATCTTGAAGGATGGCATTGCGATATATCAGATGCACGCAAATGGGAAGAGCTGCCTAAAGCGGCGCAGGATTATGTTCTCTTCATCGAACAGGCTATAGGATGTCCCATCACCTATATTTCGGTCGGACCCGAACGTGACAGCATCATTATCAGAAAGTGAGCAGGATAATATGACAGATCAATACCAATCGCCGTTATCTTCCCGATACGCTTCTCCGTTTATGCTTAAATTATTCTCTTCCGATACCCGATATCAAACCTGGCGAAGACTGTGGGTATCGCTGGCAAAGGCGCAATACAGACTGGGGCTTCCCATCACCGCAGAGCAGATATCTGAGATGGAGGCTCATATCAAAGATATTGACTACGACTGCGTGCGTCAAAGAGAAAAAGAGGTGCGCCATGATGTGATGGCACACATATATGCCTTTGGAAAAGCTGCTCCGTCGGCTGCCGGAATTATACATCTGGGCGCTACCAGCTGCTATGTCACCGATAATGCCGACCTGGTTATTTACCGCGACGGTCTTTTCTATCTGCGCGGAGAGCTGATAAAGGTGATAGCAAATCTGGCAGACTTCGCCAAGCGCTATGCGTCAACCCCTGCACTGGGTTATACCCACTATCAGCCGGCGCAGCCGGTCACGGTGGGCAAGCGTGCCGCTCTCTGGATGCAGGATTTTATCACCGATCTGGAGGAGCTTGATTTTGTGCTGCAAAACCTCAAATTTCTTGGATGCCGCGGCACCACCGGCACCGAGGCAAGCTTTATCGAGCTGTTTTGCGGAGATACCGACAAAATTGACAGCATGAACCGCATGATCGCGGATGACTTTGGCTTTGACAGCCTGTTTGATGTATGCGGTCAAACCTATCCCCGCAAGGTCGACAGCCGCATTTTGAACTGTCTTTCTTCCATAGCACAAAGCTGCTGTCGTATGGCAAACGATATACGTCTTTTGCAGCACGACCGCCAAATTGAAGAACCGTTTGAACAGCATCAGATAGGTTCATCCGCTATGGCCTATAAGCGCAATCCCATGCGCAGCGAACGCATCTGTTCACTTTCACGATACCTGATGGTTGATTCAATCAACGCAGCCATGACCGCTTCGGTCCAATGGCTGGAACGCACTCTGGACGATTCGGCAAACCGTCGTATTTCGCTGCCGGAGGGCTTTTTGTGTGCAGATGCGATTCTTCGTCTGGCACAAAACGTTACCGACGGACTGCATGTCAATGAAAAGATAGCCGCAAAGGCGGTCAGAGATTATCTGCCCTTTATTGCGACCGAAAATCTTTTGATGGAGGCCGTCAAGCGTGGAGGTGACCGCCAGCAGCTGCATGAGATCATCCGTCGCTGCTCGATGGAAGCGACCGCAGTTATGAAACAAGGCGGCGAGTGCGATTTATTGGAAAGACTGGCAAACGAAAAGCAATTCGGGCTTAGCGAAGAAGATATTGAAAGCATCATGCAGCCTGAGCTTTATATCGGCAGATGTGCCGAACAGGTGGAGCATTTTGTTGAAAAAGCAGCTCCGCTCATCTCCGATATCAAGCGGCAAAGTGCACAAATCGAACTGTAAGGGGAGAAAAACGATGGATGAAAAGATTCTTGTGCTGGATTTCGGCGGTCAGTATAACCAGCTTATCGCCCGACGTATCAGAGAGCTGCATGTTTACGCCGAAATAAAGTCTTACAGTAAAATCACTGTTCAGGAGATAAAAGCAGCCGGTTACAAAGGCATCGTTTTCACCGGAGGTCCCAACAGCGTTTATGACGCTTCGGCTCCGCACTTTGATCCCGCCGTATTAAATCTTGGAATACCTGTTCTGGGCATCTGCTACGGCGCCCAGCTGATAGCTTATATGGCAGGCGGCACTGTTTGCTCCGCGGAAGACAGCAGCGAATACGGAAAAACAGCACTGCACACGCTTGACAGTATTTTATTCAAAGATACCCCGTCGGAGCAGTTTTGTTGGATGAGCCATACCGATTTCATACTGAATAATCCAAACGGATTTTCAACAATTGCATATACCGATAATTGTCCCTGCGCCGCAATGGCGGATGAAAGCAGAAAGCTTTATGCCGTCCAGTTTCATCCTGAGGTTACCCACACCGAATACGGAAACCAAATGCTAAGCAATTTCCTTTTCGGAATCTGCGGCTGCATCGGAGAATGGAGCATGGATGATTTCATCGAGCGTTCGGTCGACGAATACAGCAGAAAGCTTAAAGGTAAACGTGTTCTGCTGGCACTCTCCGGCGGTGTGGATTCCTCGGTAGCTGCCGCTCTGCTGCACAAAGCTGTCGGAGATAACCTTGTCTGCGTATTTGTGGATCACGGTTTGCTTCGAAAGAATGAGGGAGACTTTGTGGAACAGACCTTCCGCGACAGGTTCGGCATCGAGCTGATTCGTGTAAACGCCGAGAAGAGGTTTTTGCAAAAGCTTTCAGGTGTCACCGATCCTGAACAGAAGCGACGCATTATCGGAGAAGAATTTATCCGCGTCTTTGAGGATATCGCCGGGCAGCTTGGCAGAATTGACGTGCTGGCGCAGGGTACTATCTATCCCGACGTTATCGAAAGCGGCAGCGGAGATTCTGCCGTTATCAAAAGTCATCACAATGTAGGAGGCCTTCCCGATGTGATCGCTTTTGACGAAATAGTTGAACCGCTGCGGGAGCTGTTTAAGGACGAGGTACGCAAAGTCGGAGAAAAGCTGGGACTGCCCTGCGAGCTGGTATGGCGTCAGCCTTTCCCCGGTCCCGGTCTTGCGGTAAGGGTCATCGGAGAGGTCACCGCTGAAAAGCTGGCCCTGCTGCGAGAGGCAGACGCTATCTTCCGTCAGGAACTGGAGCGTGCCGGCGATACACTTGCTGTCAGCCAGTATTTCGCGGTGCTTACAGATCTTAGAAGCGTCGGAGTAATGGGCGATGCGAGAACCTACGGATATACCGTGGCACTGCGTGCCGTCACCACCGACGATTTCATGACAGCGGAATGGACACAGCTGCCATACGGCATACTGGAGTGTGTAAGCAGCAGAATAACAAACGAAGTACGCGGCATTACTAGAGTTGTATACGACATAACAAGCAAACCTCCGGCAACGGTGGAATGGGAATGAGAGGCAGCACCATGACAAAGTATATTTTTGTTACCGGAGGCGTTGTTTCGGGACTTGGCAAAGGCATAACGGCGGCATCATTGGGCAGGCTGCTCAAATCCAGAGGACTGAAGGTTGCCGCGCAAAAACTTGACCCGTATATCAACGTTGATCCGGGTACCATGAGTCCCTATCAGCACGGCGAAGTATTTGTTACCGAGGATGGCGCCGAGACCGATCTCGATCTCGGTCACTATGAGCGGTTTATCGACGAAGATCTCAATCAGTATTCCAACCTCACCACCGGAAAGGTCTACTGGAACGTTTTAAACAAAGAGCGCCGCGGAGAATATCTCGGTTCTACGGTGCAGGTTATTCCACACATCACCAATGAAATAAAGGAGTTTGTCTATCGTGTCGGCAAAAAGACAGGCGCCGATGTGGTCATCACCGAGATCGGCGGTACTATCGGCGACATCGAATCGCAGCCTTTTATCGAAGCCGTACGGCAGATATCTTTGGAAGTCGGCCGCGAAAACAGTCTGTTCATCCATGTGACGCTGGTCCCCTATCTGCAGGGGTCGGACGAGCATAAATCCAAGCCCACTCAACATTCCGTCAAGGAACTGCTGGGTATGGGCATCAATCCGGATATTATTGTGCTTAGATGCGACCGCCCGCTTGAAAAATCGATTTTTGATAAAATCTCGCTCTTCTGCAACGTTAAGCCGGACTGCGTTATAGAAAATATAACCCTTCCCAATCTTTATGAAGCTCCGCTGATGCTGGAAAAATCCCGTTTTTCCGATGTTGTCTGCCGGGAACTGGGGATAAACGCTCCGCAGCCTGATCTGACCGAGTGGAAAGAAATGGTACGCTGCATCAAAGATCGCCCCTATACCGTGCAAATAGGATTGGTGGGCAAATATGTCGGACTGCACGATGCTTACCTTTCGGTCGCTGAGGCATTGCGCCATGCAGGATATCACCATAATACCCATGTGAAAATACACTGGATAGATTCTGAACAACTGACAGAAGAAAATATAAATGAAAAGCTTTCCGGTTTAGACGGCATCCTTGTTCCCGGAGGCTTTGGCAGCCGCGGAATAGAAGGAATGATACTTGCCGTAAAATATGCCAGAGAAAACAGTGTTCCCTTTTTCGGCATCTGCCTTGGTATGCAGATAGCTGTTATTGAATATGCACGCAGCGTGGTCGGACTTCCCGCCGCCAATTCCGGCGAATTTGATGAGCATTGCCGCCACAAGGTTATAGACTTTATGCCGGGTCAGAACGATTCTATCGATAAGGGCGGTACGCTGCGGCTCGGCTCTTATCCCTGTGTCATACAGCCTGACACGACTATGATGAGCTGCTACCGTGATGAGGTCATACATGAAAGACACCGCCACCGTTATGAGCTGAACAACAGCTATCGGGAACTTTTGACAAAGCACGGACTGACGCTGAGCGGTCTTTCCCCTGACGGTCGGCTGGTGGAAACGGTGGAGATCACCGATCGCCCCTTTTATGTAGGAGTACAGTATCATCCGGAATTTAAAAGCAGGCCCAACCGCCCTCATCCGTTATTTAAAGGCTTTATTAAAGCGGCCTTGGAACGTTCTGAAGGAGGAGCTATATGAGCATTCACGAAGAATGTGGCGTGTTCGGTGTATTTTCGCCGACTTCTGCCGACGTTGCCGGTATCTGCTATTACGGACTTTATGCCCTGCAGCATCGCGGACAGGAAAGTTGCGGCATAGTGGTAAACGATGACGGCATTTTTGTATCGCAAAAGGATCTGGGACTGGTTAGCGATGTGTTTTCCCCCCAAAGCCTTTCCCTTCTGCCCAAGGGAAATATGGCGGTGGGACATGTGCGTTACGGCACCACCGGCGGGAATAACCGCAGCAACTGTCAGCCGGTTGAAGTCAATCATCAGAAAGGTCATATGGCGCTGGCACACAACGGAAATCTCAGCAACGCAGCCGAGCTGCGCGATGAGCTGGAGCTCAACGGAGCGATTTTTCATACCACCAGCGACACCGAAACCATAGCATATATAATCACGCAGCAGCGGCTCAAGACCTCATCTATCGAAGACGCTTTGAGCGCTTCCATGGAGATACTGGAGGGCGCTTATTCACTGGTGTTGATGTCGCCGCAGAAGCTGCTTTGTGCAAGAGATCCATACGGATTCAGACCGCTTTGCTTTGGAAAAACGCCGGACGGCACAGTGGTAGTCGCATCAGAAAGCTGCGCCCTTAAAGCAGTCGGCGCCGATTTTATCAGAGATGTAGAACCCGGTGAAATATTGCTTTTCACCAAGGACGGTACCATCTCGCGAAAAGAGCACTGCGGAAAACGTCCCAAAAAGCTTTGTGTATTTGAGTATATCTATTTTGCAAGACCCGATTCGGTCATCGACGGCATATCGGTTCAGAAATCGAGGATAGAAGCCGGCCGCATACTGGCTAAAACCCATCCGGTCGACGCCGATATCGTCATCGGTGTGCCGGATTCGGGATTAGATGCCGCTTTGGGATTCAGCCAGCAATCCGGTATCCCTTACGGTATGGGGCTTATAAAAAATAAGTATATAGGCAGAACTTTTATCTCTCCGGGGCAAAGCTCAAGAATGGATCAGGTAAAGATAAAGCTTTCAGCGGTAGAACAATGTGTGAATGGAAAACGTGTGGTTCTTGTCGATGACTCCATCGTGCGCGGAACCACAAGCGGAAGGATAGTAAAGCTTCTGCGTGAGGCAGGCGCCCGTGAGATCCATATGCGTATATCGGCTCCGCCCTTTCTCAATCCCTGCTATTACGGAACCGACATCGATTCCAAAGAACATCTGATTGCCTGCAAACACAGCATAAATGAAATAGCAAAAATAATAGGAGCAGACAGTCTTGGTTATTTTCCGGTTTGGGAACTGGGGTCGCTTACCTGCGGAAGCGGATATTGCAGCGCCTGCTTTGACGGCAATTATCCTACGGCTATTCCGCAAGATAATCATAAAAACCGATTTGAACAAAAGCTTTCTCAAGCGAAGAAATGAGGTGCCATCACAGTGGAGGCTCAAAAGAGAAAAATCGTGCTGGAGGACGGACAGCAATATACCGGTTTTGCCTTTGGCGAAGCGACCGGAAACAGAGTCTGCGAGATAGTGTTCAACACTTCAATGGTGGGTTATCAGGAGATACTTTCCGACCCCTCTTATACCTGTCAGGCAGTGGTGATGACCTATCCGCTGATAGGCAATTACGGCATGGCAAAAGATGACTATGAAACTTTGATCCCGACCATTGGTGCCATGATAGTAAGAGAATATAACGATACCCCCTCTAATTTCCGCAGCGTTGACACCCTTTCCGAAATTATGAAAAAGTATCATATTCCGGGCGTGTACGGAATCGACACCCGTAAGCTGACCCGCTGTATACGCGATCACGGCAGCCAAAAGGTTCTTATCACCGATGAGACGACACCGTTGGATGAATGTTTGCGCATTCTTTCGGAAAGCGAGATACCCCGTGATTTGGTCGCACAGGTCAGCTGCAGACAGAAACGTCTTTTCCCCGCTTCGACCGAAAATCATCACATCGTCGCCATCGACTGCGGCATAAAGCGAAATATTATCCGCTCTCTTAACCGTCGCGGCTGCAGCGTAACTACAGTCCCGTGGAACACTTCGGCGGAAGAAATACTGGCTCTTCGCCCTGATGGGGTATTCCTTTCCAACGGCCCGGGTGATCCCGCCGATCTGCAGACCGTTATCGAGACTGTCCGTCTTCTGCGTGGAAAATTGCCGATTTTCGGCATCTGTCTCGGACATCAAATAATTTCTCTCGCTTACGGTGCAAAGACATATAAGCTTAAATTCGGTCACCGCGGCGGCAACCATCCCGTAAAGAATCTTCTTACCGGAAAAATTGAGATAACCTCTCAGAACCATTCCTATGCTGTGGATGCAGACAGCCTGGAAAATACGGAACTTACCGCTACCCATATCAACCTGTTGGACCAAACTGTCGAAGGAGCACAGTGCGAAAAGGACAAGGTGTTCAGCGTGCAGTATCATCCCGAAAGCGCTCCAGGTCCGCAGGACAGCGGATATCTGTTTGACCGTTTCATTAAATGGATGGAGGAGGAAAAGCACAATGCCTAAGAGAACCGACATCAAAAAGATACTGGTCATCGGCTCGGGGCCCATCGTGATCGGACAGGCAGCGGAGTTCGACTATGCCGGAACGCAGGCCTGCCTCGCCCTCAAGGAAGAGGGGTATGAAGTGGTGCTCTGCAACTCAAATCCCGCCACCATCATGACCGATACCTCCATCGCCGATAAGGTCTATATGGAGCCGCTGACATTGGAGTATATCGCAAAGATAGTCCGTTATGAGCGTCCCGATGCCATTCTGCCCGGCATCGGCGGTCAGACCGGACTTAACCTTGCCATGCAGTTGGAGCGCAAAGGAGTGCTGGCAGAATGCCGTGTTGAGCTATTGGGAACCAAAAGTGCCAGCATTGAACGTGCCGAGGACAGAGAAAAGTTCAAGGAGCTGTGCGAAAGCCTTGGAGAGCCGGTTCTGCCCTCCGACATTGCAGGCTCGATAGAACAGGGCATTGAAGTCGCCGAAAAGATAGGATACCCCGTTGTGCTTCGTCCCGCCTTTACGCTGGGCGGAACCGGCGGCGGGTTTGCGGATAACGAGGCCGAGCTGCTGCCGCTTTTGAAAAACGGACTTTCTCTTTCTCCTGTAAATCAGGTGCTTATCGAAAAAAGCATAAAAGGCTTCAAAGAGATCGAATATGAGGTGATGCGCGACAAAAACGACACCGCCATCACCATCTGCAACATGGAAAATCTTGACCCCGTTGGTGTGCACACCGGCGATTCGATCGTGGTGTGTCCTTCTCAAACACTGACCAACAGGGAATATCATATGCTGCGCGACAGCGCCCTGAAAATCATCCGTGCGTTGGAGATAGAGGGCGGCTGCAACGTACAGTTTGCCCTTGACCCTAATTCATTCCAATACTATCTCATTGAGGTAAATCCCCGTGTTTCCCGCTCCTCGGCGCTGGCTTCCAAAGCCAGCGGATACCCCATCGCTCGTGTCTCGGCAAAAATCGGCGTCGGTATGACGTTAGATGAGATACCCCTTGCCAATACACCCGCTTCCTTTGAGCCTGCGCTGGATTATGTTGTCACCAAGCTTCCGCGATTTCCGTTTGACAAGTTTACCGATGCCGATAATTCTTTGGGCACCCAGATGAAGGCCACCGGAGAGGCGATGAGCATCGGACGTACCTTTGAAGAAAGTTTGCTGAAAGGCATCCGCTCGCTCGAAACCGGACTTCACCACCTTTACAGCAGCAAATTTGACAAAATGCATCAGAGCGAACTTCTGGAATATATCCGCACCGCAACCGACGACCGCATCTGCGCCATTGCTCAGCTGCTGCGTTTGGGATGCAGCGGTGAACAAATTGCGACTGCTTCCTGTATAGATCTGTTTTTTATCCACGGTATTCACCGCATCATAAAAACAGAGCAGCAGCTCGCCGCTCATATCGGTGATATCGCTCTGCTGCGCCAAGCAAAACGAATGGGATTTGCCGACTGCACTGTCGCTCATTTTTGGGACATGACTGAAATAGAGGTATACAATCTGCGTCAGAAGCACGGTATCACCCCTGTATATAAGATGATAGACAGCTGCGCTTCCGAGTTTGACAGCTATATCCCTTATTTCTACTCCACCTATGAAGAGGAAAACGAGTCGGTCGTATCGGATAAGAAAAAAATCGTTGTTCTCGGCTCAGGACCTATCCGCATCGGTCAAGGCGTTGAGTTTGATTATTCCACCGTCCATGCGGTACAAACCATCAAATCGGCGGGATACCAGGCGATAATAATAAACAACAACCCCGAAACGGTATCCACCGACTACACCTGCTCAGACAAACTCTATTTCGAGCCGCTCTGTATCGAGGACGTAATGAACGTTATAAACCTTGAGCATCCCGAAGGAGTTATCGCCACCTTGGGTGGACAGACGGCAATCAATTTGGCAGCCCCGCTAAGCGAGCGAGGTGTCAACATCATCGGCACCGATTGCGACGCCATCGAACGTGCCGAAAACCGCGACGCTTTTGAAAAGCTACTCTCCGATCTGGGCATCCCGCAGCCAAAAGGACGTGCGGTGACCAACATCGAGGAGGGTATCCGGGCTGCCGCCGAGATAGGCTATCCCGTTTTGGTGCGCCCGAGCTTTGTGCTTGGCGGCAGAGCCATGCAGATAGTGGCCAAAGAGGAGCATCTGCGGCATTATCTCAAGACCGCCGTGGAGATCGATAAAGATAAGCCGGTGCTGGTGGACAAATATATCTGCGGAAAAGAGGTCGAGGTAGACGCCATCTGCGACGGAAAAAAGGTATTTGTCCCCGGAATAATGGAGCTGGTAGAGCGCACCGGAATACATTCGGGCGATTCCATCAGCGTTTATCCCACCTTCAGTATATCAGAAAAGGTAAAGCGCACCATTCTTGATTACACCGAAAAGCTGGGACTGGGTATCGGCATCATCGGGCTGTTCAATATTCAGTTTATCGTGGATGAACATGATGACGTCTATATCATCGAGGTCAATCCCCGTTCCTCCAGAACGGTTCCTTTTCTTTCCAAGGCCACCGGATACAGCCTTGCCGACATCGCCACCCTTGCGATACTCGGCAAAAGTCTGCGTGAACAGGGCATCACCGAACGGTACCCTAAAGAAAAACAGCGCTATTATGTCAAAGTTCCCGCCTTTTCCTTCTCCAAGCTGCACGGTATGGATGCCTATCTCTCCCCCGAGATGAAATCCACAGGTGAAGCCATAGGCTATGATGCCAAGCTCCATCGCGCCATGTATAAGGCGATGGTAGCCTCCGGCATCAAGCTGCAGAATTACGGCACCGTTATAGTCACCCTTGCCGATGAGGATAAAGAGGAGGCACTTCCGCTGGTGCGCCGTTTTTATGATATGGGCTTCAATATCGAGGCTACCTCGATGACAGCCGCATTTCTTAAAAAACATGGCATCCGCACAAGACTTCGCCGCAAATTAAGCGAGGGCAGCGAGGAAATTCTGGACTCGATACGCGCAGGATATGTCAGCTATGTCATCAACACCCGTGCCATTCTTTCGGGCGTACATTTTAAGGATGGCGCATTGATCCGCCGATGTGCGGCTGAAAACAATATCACCATGCTTACCTCGCTGGATACTGTAAAGGTGCTGCTGGATGTGCTGGAGGAAGTTACCATCGGCATTTCCACCATTGACACATAAGGAGGGAAAAAGATGCACTTTACCAAAATGCACGGACTTGGCAACGACTATCTTTATATATTTGGCGAACCGAAAAACCCGTCAGATATTGCCATAAAACTTTCAGACAGGCACTTTGGTGCCGGTTCGGATGGAATAATATGCATCTCTCATTCTCAAAAAGCCGACTTTAAAATGCGCATCTTTAACGCCGACGGAAGCGAAGCCAAAATGTGCGGAAACGGAATCCGCTGCGTGGGAAAATATCTGTACGATAAAGGTTATACCGACAAAAAGCAGCTAAGTATTGAAACTCTGTCCGGCATCCGCTTTATTCGTCTACAGCTGCAGGGCGGAAAGGTAAAAAATGTCACGGTAGAAATGGGAAAGGCGGTTATTTCAGAAGATATCACCCTTTCAGTGAGCGATGAAACTGTTATTTGCACTCCTGTTTCGGTAGGAAACCCCCATGCGGTGATATTTGTTGAAGATATCGATAAAGCTCCGCTGACTACCCTCGGCCCTCAGCTTGAACACCACCAAGCATTTCCCGATGGCGTAAACGTGGAATTTGTGCAGCCTATTTCGGAAAATGAGCTGCGGATGCGTGTGTGGGAACGCGGCAGCGGAGTTACCATGGCCTGCGGAACCGGCGCCTCCGCCAGTGCAGCGGCGGCAGTAACAAAGCACTTCTGCCGCTGCGATACCCCGATTTCGGTCCATCTGGACGGTGGAACGCTTGATATTCAGGTGTCCCCCGATAATTTTGTGACTATGACGGGACCTGCCGAAACTGTATATGAAGGAGAAACCGAGCTATGTTAAAGCCAAATATACGATACTCCCAATTGAAGGACAGCTATCTTTTCAATACCATTTACCGCAAAACCAACGAGTATCTGGCTGCAAATCCGGATAAAAAGGTGCTCCGCATGGGCGTAGGCGATGTTTCACTTCCGCTGTGCGACGCTGTTATACAAGCTCTGCACAATGCTGTAGATGATCAGGCCCACCCTGCCAGCTTTCACGGCTATATGCCCGAGGCAGGCGCGCCCTTTCTGCGTGCGGCCATCGCGGGATATTACCGCAGCATGGGCGCAAAGGTATCTGAAAATGAAATATTTGTTTCCAGCGGTGCCTGCGATGACCTGGGCGACATTCTGGAACTGTTCGATCAGGATAACACCGTTATGGTCATCGAACCCGCCTATCCGGAATATGTGGATACAAACATACTTGCAGGCAGAAACATCGTCCACCTAAACGCAAATGAAGAAAACGGCTTTCTGCCTATGCCGGATAATAACACAGCAGCAGACATTATCTACATCTGCTCTCCCAACAACCCCACCGGCGCGGCGTATAACAAACACCAGCTGCAGGAGTGGATCGATTTTGCAAATGAGATAGGTGCAGTAATACTCTTTGATGCGGCTTATGAGATATTTATTGAGGACGCCTCATTGCCGCACAGCATTTTTGAACTGGATGGGGCCAACCGATGCGCCATCGAAATATGCTCCCTTTCCAAAACCGCAGGATTTACCGGAACACGGCTGGGTTACACCGTTGTACCGCATGATCTGGTGCGTGGCGGTATGAACCTGAATGAAATGTGGTCCCGAAATCGTGAGACCAGAACCAACGGTATATCCTACATCCTTCAGAAAGGCGCAGCCGCTGTTTTTACCGCCGAGGGTCAAAATCAGATCAGGAAAAACATCAGGGTATATAAAGAAAATGCCGCCGCTTTTACCAAAGCGCTCGACAAAGTCGGGGTTTGGTATTGCGGCGGAACAAACTCGCCCTATATATGGATGAAGTGTCCTGACGGTATGAGCGGATGGGAGTTTTTTGACTATCTTATCAACGAGATACAGGTAGTCGGCATACCCGGAGACGGTTTCGGAGAGTGCGGCAAAGGTTATTTTCGTTTTTCCGCATTCGGCAGTCCCGAAGATACCAAGGAAGCGGCAGACCGCCTTTGCAAACTGTTGGAGAAGGAATGAATTCTATGAAAATATGTTGTTTGCAAATGGATATTCAGTTCGGTCGCCCGAGAGAGAATTTTCTGCATGCAGAGGAGCTCATACGATCTGCTATGAAGGGATCGCCCGACGTACTGGTGCTTCCTGAAACATTGAACACCGGCTTTTTCCCAAAAGAAAACCTTACCGCTTTGAGCGATAAGGAAGGTAAAGAAGTTACGGCACGTATCGGAGGTTTGGCTAAGGAATATCATGTAAACATAGTAGCCGGTTCGGTGTCCAATGTCAAAAACTCCAAGGTGTTCAACACTGCCATGGTGTTTGACCGCAGCGGCTCCTGTATTGCCGACTATGATAAGATCCATCTTTTTTCTCCTATGGGAGAAAACGATTTTTATTCCCATGGCGACCATCTGTGCCGCTTTGAACTGGATGGTGTACGGTGCGGTATTATCATCTGTTACGATCTGCGCTTTCCGGAATTGACCCGCACCCTCAGTATCGAAGGTATAGATATGATGTTTGTGGTTTCTCAATGGCCGGCAGCGCGTATTTTCCATCTCCAAAACCTTGTCACTGCCCGTGCCATCGAAAACCAGATGTTTGTTGCCTGCTGCAATTCCTGCGGCAAAGCCGGAGATACCGTCTTTGGCGGCAGAGCCTCCATCGTCGATCCGCTTGGAAAGGTTCTTGCTTTTGCCGAAGAAAATGAGGAGATAATCTCCGCCTGCTGCGATGTACGGATACTCAACGATATCCGCAACACGATTCCGGTTTTCCGTGACAGAAGGCCGGAAATCTACCACATATAGAAACGGTTACCTTCAACCGCACAATAGCAAACGGGGGTTTTAAAAATGCGAGATTATCAAAAAGAATTTGAAAAACGCACCGAATTTGTACGCAATATTTTAAAAGAAAGCGGTGCGTCGGGTATAGTCTATGGCAACAGCGGCGGAAAGGATTCCGCACTGGTGGGCATCCTTTGCAAAGCGGCCTGCGACAACACAG
>JAFQAX010000108.1 GCA_017399785.1 Oscillospiraceae bacterium | reverse complement strand
TTTGCCGGTGATTTTAAGTGCAAAAATAAGGCTTACCGCAGCCAATACAGTCGCCAGCCAGAAAAACTCGGTAAACGGCTGATTTTGTGCGAAAATTGAAAATGCTGCAACGACTAAAATATGACCCGCGAGCAAGCCCATCTGATAGGTGGAGGTCTGCATACCCAGCGCAGCGCCGCCGCAGCCGGGCTTGGCATATTTAAGCGAAAGGGTGCTCTTCATGCCGATTTGAATGTGCTCGCCGATAGAGTAGACGAATATCGCAAGCACAGCAAATATCTTTTCGGGCGGCAAAATTGCGTGCATGCCCATGCCGACCACCATTATTACGGCGCCGGCTTTATAAAGCCATTCCGCTGACATGGTGTAAAAAACGGCAAGGATAAATATCAGAATGATGCCGGGTGATTCTCTGAAAAATTCGGCAATACCGCGGTCGACCTCTTCCATAAGCACCACTTCGGCGAGAAAATTGTCAAGGATGCCTTTGTAAATGCCGTAGGAAAGTCCTGTTATCACTAAAGACAGCAGAAATATTTTAAATTTTGATTCTTCGTTGCAGATTTGTCTTATCTTTTCGTTCATAATTTATTCCTTTGCAAGCTCCGCTATCTGCGGGAATTTGTCGTTGACATATTGATAACCGCCTTCGCGGTGGGGGATTAGGCAGTCGGTGCAGTCCTTTATGCCGTTTTCGGTATAGCTGAAATTACCTCCGCAGTTTTTCCCCAGCGCATAGAGCGGGCAATAGCAAAACAGGCAGTTGAAGCTGCCTGTATCGGAGACCTTGTGACAGGGAAAATATTCACAGTCGGCATTTTGAAAAAAGCTGTAGTTATTTTTCATCGTTTTGCTCCTTGATGTCAGGCTCAAGCTGTTTGTGTTTATATTCCCGAACTATCCACCAAAACCAAAGTACATAGGCAATGATCAGAAAAAATACAACTCCTGTAATGATGCGCAGCAGCTTTGTAACGGGGAAAATATAAACCATAACAGCACACAATATAAGCAATATCATGGGGATATTCGGAGCAATGGGAGCGAATCTTCCGAATATTTTGCGGTACAAAGCTTTGGTATCATTAGCTTTTTTTACATCGGCGTCATAAGCCTCTTGAGAAAAGGAGCATCTGAATCCGTTTACTATCAGATAGATCCAGACGCAGATCCAGATTATCGAGCGGTCCGGCTTCATTATTTCTCTGATCAAAAACGGGATACCGATAAATATTGTCGCTAAAAGAGTTTTAAAGCTGACTATTTTCACAGGGCGCTCCTTTCTGGATATATGTTTTGATTATTTGTCCTTCATTTTTTGCCCCAATAAATACCCAAAGAAAAACAGGCCATCATGGCACAATGAGAAAAAGCAATCGCCAGCGGCTGCAAAACAGATATTTCAAATGCGGATTTGGGACTGTCAAAAAGGGTATTAAACATCATAAGCGCTGTAAAGCGGTGGGGAAGATCAAGCATCCAGCCGATATTACTGCCCGATGTTTCGGCAAACCATATCAGAACAGCGGGAAAAGCGGTGCAAAATAAAATGAAAGCGAAAAGTGTGCGTAAAGGTGGGAACGCTATGCGTTTTGAAGCGAAATATCCTCCGTAACCGAACAGGCAAAGAGAGAAAATTCCCGAAACGGCAGCGAGAGAAAAGGTATCAAATCCATCAAACAGCACGATTAACGAAAAAATGCACACCGAATAGCTGACAGCATATAAAGCCGTCAGCAGCATAACAAGATGGATCATCCATGAAACCTTTAATTTCACTTTACTCTCCTTCTCGGCAAAGCTTTACCACGCATTCTATATGATTGGTCCTCGGGAACATATCCGCCGCCTGAATCTTGACGGGATGATAACCAAGCGAATTAAATATAGCGGTATCTCTTGCAGCGGTGGCACTGTCACAGGATACCATTACCACCCTATCGGGCGCCATTCTTACTATGGTATCGATTAGTCCGCGGGAGCAGCCCTTTCGGGGCGGGTCAACGATTACCACATCGGGCTTGATGCCTTCCTTTTCGAGCAGCAGCGCCGCATCGGCGGCATCGGCGCAGATAAATCTGGCGTTGGAAATGCCGTTCTGGGCAGCGTTTTGTTTTGCGTTTTCAACTGCGGGGGCAACTATCTCGACGCCGATAAGCTGCTTTACCTTGTGCGCCATCGAAAGTCCGATAGTTCCGGCACCGCAGTAAAGATCGATTAGCGTTTCGCCGCCGCTAAGCTCGGCAAAGTCGGCAGCGGTGTTGTAAAGCTGCTCAGCGCCAAGTCGGTTGACCTGATAGAAGGAGAGGGGAGATATCGAAAAATCCAGTCCGCAAAGGCGGTCGGTGATAAACTCATCGCCCCAAAGCAGACGGCTCTGCTTTCCAAGCAGAACGTTGGTCTTGTCGGTATTTACGTTCAGCATTATCGAGCTGACGCAGGGCGCAGCTGCTCTGATAAGCTCGATAAGCTTCTGCTCCTGCGGAAGCTTGCTTCCGTTTGCTATGATGACGGCCATCGCTTTGCCGGCGGCTTCGGCGTGGCGGATAAACAGCGAGCGCACCAGTCCCTTGTGCTCCACCTCGTCATAGATGCTGACATTGCAGCTTGTTATCCATTCCATTACGGCATCGCATATGTTGCCGAAAAATTCGGGATGCAGCAGGCAGTCGTCACAGGTGACCACTCTGTGGGAGCGTTTGGCAAAAAAACCGATGACCGGCTTGCCGTTTTGCAGTTTTATGGGGTAAACCGCCTTATTGCGATAGCGGTCAACCTTCGGCGAGGGCAAAGCAGGCGGAAGCTCAACGTCCAGCCCGCCGATTCGACGCATATTGTCCTGCACCCAGCCGTTTTTGATTTTAAGCTCCTCGTCATAGGCGATATGGCGCAGCGAGCAGCTGCCGCAGCGGCCGAATGCGCTGCAGCCGTCGCATCCGCGCAGCGAAGAGGGGGAAATCATCTCTTCAATAATGCCGAAGCAGTATCGTGCCGCGGTTTTTACGATGCGTGCTTTTATAACATCACCGGGGGCGGTATAGGGAACAAATACGGCAATGCCGTCGTGTCTGCCGACGCCGCTTCCCTCGTTGGTCATATTTTCAATTTTAAGTTCGATAATATCATTTTTGTTAAGCAAATCAAGTTAACGGCAGCCGATGCGGCCGTATCCTCCTTCCGCCTTTTAAAAAGTGTCTTGCTTTGGGATTATAATAACACAGTTTACGGCATAATGGCATAGTTTTGATGCAAAAACATTTATTTTTTGAGCGGTCTGTGCTATTATAATTAAGATATAATACTGTTGCCTAAGCGAGGAATTTTAATGCTTGTAACATTAAGCGATGTCGGCAAAAGCTTCGGTGCCGAGCGCATATTTGAACATATAAACGTCAACATCAACGATAACGACCGCATCGCCCTTATCGGACCTAACGGAGCGGGCAAAACCACCCTTTTGAACCTCATCGCATCGGGCGAAGCGGACGAGGGTGAGATCGGCCGCCGTGAAGGTATCCGCATCGGCTATCTGCGCCAGAACGGCGGACTGCAAAGCGGAGCCACCATCGATGAGGAGATGCGCCGCGCGCTGGGCGAGGTTTTTCAAACCGAACAGCTTATGCGAGAAACGGGCGAAAAGATGGCCTCTGTCGATTCTTCCGGCGAGCAGTATAAGGCGCTGGAGGACGAATATCACCGCCTTGAGGCTAAATTCGCCAGCCTTGACGGATACGGCGCCGACGTAAGAATAAACACCGTTTTAAACGGTATGGGATTTGGCAGTTTTGACCGAAATACTATCGTCGACAGCATGTCTGGTGGAGAGCGTACCCGATTGATGCTTGCAAAACTTTTGGTCGAACAGCCCGATCTGCTTATCCTCGACGAGGCGACCAACCACCTTGACTTTAAAATGCTGGCATGGCTGGAGGATTACCTCAAAAGCTATAAAGGCGCGATACTGACGGTAAGCCATGACCGTTACTTCCTCGATAGAGTTACCTCCATCACCTGGGAGATAGAAAACCTTTCGCTGGTGCGATATCCCGCACCCTACAGCGGATATTTAAAGCTTCGAGCCGACCGCCTCGAGCGCATAGAAAAGGAATATGAGCGCTACACTATGGAGGTTGCCCGCCTCCAGGATTACGCCGATCGCAACATGGCGAGAGCCTCCACCTCTCAAAGCGCAAAAAGCAGATTGAGAATGATAGAGCACCTCGAGGTCGCCGAAAAGCCTTATCTTCCGCCCAAGCCGCCCAAGATGCAGTTTGAGCCTAAAATGCGTCCCGTTTCGGATGTACTTATGGTAAACGGATTGGAAGTAGCAGTGGGCGAGGGAAGCAGCCGCAAGATACTGCTTGAAAACGCCGAGATACATGTAAAGCGCGGAGAGCGTGTTGCTATAATCGGCGAAAACGGAGCGGGAAAATCCACCCTTTTAAAAACGCTTTCGGGCAAATTGATGCACCGAAAGGGCAAAATAGAGTGGGGAAGAAATGTAAAGGTGACCAGCTTTGAGCAGGATTCCTCCGAACTTCATTCCAACAAAACCGCACTCATGGAGCTTTGGGACAGGTTCCCGCAGCTAAACGAGCACCAGCTGCGTACGCTGCTGGGCAATCTTCAGCTGACCGGCGAAGAGGCATTTAAAACCATCGGCGTTCTTTCGGGCGGCGAGCGCGCCAGAATAAAGCTGGGCGTGCTTATGCTTGAGCACGGCAACCTTATGCTGATGGACGAGCCGACCAACCACCTTGACATCCCCGCCAAGGAGGCGCTGGAGCAGGCGCTTATGGATTTTGAAGGCACCCTCATCATCGTATCGCACGACCGCTATCTGCTTTCCCGCCTGCCTACCCGCATCATAAGAATGGCGGACGGACAGCTTGAAAGCTTTACCGACGGATTTGAGGCGATGACCGAGCAGCTTAACCTGCGCGAACTTGAGAAAAAGAACGAATCCCGCAAAAAAGCGGAGCAGCCCGGAGAGCAGAAACAGCAGTATTACCGCTCCAAAGCTCAGCGCAGCGCCGAAATTGCGGCGGCAAAAAAGTTGGAAAAGCTGGAAAAGGATATCGCCGAGACCGAAATGCTGATAGAGGAAAAGCAAAATCAACTCTCAATGCCTGAAATATCCTCCGATTTCGAACAGCTTACCGCCATCTCAAACGAAATAGTAGAGCTTGAAGAAAAGCTGAACGAATACTACAGCCAATGGGATGAAATGGTATAACTATTTGTATATTTAATTGATATTATTACTGAATTTAAAGGACGGTGGGCAATTTGAAGATCGATTGGAACAGGAAATACACCACCATAGCGATATATGCCTTTTTAGTGGCGGCCGCATCCATAGTTTTCTATCTGATTTTAAGTGACATTAAAGCATTCGGAAGCTTTGTGTCTGATCTTGTCAGTCCGGTCTTGCCGATAATATACGGCTTTGTAGTGGCCTATCTTCTCAATCCCATCATGGTCGCTATCGAAAAGGGGCTTTATAAGGTGCGCGGCTATGATAAAATCAAACCTGCCTCCCGCCGTGCACTGTCTATGCTGTTGACCTACTTTGCCACCATAACTGTGCTGATAATAATGATGCTTATCGTAGTACCTAAGGTGCTGGTAAACATCACTAACCTTTATACTCAGCTTCAGTCCTATGTTTCCTTTGTCGAAAACAGCATCACCTACCTGCTTGAGCATATCCCGCCCGAGCTGCTTTCGCGCGAGTATGTTGATCAGATCACCGATTACGCCGGAAACGGAATACAGAACCTTATCAATTGGATGGCTGTTTCGGCGCCCAGACTGTTGGGATTGGTATGGAATTTCAGTTCCGGAATTATAACCGCCTTTGTTGCTGTAATTGTTTCGATCTACCTGCTGTTTGCAAAGGAGCGTTTTCTGGCGCAGCTTAGAAAGACGATGTTTGCCTTCTTTCCCGACCGCAGCGTTCGCCGTGCGGCTTATATAGTCGGCAAGGCGCATGGCATGTTCGGCGGATTTATCACCGGCAAAATAATCGATTCGATAATAATCGGACTGCTTTGCTTTGCGGGCTTAAGCGTTATGAATATGCCTAATGTGGTGCTGGTAAGCTTTATCGTCGGCGTCACCAACGTACTGCCCTATTTTGGACCGTTTGTCGGCGCGGTTCCTGGCTTTATCCTTATCGCCATCGTTTCTCCCGTTCAGGGCCTTATCTTCCTGCTGTTTATATTAGTATTGCAGCAGATCGACGGCAACATCATCGGACCGATGATTCTTGGCGATTCGATAGGCCTTTCCGCTTTCTGGGTTGTATTTGCAATTCTGTTTTTCGGTGGAGTTTTCGGTATTCTCGGAATGTTTATCGGCGTGCCCACCTTCGGCGTTATCTATGCGCTTATCAAGGAAGAAGCAGCCGATCGCCTGAAAGAGAAAAATCTTTCGGTTGCTACCTCCGATTATATCGAACCGATCGACACTACTGTTGATGAAGAGCAGTGATTTTAAAGACCCCGTGCATCGGCATGGGGTCTTTTGACAAGAGGAGGGTGTTGGATGGACTACTTGCAGCAGGCAAAGGAGTTTTTTAAAAATGAAGGCTATGCCATTGAAACCACCGGAATAGTGATAGAGTATGCCGAGCCACAAAACGCCGTCTGCTCGCTTACCGTCTCAGATAAGCATAAAAACGGAGTCGGCGTCGTTATGGGCGGTGCAATTTACACTCTTGCCGATTTTGCTTTTGCGGTGGCAGCAAATGTCGGTCAGCCGCTTACCGTAACGCTGGAAGGGCAGATAACCTATCTGAACCCCGCTATATGCCAAAAGCTTATCGCAAAAACGGTCTGCGAAAAATCGGGAAGTAAAATCTGTATATACCGCGTTTTGGTAACCGACGAAAACGAAAATGAAATTGCTTCCGCAAAGTTTATCGGCTGCAGAACATCTAAGAAATAATGCTAAAAGCCTGTGATTTATCACAGGCTTTCGTTTTTTATAGCGCTGTGCTGTGCATAATAACCGCGGAGGTGATAAAATGCGCAGCTTTAAAAGTTTTATAAAAGAAACGGGAAGATATGTTTTGGCAGGAACAGCGGCAGCGGTCGTAAACCTTGCGACATTTTTCATCTGCAGCAAAGCGCTTTCGATAAACTATCTGATAAGTAACGGTCTGGCGTGGCTGTTGACGGTCATCGTCAGCTTTACGCTGGATAAAAAATATGTCTTTAAAACGCTGCACAGCGGCAAAAAGGAGCTTTTTAAATTTGCGGCAAGCCGACTGCTATCGCTTTTTATCGATCAGCTTATGATATGGATACTGGTTGCCTTTGTCGGATTTGACAGTTCACTTGCCAAAATAGTGGACAGCGCCCTTGTGGTAGTGATAAACTATATTATGAGCAGAAAGATTTTCAAAAAGACCGACAAAAAAGAGGACAAAAAATGAACATTCAGATATTCGGCAAATCAAAGTGCTTTGATACCAAAAAGGCGGAGCGCTATTTTAAAGAGCGAGGAATTAAATTTCAGTCCATCGACCTGCCCAAATACGGCATGAGCGCCGGCGAATTCGATTCGGTAAAGCGTGCGGTAGGCGGACTTGAAGCTATGCTCGACGAAAAGGCAAACGACGCCGCATTGGTAAAATACCTTGCCTACGATGAGGACAAGCAGCAAAAGATGCTATCCAATCCCAAGCTTATCAAAACGCCGATAGTGCGCAACGGCAAAAAAGCGACGGTAGGCTATTGCCCCGAAATTTGGAAAAGCTGGGAATAACAAAACATATCTTTTTCCGTTTCTGTATCAAACGGTAATATATTCCGGAGGTATATTATGAAAGCGAAAAAAGTGTGTTTCACCGAGGCGGCGTATTTTATCGGAATATTTATTCTGGCGCTGGGAACGGCGCTGATGGAAAAAGCAAATTTCGGAATGTCGATGGTGGTGGCGCCGGCATATTTATTGCATCTTAAACTGTCTCAGCATTATCCGATATTTTCATTCGGCATGGCGGAGTACATTTTTCAGGCGATACTGATAGTGATTTTAACGGCGATCATGCGAAATTTTAAGAAAAGCTATCTTTTTTCGTTTGTCACCGCCGTCATATACGGATTTGCTCTTGATATCATGATCTGGGCGGTAAGGGCAGTTCCGAGCGAAGGTGTGATAATACGCACCGTTTTGTTCATGTTGGGCTTGCTGTTCGGAACGATTGGAGTAGCCTTCCTTTTCCATACATACATAGCGCCAGAAGCTTACGAGTTGGTGGTAAAAGAGATTTCTTTAAGCCGTGGTATTAAAATCGAAAAGGTCAAAACAGTATACGACTGCATCAGCTGCGCGGTGGGGATTTTGATGTCCTTTGCCTTTTTCGGATTTGGACAGTTCGAAGGGGTAAAGCTGGGAACGATTTTCTGCGCATTGATAAACGGCAAGCTTATCGGGCTGATAGGCGGAGCTTTGGAATCTTCATTCGAATTTAAAGACGCGCTGAAGCTGCGTGAAATGTTCAATAAATAACAAAACCCCCAAGCCGCAAAACGGCTTGGGGTTAAATTTTGTGCGTCACATTCCGGGCAGTATCTGCATTGCGACATTAAAGAATACCAGCATCGAAAGCGCGTCGACGATGGTAGTGATAAGCGGACTTGCCATCAGCGCAGGGTCAAGATTAAGCTTTGTTGCGATAAGCGGCAGCGAGCATCCGACCAGCTCGGCGGCGATAACGACCATAAACAGCGTTATCGAAACGACGATAGCCAGACCAAAATCGTGATAGGTCAGCATTATTCGTGCAAAGTTTACCAGCGAAACGCAGCTTCCGGTAATGAGGCTTACTCTGAATTCTTTCCAGATTACCGAGAAGATATCCTTGAATTCAACTTCGCCCAGCGTGATGATACGAATTACCGAAACCGAAGCCTGGCTTCCGGCGTTGCCTCCGGTACCCATCAGCATCGGCATAAACGCCGCCAGCAAAACATTGGTGGCAAGCGCCGAGTTATAATTATTTATTATCATGCCGGTCAGTATCAAAGAAAGCATCAGTACAAGCAGCCAGACAACGCGCTTTTTAGCAAGGGTGAAAGCACCGGTGCTCATATAGCTGTCCTCGATAGGCTCCATAGCGGCCATTTTATAGATGTCCTCGGTGGTCTCTTCTTCGATGACGTCCACAACGTCGTCGATGGTGATGATGCCGACAAGGCGGTTTTCGTTGTCGACAACCGGCATCATGACAAGGTCATATTTTTTAAACATCTCGGCGACTTCGGCCTGATCTTCGTGGGTCTTTACCGAAATTATGTCGGTTTCCATCAAATCGCCGATTTTTTCGTCATCGGGTGCGGAGAGAACATCGCGCAGACGGATAGTTCCTTCCAGCCTGCGGGAATCATCGGTGACAAAAAGCAGGTTTAAAGATTCCTTGTCCTCGCTTTGGCGGCGAACAGCGTCGATAGCACGCTTTACGTTCCAGTCGCTGTCCACTTCCATATACTCGATGGTCATCAGGCTGCCTGCCGATTCATCGGGATAGCGCAGCAGCTGATTTATCATGCGGCGTGTGTCGGGATCGGACATCTTGATTACACGCTTTACAATAGATGCGGGCATCTCATCTATAAAGTCTACCGTATCGTCAAGAAACAGCTCGTCAAGAATTCCGGCAAGCTCCTTATCGGATATCGATTCAACGATGCGCTGCTGCTGTTCGCGCTCGAGGTAAGAGAAGACCTCAGCCGACATCTCTTTTGGCAGCAGACGGAAAAGCAATATAACTCTTGGGTCGTCTTCCAGCTCGCTGATATATTCGGCAAGGTCGACGACGTTCATTTCTATCATTTCATTTCTGGCCTGCGCAAATTTGCGCTGGTCAATAAGACTTAAAAAATCAAACTGCAACTCCCCAATTTGGTTACCCCCAATCCATGATATAGCTTTGACGGAAAGACAGAGCATAAACAAAATATATTCCGCCAAAAAACAAAAAATCCGGCCTGTAAAAAATATTCATGGCCGGTCAAGGTAATATCAAGTTTGAAAGAGAGCCCAAAACAAAGCTATCCCTTTTGGAAGAGGGAATGACGACAGTGAATTCGTTCGGGCGGTTTTTCAAGCTTGCTATTATACCCTCCGGGTGTGTCCACTAATCGTCACTTCCTTTCAGCATAAGTATACATTTACATTTTAGTGCAATAAAGCCGCCCTGTCAATTGCAGATAAAAATTAATTATAATCTATAAATATACAAATTGGGGTTCTATTGCCAAACCATGCTGTTTGTGATACCATTTTACCGAGAAAGCTTTTGAGGTGATTATTTTGGAAACTTTAGAATGCATAAAAACCAGAAGAAGTGTGCGTAAATTTAAGGATCAGCCCATACCCAGAGAGGTAATGGAGCAGGTCGTTGCGGCTGCCGCATGGGCACCCTCCTGGAAGAATACCCAGACCGCCCGTTATATCGTGCTGGAAAACCGTGAGCTTATCGAGAAACTTGCCGATGACTGCGTTATCGGATTCAAATACAACACCGTTACCCTTAAGGCTGCCGCTGCGGTGGTTATTATGACCTGTGTTACCGGTCGCTGCGGATATGAGCGCGACGGCTCATTTTCCACCCCCAAGGGCGACAGATGGGAGATGTTTGACGCAGGCATAGCCGCTCAGACTTTCTGCCTCGCAGCGCACGAACTTGGCCTTGGCACCGTAATAATGGGTGTATTCGATGAAAACAAAGTCAACGAAGTTATCGGCATTCCCGAAGGACAGTCGGTATCGGCGCTTATCGCTGTCGGTTATCCTGAAGGTGAGGCCGCAGCTCCCGCACGCAAGACGGTAGAGCAGCTTTTGAGCTTCAAATAAATTTATTTTGAAATAAAAATTCGCCTGCAGTTTTGCAGGCGAATTTTTTGGCAAAAATGGCTTATTCACCGCAAAAATAGAATATCCTCACGCTCTGCCCAACGTGAGGATATTCTGCGGTAAGGAGAGGATGCAATATAAATTGCGATCCGGAAGATTTCTTTTAGCTCTGTTGATATTATAACTTATAAGTTCGTAAAAATGCTGCTTAGAAAGCAACGGTTTTCGTTAAATAACCGTTAAAATCGCTTGTACGATTATCGACTTTATATATGGCTACGTGATATAATTAAGACAACATTTGACCGTATTCAGGTTTAGATGGAGGATCATAATGAAAAATAAAACCCTTTCACTCCCAACGATAAAAGAAATTCTTTTAACGGCGGGAGCATTGGTTTCGACGACATTTCTGTGTTCCTTTTTGAGGCGCATGACTATCGGTGAAACAACTTATGTTCCGCTGCTGTTCGTTTTATGCGTGCTGTTGGTGTCGCGCTTTACCGAAGGCTATATCTGCGGAATAGCGGCGGCTATTATTGCGGTATTGGGCGTAAACTATGTATTTACCTATCCCTATATGGCCTTTAACTTTACGCTGGCGGGATACCCAATAACATTCGTAGTAATGTTGGCAGTTGCGTTCACTACAAGTACTCTTACTTCTCATATAAAGCAACAGGAAATTATAAAGCTTGAAAATGAGCGCGAAAAAATGCGTTCCAACCTGCTTCGCGCCATCTCTCACGATCTTAGAACGCCGCTTACCTCGATAATCGGATCGGTGGAAGCAGTAATTGAAAGAGATGAACTCAACAAAGAGAAGCAGAAGGAATTGCTTGTGGATGTTAAAAACGATGCAGAATGGCTTATAAGAATGGTTGAAAATCTGCTTTCGGTAACAAGAATAGAAAACGGCCCCGCAAAGATCAAAAAGACCCCCGAAGTAGTAGAAGAAATAGTATCCGAGTCGGTCGTTAAGTTTAAAAAGCGTTTTCCTCAGATAAGAATAAATGTATCGGTTCCGGAAACGGCGTTGTTTGTACCCATGGATGCTGTGCTGATAGAGCAGGTCATCTTTAATCTGCTTGAAAATGCTGTTATCCATGGCAAAGCGACCAAAACACTGGAACTATTGGTAAAACGGTATAATGAAAAGGCAGTTTTCTCAGTGATAGATGACGGAGAAGGAATAAGCCAGGAAGCTTATCCCCATCTATTTACCGACTATTTTGACAGCAACCGTCGTTCTTATTCACATGAAAAGCGCAATATGGGAATAGGACTTTCTGTATGTCAGACTATTATAAAAGCTCATGGCGGCATAATATATGCTCAGAACAGAGAGCCGCACGGCGCTGAATTTACGTTTACCCTTCCGCTTTAATAATTGAAAAAGAAAGGCTGGACTGTTATGGATATAAAGGAAAAGATCCTTGTAGTTGAGGATGAAAAAAGTATACAGAGCTTTATCTGCACCATACTTACCGCTAACGGATATGACGTTATATCCGCTTCCAGCGGTTCAGAAGCCTATTCCATGATAACCTCGCACTGTCCCGATCTGGTCATTCTCGATCTTGGACTTCCCGATATAGACGGATTGGACATTCTGCGTGCCATGCGCCAGTGGACACTTATGCCGGTGATCGTGGTATCCGCCAGAAGTTATGAGCGCGACAAGGTTACCGCCCTTGATATCGGTGCCGATGACTATATCACCAAACCGTTCGGAGCTTCAGAGCTGCTTGCCAGAATCCGCACCGCGATACGCCACACCAGAACCTCTACCAATGCCGCAGTGGGACAGAGCGGAAAATTTACTACCGGCGGACTTACCATCGATTACGCAAAGCGCCGTGTATATGTAGACGGAGAAGACGTACGCCTGACCCAAAATGAGTATAAGCTGGTTTCGCTGCTCGGCATGTATGCAGGAAAGGTTCTCACTTACGACAGTATCTTAAAAGAACTGTGGGGTCCCGGCTCAAGAGAAGATAACCAGATACTTCGAGTAAATATGGCTAATATCCGCCGCAAGATCGAGAAAAATCCCGCCGAGCCGCAGTACATTTTCACCGAAGTCGGCGTTGGATACCGCATGGCAGAAGGCGACTGAATTTAATATAGATCAATACCGCGTTTGTCACAAATTGGCAGGCGCGGAATTTTTTTTACCTTGACATCGACTTTTCGCAGTGGTAAACTGGAAATTGTTAAGAACATATGTTCTTGAAATAGAGGGTGAAAAGCGATGGATGTGTTTGAAAAACTGAAAATACTTGCCGATGCCGCAAAATACGATGCCGCCTGCACCTCCAGTGGGGTGGATCGCGGCGGAAAAAATGGCAGTATAGGAAACGCCGCCTCCTGCGGGATCTGCCACAGCTTTTCTGCGGACGGTCGATGTATCTCACTGTTAAAGGTTCTGCTTTCCAACAGCTGTGTTTATAATTGCAGCTATTGCATAAACCGTGTCTCTAACGACACGCCGCGTGCCACTTTTACGCCCAAAGAGTTAGCTGAACTAACAATACATTTTTACCGCCGCAATTATATAGAAGGCCTTTTCTTAAGCTCCGGTATACTGCGCAACCCCGATTACACCTGCGAGCAGATGATCGAAACGCTGCGTCTGCTGCGGGAGGAATATCACTTTCGTGGCTACATTCACGCAAAAGCTATCCCCGGCGCCGATGAGCGGCTTTTGAATAGGCTGGGGCACCTTGCCGACCGTGTCAGTGTCAATATCGAGCTGCCATCGCAAAAAAGCCTTGAGCTGTTGGCGCCAGATAAAACCAAAGCCTCGATAACCCGACCGATGGCGCTGTTGCGCGACGGGATACGCGAAGGGCGCACCGATTTGGTGAAATATCGCCATGCCGAGCCGTTTGTACCGGCGGGACAAAGCACCCAGATGATAGTTGGCGCAACCAAGGAAACCGATTATCAAATACTGACTCTTTCGGCGGCGCTTTACAAGAAATACGCAATGAAAAGGGTTTTTTATTCGGCGTATATCCCGCTGGCTGAAAATCCGCTGCTGCCTGCCGTAACCACAAAGCCGCCGCTGCTTAGAGAGCA
>JAFQAX010000107.1 GCA_017399785.1 Oscillospiraceae bacterium | reverse complement strand
TTTATCGCAGGCGGCGAAACGGTAGTAAAACTAACCGGCAAGGGAAAGGGCGGAAGAAATCAGGAACTTGCGCTGGCAGCCGCACCCGCTATTGCCGCACTTAGCAGCATTGCCGTTTTCTCGGTCGGCTCGGACGGCACCGACGGACCCACCGACGCAGCGGGCGGATACGTTGACAACACCACTGCCGCAAAGCTTGCCGAAATGGGCGTTGACATCCATGCTGTGCTTGCCGATAACGACGCTTATCACGCTCTTGAAAAGTGCGGCGGTCTCATCATGACCGGCGCCACCGGAACCAATGTAAACGATGTCGCTGTACTGCTGATAAAGAGATAACTTATTTAAAAATCCCCCGCCGATCGGCGAGGGATTTTTGCATATATCGGTGCTGATTTGGTCACTCTCTCTTAAAAGGAGTGACCGCAGCATGAGAATACCGAAACATATCGGGATAATTCCCGACGGCAACCGCCGCTGGGCAGTGGGAAACGGCATGACCAAGGAGATGGGTTACACCCACGGGATAGACCCAGGGTTGAGTTTATTTAAGCAATGCCGTGATTTGGGCGTCAAAGAACTTACCTTTTACGGCTTCACCGTCGACAATACAAAACGCCCCAAAATCCAGCGGCTGGGCTTTACCCAAGCCTGTATAGATGCGGTGAGGCTGCTTGCCAAAGAGGATGCCGAGCTGCTGGTGCTGGGAAATACAAAATCGCCGATGTTTCCCGAGGAGTTAATGCCCTTTACCGAGCGCCAAATTTTTGGCAGCGGCGGCATTAGAGTAAATTTTTTGGTGAATTACAGTTGGGAGTGGGATTTGGGATTAAATTCCGATGCGCCCTGTCTTAAATCCGCCGACGTTTCAAGGGTGGATATAGTCATCCGATGGGGCGGGCGGCAGCGGCTTTCTGGATTTTTGCCGATACAGTCGGTCTATGCCGATTTTTATTTTATCGACGACTACTGGCCCGATTTTAAGCCGCAGCACCTGACCGACGCGCTGGAATGGTATAACAAACAGGACATCACCCTTGGAGGATAACAATAATCCCCCCGCTCTGATGAGCGGGGGGATTTTAAGTTCAAACAGCTTCAAAGGCATCGGCGATGGCGGCAAAATCGGAGAGGGTAAGGCGTTCCGCTCTTACCGCGGGATCAAGTCCGCAGCTTTCAAGCAGCTTTATGACTTCCGACTTATCCTTTTTCAAATAAGAGGAGATGGCGTTTGCCGCGGTTTTCCGGCGCTGGGAGAATGCGCCCTTTACCACCTCGAACATAAGCTTTTCGTTTTTGGGAGAAACGGGCGGCTCTTTTCTTATGTCAAGTCTTATAACCGCCGAATCGACGTTGGGAGCGGGCATAAACGAACCCGCCGAAACCGAGAAGAGCGGCTTAGGCTCGCTGAAATACCAGACCGCCGCCGAGATGGCTCCGCATTCGCGCTCACCCGGCTCAGCGCAAAGACGCTGCGCCGCTTCTTTCTGCACCATTACGGTGACCGCCTCGATGGGAAGCTTTGCCTCCAAGAGGCGCATGAGAATAGGGGTGGTGATATAATAAGGCAGGTTAGCACAGACATAGACCGGCATTCCCGCAAATCGCTCGGCAATTATCTTTTCGAGATCAACTTCCATTACGTCGCCGAGTATTATCTCGACGTTGTCGTAATCGGCAAGCGTTTCGGCAAGTATCGGCGGCAGGCGCTCGTCAAGTTCGATGCAGACCACCTTATCGGCACGCTCGGCAAGCTGCTGGGTCAATACACCGACGCCCGGGCCTATCTCGATAACGCCGACGCCCTCAGACGCACCGCCGAATTCGGCCATGCGTGGGCATACCGACGGATTTATAAGAAAATTCTGTCCCATCGCCTTGGAAAAGGTAAATCCGTGGCGGGAAAGCAGGTCCTTAAGATATGCTCGGTCGGTGAGAGCCAAAACAACCACTCCTTAACGCCCATCACTGGGCAGATGCTGTTACCATTATAATAAAATTTCCATCGGCAGACAACTACTATTCTATTGCATATTGGGGCGATTTACTTTATTATTTATCCATAGGTAAAATTTTTGGAGGGTGTACATATGGAAAGACGCGACAAGATAAACTACTATCTCGATATCGCCGAGGCGGTTGCCGAACGCGGTACCTGTCTGCGCCGCAATTTCGGTGCCATAATCGTTAAAAACGACCAGATAGTCGCCACCGGCTACACCGGCGCCCCCCGTGGACGCAAAAACTGCAGTGACTTAGGCTACTGCTTCCGTGAGAAGATGAACATCCCCCGCGGTCAGCGCTATGAGCTTTGCCGCTCGGTCCACGCCGAGGCAAATGCCATCATCCACGCCTCCCGCAACGACATGATCGATGCCACCCTTTATCTCGTCGGCAAGGAGTGCTCCGACGGCTCTTATGTTAAGAACGCAAGCTCCTGCGCAATGTGCAAGCGCACTATTATCAACGCAGGAATCTCCACCGTTATAATCCGTGATGACAAGGATAACTTCCGCGTTGTCCGCGTTTACGACCAGTGGGTTTTAAACGACGATTCTCTCGATTTGAATCTGGGTTATTGATAACCTAAAGCGAGTGCCGAACGGTGCTCGCTTTTTTGTTTTTTCTTCGCTATTTCGGTTTAAAACGCCAGCGATTTATGTTACAATGGGATATATGTTCTTTTTTATCAGGCATAACTGATCCGATTAAGGAAAAACTGTTTTTATCATTCTTTTTTCGGAGGAAGCTTATGTCGGACAAAAACGAAAACACCAATTCCGCTGTGCAGGACAAGCAGCTGGAGCAGATCGAAAAAAGCGGCTCGGTAACGCCGCTGGCCGGGCGTCACGCCATCCACTGTCTGACCATAATCGGGCAAATAGAAGGACATTACGACGCCGCGCCGCAGGTGAAAACCACCAAGTATGAGCATGTCATCCCGCAGCTGGTGGCGGTGGAGCAGGACCCCGCAATTGAAGGCCTGCTGATGATATTAAACACCGTCGGCGGCGATGTTGAGGCGGGATTGGCGCTTGCCGAACTGGTTTCGGGCATGAAAAAGCCGACCGTTTCGCTGGTTTTAGGCGGCGGTCACTCGATAGGTGTTCCGCTTGCCTGCAGCGCAAAGCGCTCCTTTATCGTGCCCAGCGCCACCATGACGATACATCCTGTGCGCACCAGCGGCACCGTTTTGGGCGTTCCGCAGACGCTTTACTATTTCCAGAAGATGCAGGACCGCATCATCGATTTCGTTATAAAAAATTCGAGTATGTCGGAGCAGAGCTTCAGGCGCTATCTGATGAACACCGACGAGCTGGTGATGGACATCGGCACTGCGCTGGAGGGCGAAAAAGCGGTGGAGGAAGGTCTTATCGACCGACTTGGCGGATTAAACGACGCAATCGAATGTCTCTATTCGCTTATAGAAGCTGAGAAAAACTGATTTTTGCCCGCTTTATCCGCGGTTTTTCCGCGGATAAGGCAATATTTTCAAATAAAAATCGCACTTCTTTTTTAGACAGACCTTTCAAGGAGGTAAATGCTTTGGCGACTAAAAAGAAATCCAAAAGAAAAACCAAGGCGCAGAAAAACGCGTTGAACCAGGTGATGGCAGTGGTGCTGTTCACGCTGGGACTGCTGTTTTTCTGCCTTGCGATAGTAAAGGGCAGCGAAGGCTGGCTTGCGGTACATAACGCCCTGCTCGGTCTGTTCGGATGGTCATCTTTCTTTATCGGACCGATACTTATCTATATCGCTGTTATGTCCTCGATGGACAAGCTTAATTCCAACGGGCTTGCTTTCCGCTGCATCCTTTCGCTGATACTGCTGCTGCTTGTTTCGGCTGCTTTTCAGATTTTTCTTGCCGGAAAGCCTGACGCCGGAACGCTGGTGGCCTACGTTAAATCGCTTTATAACAGCGGCATCAAGCTGCGCGGCGGCGGTCTCTTCTCGGCGATACTTGGTTTTCCGCTCATGCTGCTGGGTCAGCCGGGCGACCGGATCGCCGTTATATTGCTGATATTCCTCTGCAGCATGATTCTCACCGGCACCACCGTTATAGGATTTCTGCGCTCCGCCAAAAAGCCGGTCGATAAAATCTCCGCCGGCTATCACGAGCTGGTAAACGCTATCCCGGTAAAGGAGCATCAGGAGATAGACACCGCATCTTTTGCAAAACCCAAACGTAAGGTTTCTATCGATATCCCGCTTGGCGACGAACCGGTTTCCAAGCCCAAAAAGGCGAAGGAAACGCCCAAAAAGGAAGTTTCGGTATCGCCCGATGTTCTGCGTTCCAAGAAAAAACTGCTTGAATCGGCAGGTGTGGAGCAGCCCGAAGAAGAAAAGCTTGTCACCCACGCCTCCGAGGAATTTCTTGCGGCCGCGGCAGCAAAAGCTGCTGCATCGCCTGTTGCTTCTGCCGAATCGGAACAGCCGCTTATCGACGACATAATCAACCGCGTTGCAAAGCTGCAGCAGCAAAAGGCGCCCATCGCCGAACCGCTTGCCGAAGCGGTTGTTGACGCAGCCGAAAAAGCAGCGACTGAGCCTGAAACTGTCGCTGAACCGGTCATCGAAATCGCTCCCGAGCCGCCCGCTCCGCCCGAATATCATCTGCCGCCTATCTCGCTGCTTCGCGAGCCGACCGGCAATATGGGCGGCGTTTCGGCAGACGAGCTGCGCCAGAACGCACAGCTTTTGGTCGATACCTTGCAGTCGTTTGGAGTTCAGACCAGAATCATCGACATTGCACGCGGTCCTGCCGTCACCAGATATGAACTTCAGCCCTCGGCAGGCGTTAAGATCTCCAAGATAACCAGCCTTGCTGACGATATCGCCCTCAATCTCGCTTCGTCGGGAGTAAGAATCGAAGCGCCGATACCCAACAAGGCAGCTGTCGGCATCGAAGTTCCCAACCGTAGCATCACCCCCGTAACGCTGCGTGAAGTTATCGACTCCAAGGAATTCGCTGATGCCAAGAGCAAGGTCACCGTTGCGCTCGGACGCGACATTTCGGGCAGTCTTTGCTTTGCCAACATCGAAAAGATGCCCCATCTTATGATCGCGGGCGCTACCGGTTCGGGTAAGTCGGTCTGCATCAACACCATCATCATGAGCATCCTTTTCAAGGCAAAGCCCGACGAAGTTAAGCTTCTGCTCATCGACCCCAAGGAGGTCGAGCTCAGCGTTTACAACGGTCTACCCCACCTTGTTACCCCCGTTGTTACCGCCCCCAAAAAGGCGGCGGGTGCGCTCGGCTGGGCGGTTTCTGAGATGGACACCCGCTACAAACTGTTTGCGGCGCACAACGTAAGAGAGATTAACTCCTTCAACCGCATGGTGGAAGCTCAGCAATCAAACGGAGAGCCGCAGGACGAAAACTCGCCCAAGCTTTCCAAGATGCCGCATTACATAATCGTAGTGGACGAGCTTGCCGACTTGATGATGACCGCCCCCACCGATGTTGAAGACCACATCTGCCGTCTGGCGCAGAAGGCGCGTGCCGCAGGCATCCACCTTATCATTGCTACCCAGCGTCCCTCGGTCGACGTAATCACCGGCGTTATCAAGGCGAACATCCCTTCCCGAATCGCTTTTGCGGTATCTTCGCAGATAGATTCCCGCACCATCCTCGATTCGGCGGGAGCCGAAAAGCTGCTGGGCATGGGCGACATGCTGTTTGCCCCCGTCGGCTCCACCAAGCCGACCAGAATCCAGGGCTGCTTTGTTTCGGATGAGGAGATCGAGCGTGTAATCAGCTTTATCAAGAGCGCCGGCGCTACCGAATATGATCAGCAGATAATCGAAGAGATAGACAAGCATGTTCCCACCGGCAAGAGCGGCGGTTCCTCTGCCGCATCGGGCGGCGATTCGGACGGCAGTGACGAGATGCTTAATCCCGCGATCGAATGCGTTGTCGAGGCGGGAATCGCCTCCACCTCGCTTTTACAGCGAAAGCTGAAGCTGGGTTATGCCCGCGCCGCAAGAATTATCGACGAGCTGGAAGCAAAGGGAATTGTAGGTCCGTTTGAAGGCTCCAAGCCGAGAGCGGTGCTAATCTCCAAGGAGCGCTGGCTTGAAATGAAGGTCAATCAGCAAAACAACACCGAACAACAGTAAGGGGGGAATTGCGATGAACCGATTTCTACCTATAAATAAACAGGATATGGCAGAGCGCGGCTGGGAAGAGGCGGATTTTGTCTGCGTCACCGGCGACGCTTATGTCGATCACCCCAGCTTTGGCATCGCCATCATCTCCCGACTGCTGGAACGGTTGGGCTACCGAGTTGCCATGCTGGCGCAGCCCGATTTAAACGATCCCAACGCTTTTAAGCGTTTTGGCCGTCCCCGCCTCGCCTTTATGATAACGGCAGGCAATATCGACTCGATGGTATCCAACTATTCGGTGGCAAAGCGCCGCCGCGACCATGATGCCTATTCCCCCACCAATTCGCAGAACAAGCGTCCCGACTATGCCGCGACGGTTTATTCCCGTGCAGCCAAAAAGGCTTATCCCGACTGTCCCGTAATTTTAGGCGGCATCGAGGCTTCGCTGCGTCGATTTGCCCATTACGACTACTGGGCGGACAAGGTGTTCCCTTCCGTTCTGGTCGATTCTGGCGCCGACATGATCTCCTACGGCATGGGCGAGCTGCAGACCGAGCAGATTGCTTCCCGTCTGGCAGCAGGCGAGCCTATCGAAAACCTGACCGACATCCGCGGCACAGTCTGCTACGTCACCGCCGATCAGATCCCGATGGGAACGGTAAGCTGCCCCTCCTTTGAAAAGGTGGCAAGCGACAAATCCGCATTTATCCGAGCATTCAAGCAGCAGCTTGATGAGCAGGATTCGGTTTACGGCAAGCCGCTGCTGCAAAAGCACGGTGACAAATACGTTTTGCAGAATCCGCCGATGCCCACCCTTACCCGTGAGCAGTTGGACGACGTATTCACGCTTCAGTTTATGCGTGCTTATCACCCCGTTTATGAATCGATGGGCGGCGTTAAGGCGATAGAGGAAGTCGAATTTTCTATCATGCACAACCGCGGCTGCTTTGGTCACTGCAACTTCTGCTCGATAACCATGCATCAGGGCAGAAAGGTAGTTTCCCGCAGCATCGATTCGGTCGTCACCGAAGCCGAAAGCTTTGTTAAAAATCCACGTTTTAAAGGCTACATCCACGATGTTGGCGGTCCCACCGCCGATTTCAGATATCCCTCCTGCTCCAAGCAGGAGAAGCTGGGTATGTGCAAGGATAAAAAGTGTCTGGGCAGTCCCTCCTGCCCCGCCGTCAAGGCCGACCACAGCGAATATCTTGCACTGCTGCGCAGGCTTCGTGCCATCAAGGGCATCAAAAAGGTGTTTGTCCGCTCGGGACTTCGTTTTGACTACATAATGCTGGACAAGGATGACACCTTCCTCAAGGAACTGGTTGAACACCACGTAAGCGGTCAGCTCAAGGTCGCGCCCGAGCACTGCAGCAACAACGTTCTCGACATGATGGGCAAACCCCATGTTGAGGTATTTGAGCGCTTTGCCAAGAAGTTCTACCAGTGCACCAAGGCCATTGGCAAGGAGCAGTATCTCGTCCCCTATCTGATGAGCTCCCACCCCGGCAGTACCATCAAGGACGCCGTTGAGCTGGCGCTTTTCCTTAAAAAGCACCGCATGCGCCCCGAGCAGGTGCAGGATTTTTATCCTACCCCCGGCACCATCTCCACCTGTATGTTCTATACAGGAATCGACCCTATGACAGGCAAGGAAGTTTATGTTCCCAAGACCGACCGCGAAAAACAGCGTCAGCGCGCGCTGCTGCAATATTTCCGTCCCGAAAACCGCCGAATTGTAATAGAGGCGCTGGAGGAGATACACCGCACCGACCTTATCGGCTCAGGCCCTGAATGTCTGGTTGCGCCCGACCGTGAATACATCAAAAAGCAGACCGAAAAGCGTCTTGCCGCGCAGAACGATAAGCGCGGCAAACCCGTCCGCGGTAAAAAGCCTGTCCCCGCCAAGGGAGGAAAGCGACGTTGAGCCGCCGCAAAAAGTTTTTATCAACCGTTATCGTGATATGGCTTGCCGCCACATTTATGATAGCCGCGGTGATACTTGCCGCAACGGGGCAGGATGTTTCCGCTTTGACCGAGCTTTTAGCGCCAAAGCCATCCGCCGAGCTTCAATCGGCAGAGGCAGCGGTAACGGTCATCGACGTCGGCCAAGGCTCGGCGCTGCTGATAAAATTGCAGCAGCAAAACCGCTCGATAGTTGTCGATGCGGGCGACAGCTTTGCCGAAAACGACCTTATCCGCTCGCTTAAAAGACATGGCGTCGAGGTAATCGATCTGCTTATCATAACCCATCCGCACAGCGACCACTTTGGCGGTGCCGAGAAGGTATTTGAAACTTTTAAAGTTTCAAAGCTGTGGCTGCCTAAAATCCCCGAAAAGCTTCAGCCGACCAACTCAAGCTATTTCAGCTTTTTGGAAGCGATGGAAAAGGAAGGCTGCGCGGTGGAACTTAAATCCCACCCCGAGAAGCTTAAATTTTCCGAAAAAGCTTTTCTTTCGCTGCTCGACGGATTTGTATCAAGTCCAGAAGATTTAAACGACGCTTCGCTTTGTATCAGATTTGACTATGGGAACGCCTCTTTTCTCGTCACCGGTGACGGTGAGCAAGCAGTTGAGCAGCAGCTTTTGAAAAACAAAGCCGACATTGATACCGATATCTTTGTTGCGGGACATCACGGCAGTGCTACTTCCAACACCGTTGAATTTTTAAATGCTGTTTCTCCAAAGGCGTGCGCCATATCGGTTGGTGCCGACAACGAATACGGTCATCCAGACCGCAAGGTGGTAAACCGACTTGCGCAGTTTGGCAGCGTTTACCGCACCGATATAAGCGGCGACATATCATTTTTGACCGATGGCAAAACCATAACAGTTATCAGCGGAGAAAAAAACGACCTTATAAATGCAGGAGATGATTAAAATGCTTTCTATCGAACGCATTACCGAAAAATTTGCATTTTGCATAGATGATGACGGAAAAAAAGTGAAAATATCGCGCACAAAGCTGCCGCAGGATGCATCCAAAAATGATATTCTTGTCATTTCCGAGGATGGAAGCTATGCCGTTGACAAATCTGAAACGGCAATCCGCAAAAGCCGCGGCGGCGAAATGCTGTCGAGGATGGATGCCCGCTCTCGCCGCGATTCCATCAACAAGCTTTTGACGGAGGCTAAAACGCCCGTCAGCGCGGCATCTCTTGCCGAAAAATATCACGTCAGCCGCCAGATAATCGTCGGCGATATTGCGTTGCTGCGCGCTTCGGGCGCGGGTGTTATCGCAACTCCGCGCGGATATCTGATTCAGCATGGGCAGATTGCCGCAAGCGATGATGACTACACTATCGTTTGCAGCCATTCCAGCGATGAACTGCTGCTCGATGAGCTTTACACCGTCGTTGACAGCGGCGCAACTGTTGTGGATGTTATCGTAGAGCACCCTGTTTACGGTCAGCTGACCGGTCTTCTGCAGGTAAGCTCCCGCTATGATGCCGACCGATTTGTCGAAACGCTGCGCAGCTCCAATGCTGCGCCCCTATCTCAGATAACCGACGGTATCCACCTGCACACTATACGCTGCCCCGACCCAGACCGAATCGAATATATAAAGGCGCAGCTGCTTAAAAAAGGAATACTTATCGAAGGATAAAGAAAAAGGACGGCAAAGGCGTCGCCGAATAAGAAAACATAGATTTAGCCCACCTGTGTTATGCAGGTGGGCTAAACGGTTTATCCGCTCAGCAAAGAGATGTTTTCGTTTCAGACAAGGCGTTTTTTCGCAGCGCTACTTTGTGTAACGCAAGAAAAAACAACGCGGTATGGGGCGAAAACAGCCTTTGATGAGGCTATGGTTTCTTGTGAAGAGACGCCAAATTGCCGTCCTTTTTGATTTTATTTAAGCTGGGCGATTATTTCCATGATAAGATTTTGCAGCACAGCACCGTTGCGCTTGCCCTCTTCAATAACTTCCTCTTCGGTGAGCTTGCGGTCAAGCACGCCTGCCGCCATGTTGCTGACCAGCGAGAAAGCAAGAACATTTAGTCCGCAGTGGGAAGCGGCAATAGCCTCGGGAACGGTGGACATTCCGACTACGTCAGCGCCCAGCGTTCTGAATGCCCTTATCTCGGCAGGAGTTTCATAGCTGGGGCCGCTGCAGGCAAGGTATACACCCGCTTTAAGGTCGATGCCAAGCTTTGCGGCGGTCTTTTTAGCCAACTCTCGCAATTCGGGGGTGTAGGTGTAGCTCATGTCGCAGAATCGAGGTCCAAGTTCAGGGATATTCGGTCCGATAAGCGGATTTCTGCCCATGAAGTTGATATGATCCTCTATCAGCATGAGATTGCCGACATTGAAGGAGAGGTTTATGCCGCCGGCGGCGTTGGTAACTATAAGCGTTTCGATGCCCAGTACCTTCATTACGCGTACCGGGAAGATGACCTGCTCCATGGCGTGACCTTCGTAATAGTGCAGACGCCCCTGCATGCAGATAACCGGAACGCCCGAAAGAATGCCGGAAACGAACTGGCCCTTATGGCCGGGGGCGGTAGACTGAACAAAATGCGGTATTTCGCCATAGGGTATCTCAATCTTGTTTTCGATCTTTTCGGCGATGCCGCCGAGACCCGAGCCGAGGATTATACCGATCTTGGGTTGTTTTTCGATTTTGCTGCGGACATATTCGGCAGCTTCACAAATAATCTGATAGTTCATATTTCAAATCCCCCTTTATCAAAGCTGGCTTAAAATCTTTTTAATGGATGCTTCGGCGTTATAAACTGCCTTTTCAAGGTCGATGGTGGTATAGATGCCGTCTTTGTACAGCACCTTGCCATCAACCATGGTGAGACAGACATCGGTGCCCATCGCCGAGAATACGATATTATTTATCATGCTGTGGCAGGGGCGGAGATATGCCCTGTCTCTCAGATCCAGCACAATGAGGTCGGCACGGCTGCCGACTTTAAGCTGTCCACAGTCGCTTCTGCCCTGCGCGATAGCGCCCGCCTTGGTGGCGGCATAAAGCGCCTGCTTGGGGGTAATGGCGGTGGGATCGCCGCTGACCGCCTTAAACAGCGTTGCGAAAAGCTTCAGCTCCTCCATGATGTTGAGGTTGTTGTTGCTGGCTACGCTGTCGGTGGCAAGTGCGACGTTCATCCCCTTTTGCAGCATAAGCGGAGCATTGCAGAATCCGCTGGCAAGCTTCAGATTGCTGACAGGGTTAGTGGCAACGGTAACGCCCTTTTCCTTCATTATGTCAAAGTCGTCGTCCTCCAGCCAGACGCAGTGGGCGGCGGTGGTGTTGGCGTCGAAAACGCCTGCGTCATAGAAATAGCGGGCAGGTGTGCGTCCCCCGTGACGCTGTTTGCATTCCTCATGCTCCGACTTGGTTTCGGAAAGGTGCAGCTGCATATTAAGCCCCGTTTCCTTGGCGATTTCCGCCATGTCGTTGACAACTCGGTCGGTGTTGGTGTATTCGGCGTGGATGGCAAGGTCGATTTTAAATCTTCCGTCATCGGCGTTGTGGAACTGAGGCAGCGCAGCGGTCATCTCGGAATAGATGGGCAGCTCTCTTGCGCCTCTGCCGTCAAAGCAGGTTGCGGTGGCGGCAAAGTTCATCTTTACGCCCGATTCGATGGCGGCGCGGTAGTTTGCCTCGATATCAAAATACATATCGGTGGTGGAAACGATGCCGAAGCGTATCATCTCGGCGGCGGCAAGCATTGCGCCGTTGTAGATAGCTTCGTTATCAAGCTTTGCCTCAAAGGGGAAGATACGGGTGTTGAGCCAGTCGGAAAGGGCGAGGTTTTCGGCATAACCGCGCATCAGCGTCATGGCAGAATGGCTGTGGGCGTTATAAAATCCGGTCATCAGCAGCTTGCCGCTGCCATCGTAAACTTCGCCGAAATCCTCGGCGGGTTTCTCATTGTCGATATAGGCGATCTTTTTGTCCTTTATTCCGACGTAGCAGCCTGTCTTGTGCTCTAAGTTTTCATCAAGGATGTCGATGTTTGCAAACAGCATAGCTTTTACTCCTCCCCTTCTCTATCTTCGGCGCAAACCGGCATGCCGCCGGTGGTTACGCCGTTATTTTTTCGCGTTTGTATCAAATCCGCCACCTGACTGCGGGTGAGCAGCTGTGCGGGTCGGTTTAAATATCCCAGCTTAAGCATAACTTCGGCGCTGCATTCAAGGCTTTCCATGCGGTAATAAGCCTCTATCGGCGTTTTGCCCCAGGTGAGCGCTCCGTGGTTTGCCAGCAGCACAGCATTGTAATCTCGGCAGAAAGGCGCTATTGAATCGGGCACCTCCTGCGTTCCGGGCAGGGCGTAATCAGCCACCGGAACAACGCCAAGGCCGATGACCGTTTCTATCATGACCGCTTTATCCAGCGGTATTCTTGCGGCGGCAAAGGCGGTCGCGGTAACGGGATGAGCATGCACCACCGCCTTGACCTCTGGGTTTTCCTTGTATACTCGCAGGTGCATCTTGGTTTCGGAGGAGGCTTTGCCCGCTCCTTCAAGGTGATTGCCGTCAAGGTCGAGGCAGACCAGCATATCCTCGGTCATAAATCCCTTGGAAACGCCTGTCGGGGTTACCCAAACGCGGTTGTCACCTGTTTTGACGCTGATGTTGCCGTCGTTTGCGGCGACATAGCGGCGGTCGTACATTCTTTTGCCGATGTCGAGAATGGCGGCTTTCGCCTGGGTATCGGTGAGATATTGAGACATTAAAAACAGTCCCTTCGATATAGATTACTTTTCAAAAAGCTTTTTGAAATTTTCGGAATAGGGCGGATAGATCACGCCGCGCTCGGTGACGAATGCGGTGACCATATCGTTATCGGTGACATCAAAGGCGGGATTAAACACCTTTACGCCAATAGGCGCCATGCGTTTCTCGTACCACATCTCGGTGACTTCCTCGGCGGCACGCTGCTCGATTTTGATACTGTCTCCGTCTGGGCAGTTCATGTCGATGGTGGAAAGCGGTGCGCAGACATAAAACGGGATGCCGAAATGTTTTGCCATGATAGCGACGCCCATGGTTCCGATTTTATTGGCGGTGTCGCCGTTTGCGGCAACACGGTCAGCACCGACAAATACGGCGTTTATCCATCCCTTTTTCATGACCGAAGCCGCCATGTTGTCGCAGATGACGGTGGTATCAACTCCGTCAGCGGCCATCTCATAAGAAGAAAGTCGTGCTCCCTGTAAAAGCGGGCGGGTCTCATCGGTAAAGACTTTGAAGTTCATTCCCTTTTCTCTGCCGACATGGATGGGGGCAAGAGCAGTGCCGTATCGCACGGTAGCAAGCTGGCCCGCATTGCAGTGGGTTAGTATTCCGTCGCCGTCTTTTATGAGGGTAAGTCCGTTTTCGCCGATGGCACGGCAGCACTTTATATCATCATCGCGGATTTGGAGTGCCTTTGCTTTAAGCAGCGGCTTTAGTTTAGCAGCGGGAAGTCCTTGGTTTGCCTTCACCACATCCCACATGCGCTCTAATGCCCAGGCAAGGTTTACCGCCGTCGGGCGGGAGCTGCAAAGATAATCTTTTATATCGCAAAGCTCGGTGGAAAATCTATCGTAATCGCTGTCGGGAAGCCGCTTTGCAACGGCATAAAGCCCGATTGCGGCGGCTACGCCGATGGCTGGCGCTCCGCGCACCTGAAGCTTATAAATAGCTTCAAAAATATCCTTTTTATCGGAAAGGCGCAGCAGCACCGTTTCATTTGGCAGTTTGGTCTGGTCGATTATCACCAGTTCGTCGGTCGATTCATCAAAGGAAACGGTGTCTATTCTCATTATGTCGGAATTGTTCACCTTTTTGGCCTCCTTTTGCTTACTTAACTTTATTATAATAAAGAAAAAGAACATGGTCAACTGCGCTGTTTTCGCCTTTGCCCGACAATAATCAACCATATTATTCCCTCATCTGTTGAACTGCCGCAAATGATTTGATAGAATGTATTTTATAAATATGACATCTGTGGAGGTAATACTGTATGTGGTTTGTTCTCGCATTACTGTCCGCAATATTCGCGGCACTTACCTCTATACTGGCTAAGGTCGGCATAGAAGGCGTAAACTCAAATCTCGCAACAGCGATCAGAACCGTTGTTGTGGTGGCGATGTCTTGGGGAATGGTTTTTCTTACAAACGCTCAAAACGGAATTTTTGAGATAAGCAAAAAGAGCTGGCTGTTCCTGATTTTGTCAGGATTGGCAACCGGCGCCTCCTGGCTGTGCTATTACAAGGCGCTGCAGCTGGGCGATGCATCGAAAGTCGTTCCCATTGACAAACTGAGTGTCGTAATCACACTGGTTTTAGCGTTTGTATTTTTAAATGAGCAGTTTACTGCCAAATCGCTGATAGGCTGCCTGCTCATCGGAGCCGGAACGCTGATAATGGTTATCTGATATTCTCATAACGGTAAAATCCCCCTTCGTTCAGACGAAGGGGGATTTTTGTATGCTTATACTTCCCAGCTGTTGAGGTAGGCTGCCTGCTCGTCGGTCAGCTTGTCAATGCCGTAGCCCATGAATTTAAGCTTGCGCTCGGCAACGTTGCGGTCTATCTCCTTGGGAACGTCGATTATCTTTTCGGTCAGCTTGCCCTTATTCTTTACAAGATAAGCGGCACTGAGTGCCTGAATGGCAAAGCTCATATCCATTATCTCGGCGGGGTGTCCGTCACCTGCGGCGAGGTTGACCAGTCTGCCCTCTCCGAGGACATATACCCAATTTCCGTTGGGCAGCAGGTAGCCCATGATATTGGGCTTCTGCTCTTCCATGCGGACAGCGTATTCTCTGAGCGCCTTTACATCTACTTCGACATCAAAGTGACCTGCGTTGCAAAGGATAGCTCCGTTTTTAAGCTTGTCAAAGTGGCGGCGTCCGACGACATCGCTGCAGCCGGTAACGGTAATAAAGAAATCGCCGATTGCGGCTGCCTCTTCCATCGGCATTACGCGGAATCCATCCATAACAGCCTCAAGCGCGCGGATGGGGTCAACTTCGGTGATTATTACGCGGGCGCCAAGGCCTTTTGCACGCATTGCGACGCCCTTGCCGCACCAACCGTAGCCCGAAACAACAACGTCCTTGCCTGCAACGATGAGGTTGGTGGTACGGTTGATGCCGTCAAATACTGACTGGCCGGTGCCGTAGCGGTTATCGAAAAGATGCTTGCAGTCGGCATTGTTTACCAGCACCATCGGGAATTTGAGCATGCCGTCGCGGTTCATGGAAATAAGGCGGATTATGCCGGTGGTGGTCTCTTCGCAGCCGCCGATGACGTTATCGATAAGCTCGGGCATCTCTTTATGGATCATGTTTACAAGATCGCCGCCGTCATCGATGATAATGTTGGGTCCGAACTGAAGCGCATGACGCAGGTGGTCCTCATACTCCTCGGCGGTAGCGTTGTACCATGCGTAAACGTCCAGTCCGCAGTCAACAAGGGCAGCGGCAACGTCATCCTGGGTGGACATGGGGTTGCTGCCGGTGATGGCAAGCTGCGCTCCGCCTGCGGCAAGCACCTTGCAGAGGTAGGCAGTCTTAGCCTCAAGGTGGATGGAAAGGGTTACCTTTATGCCTTCAAAGGGCTTCTCTTTGCTGAAATCCTCTTCGATGCTGCGCAGCAGCGGCATGTTGCGCTTTACCCATTCGATTTTCTTTGCGCCGGAGGGTGCCAGCGATATATCTCTGATTATGCTTTTCATAACTTTTCTCCTTATTTGCCGAATTTATTTCTGATGCGTTCAACTTCAAAGAAGATGCGCTGTTCATCAAGGGTCGCCATGCGGCGGTTTTCCATTACGATATTGCCGTCGATGATGACCGTTTCTACCTCGCTTCCGTTTGCGCTGTAGCAAAGGGCGCTGACGGGGTTGTTAAGCGGTCTGAACTGCGGAACATCGAGGTCAAGAATTGCGATATCCGCCTTTTTGCCGGGGGATATAACACCGGTTTCCAGTCCCAATGCCTTTGCGCCGTTTACGGTGGCGAAATTGAGCACGTCAACAGCGCTGACTGCCTGTGCCTCTTCGAGAGCGCCCTTATGTATCAGCGAGAGTATTCCCATCTCGCGGAACATGTTCAGCGCATTGTTGCTGGCGGCGCCGTCGGTGCCAAGGCAGATGTTTACCCCCGCCTTTTGCAGCTTGGGGATGGGGGCAAAGCCGTTGCCCAGCTTCATGTTGCTTATCGGGTTGGTGGCAACCGAAACACCTCGCTTTGCCAGCAGCGAAATATCGTCATCCGAAAGGTGGACGCAGTGTGCCGCAAGGGTGGGCAGTTCGAAAAGTCCAAGCTTATCCAGCAGCTCGACGGGAGAGCAGCCATGCTGCTCCATGCAGCTGCCGACTTCGAATCTCGATTCGGACAGGTGGACATTTAATCCCAGTTTTTTCTCCTTTGCAAGAGCGACTATCTCGGAGAGATAGCCGTTATCGCAGGTGTAGATGGCGTGCGGTCCGAGCAGGAAGGAAATTCTGCCGTTGTCGTCAAGCGATTTCGCAGCATCCATCTCGCGCAGCGCCTCATCAATGCGGCGCTTTGCGCCCGCCTTGTCACTTTCGCCGCCCGAAAGTCCGCGGGAGATAACAGCACGCATGCCGCTTTCATATGCGGCGCGGACGCTCTGTCCCTCAAACATATGCATATCGGTAAAGCAGGTGGTGCCGGTCTTTATCATCTCAAGACAGCCGAGCATCGCGCCCCAATAGCCGTCCTCGCTTGTCAGCTGATCTTCCAGCGGCATGATGTTGCCCATCAGCCAATCCTGAAAGGAAAGGTCGTCGGCAACATTGCGGAAAACGGTCATATAGGCATGGGTGTGGCAGTTGATAAGTCCCGGTATCGCCATCTTTCCGCTGCCGTTTATCACCTTTTGGGCGATGAAGTTTTCGGGTGCGGAATCGACCGAAACGATGCGGTCGCCCGAAATACAGATATCGCAGATTTTTGCTTTAATCCCTTCACCATCGGGCAAAAGTGCTGTTATGTTTTTTATCAGAATGTTCATTTTATCACCTTTTAGTCGCTTTTAATCCATATTAAAGGATAACCGAACGAACGCCCAAAGTCAATTAAACTTTATATATAACAAAAGACCTTGAGGGCAAGGTTTGCATCTCAAGGTCTTTTGTACTTACAAATACATCGAATCTTTAAATACTTCCTGAGTTAGTGAAATAAAATCCTTTGCCGCTTTGCTGAGATAGCGTTCCTTGTGAAATGCAATTGCAAGCGTAGAGGTCAACTTGGGATCTCTAAGCGGAAATATATAGGGACGTCTTCGGTTTTTATCTTCAACACTGAACATGGGATGGCGCGCAAACGATTCAAAGCAAAAGGCAACTCCTGCTCCCCTTGTTGCGAGTTCAAGCAGTGTTTCCAAATCGGCATGTTCCATGACTATTCTGGGAGAGATATCGTTCTCCTCCAAATATCTGTTTATCATGTTTCTGATTCTTCCGCGTTTTATCATAATAAACGGCAGCTCGGCAAAAGCCGATATATCGGCACCGTTTTGTTTAAAATAGGAATCCGCCGCTTTTACGTTAGGAAAAGCCATCTCCATTATATTTGCCGGCACAACAAGGCAAAGCCGCTCCTTCATCACCGGAACAGTTTCTATAATAGCGCTTTTAAAAGGAGGAAAAGCTATCATCAGATCCAGTTCGCCTTCCAGCAGCAATCCTTCCAATTCATCGGAAAGCCCGTTGTGAGTTATCAATTCTATTGTAGGATAACGCTGAATATAGGCAGGCAGCACCATCGGAAGAATAATCCTTCCTCTGGTGTGAGAGGTGCCGATCGACAGATGGCCACTGCGAAGATTTGCTATATCCGACAGTTGCATAGTCATCTGGCTTTCAAGATCTAAAATCTTTGCCGCATGTCTAAGCACACAGGTTCCGGCATAAGTAAGCTTCAGCTTTGGATTACGCTCAAAAAGCGGGGTTCCGCACTCGGCTTCCAAACGCCTGATGTGACCGCTTAAAGACTGCTGCGACAGATACAGTTTTTCTGCGGCTTTTGTAAAACTCATTTCCTGGGCTACTACCATAAAGTATTTAAGATTTAAAAAGTTCATAGTCCCTCCATCAGTTAAACAAAAATATTGTTGATATCTTAACATCGATAAACTTCTTTGTGTCTTTATGCTAACATATCAAAAATAAGATTACAACTGCATTTTTTGCACAATTTTTTTGCTAAAAAGTCTTATTTTGTACATTATGCACTTATCGCAGGCTTTTTTATTGTAAAATAAGCTTTGAAAACCAAAACCTATAAACATAAATGTTGTTGATTTTCCGATAATATTCCTGTTTTACATGTTTATTTAACACTGCTACAATTGAAACAACAAAACAGGAGGTGGTAACTATGGCAATGTACGATGTAACCGGCGCATGTGATATGCATATCCATTCCGGTCCGGATTTTGTCGACCGTGTTGGCGATGATGTTGAAATAGCAAAAGCGTGTGAAGCTGCCGGCTTTAAGGCTGTATTGCTCAAAAACCATATAGAATCTACCGTAAGCCGTGCTTATCATGCACAAAGTCAGGTGGAATCCATCAAGGTATACGGTTCGCTTGTGCTCAACTCTTCGGTTGGCGGAATCAACCCCTTTGCAGCCGAAGCAGCAATGAAAATGGGAGCAAAGCAGATCTTTATGCCGACATTCTGCTCCAAGGCGGATTTCGCCGTCCACGGAAAGGGAGCCGAAAAGCTTTACAAATACGGTTTGAAAACCCCTATTGAGCCTTATGGCGTGTTGGATGACAGCGGCGAACTTATTCCCGAAGTCGGAACCATACTTGAACTTGGCAGAGATTATCAGGTTCCTATTGGAACCTCACATCTGGGATATAACGAAATCGTTCCTATTTGCAAGTTGGCAAAGGACATCGGTGCAAAGGTGATCATCACTCATCCTGAATATAAAATCCCTATGCTTTCCCCCGCTCAGGTTGCTGAACTGGCAGGATATGGCGCCTATATCGAAATAACTGCAGGTGCTGTATTTCCACTTCCGGGATGTTCAACCATCGCCAATGATATAGCACTTATTGAAGCTGCCGGTTATGAAAACTGTTTCATTTCCAGTGATGCGGGAACCCCCACCAAACCGATGCCCGCCGATGTTCTCAGCAGCTATCTTTACTGCCTTAAAAAGAAAGGTATGGATATCGGTTGGATAAATTATATGTTCCGCGAAGCACCGGTAACAATTTTTGGAATTGATTAACATTTGAAATATATTTCTACGGAGGTTATGCTTTATGAGTGAAAAAATTGTCTGGCTCGAAATTCACGATCCCGACGTCGTAAAAATGGAGGATTCTATATTGCCCGAAGGTTTTGAGCTTGTTCGTCCCACTTCCAGAACCGACGTCGAGGAACACCTTAAGCTTGTAGCAGATGCTGATTACATCATCGCAGGCGGAATTCCTGTAACCAAGGATTATATCGAAGCTGCAAAGAACCTTAAGATGATCCAGAAATGGGGCATCGGTGTCCACAAAATCGACTGTGTTGCCGCAGATGAAAAGGGTATCCCCGTTTACATCACTGCAGGTTCAAACTCGGTTCCGGTCGGCGAGCTTGCAATGGGTCTCATGTTTGCAGTGAACCGCAAGATCCCTTACGTTGATTCCACCGTACGCGACGGTCTTTGGGTAAAATCCAAAATGAGAGCACAGTGTCAGATGATCCATGGCAAGACCGTAGGTCTTCTGGGTATAGGAAATATCGCAAAAGAAGTCGCGAAAATGCTTCGCGGATTTGAAAACACCAACGTAATATATTATGATGTAGTTAAACTTACTCCCGAAGAGGAAAAGTTCTACAATGCAACCTATGTTTCCTTTGAGGAACTTATCAAAGAGAGTGATATTCTCTCTATTCATGTTCCGCTGCTTCCTTCTACCCGTCATATGGTAGGTAAAGAGCAGCTGGATATGATGAAGCCCGGTGCTATCCTCATCAACACAGCACGCGGCGGTGTTGTTGATGAACTGGCTCTTATTGAAGCCCTCAAGTCCGGAAAATTGCGCGGTGCAGGTCTTGATTCCTTTGAACAGGAACCTATCAACCTTGACAATGAGCTTCTTAAGCTTGAAAATGTAGTCCTCACTTGCCACTGCGGCGGCGGCGTTGCTGACAACGTTCTTCATGTTACCGAGCACGCATTCACCAACATCGCGAAGTTCTCCAAGGGAGAGGCACTCAATCCCAAGGATCGCTTTATTGTTAAAAAGTAACGATTGTATACAGGCAAAACGAAAGGAGATACCACAAATGAAAAAGTATTTTGCACTCATTCTTGCCATCGCTATGATCATGTCATTAACTGCCTGCGGCGGTTCTAAGCCTGCAGCGCCTGCTGCTCCTGCTGCTCCTGCTGCCCCTGCGGCACCTGCTGCTCCTGCGGCACCTGCTGCCCCTGCCGCTGAAGAAGTTAAGTGGCCCACCAAGTCGGTCAACTTTGTAATCGGCTTCTCTGCAGGCGGCGGTGCTGACATCACCGCACGTGCTGTATTCCAGCCTTATGTAGAAGATATT
>JAFQAX010000106.1 GCA_017399785.1 Oscillospiraceae bacterium | reverse complement strand
GCTTTTTCTCTCCCTCAGTCTGCTTTGCAGACAGCTCCCTCGTCAGAGGGAGCCTCCTGATGCCTAAGCCAACCACCTAACCCGTCACCACCCGCGCTAAGAGCCGAGCTTCGCTCGGTTGCGCTTGAGAAGCCTCCCTCTGACGAGGGAGGTGGCAAAACCGCAGGTTTTGACGGAGGGAGAGATAAAGCCCCCTGTCGGAGGGGGCGGCGCGGCGGATGCCGCGCGGGGGTTGCGGTTTTGCCTCGTTTCCCCTTTTCTGCTAACTAAAAAAGCCTCCTATTCGGAGGCTTTTTGTCACTTGTTTTTTCTGTTTTTAATATATCTTCTGGTATTGAGCACACCCGCTGCAAAGGAAACGATGACGGTTACCGCCTGCAGCGCCAGCATACCGAATCCGGCTCTTCCGGTCGAAAGGCTCATTCCGAAGGTATATGCCCAGATTATCGATACAAAAAACCAAAGCACCGGCACGAATAAAGGTGTTTTTTTAGGCTGCATAACATCAATTTCCTTTCAGCTTACTCTTTTTATATTTTAGCAAAAGCTTTGTTATAACGCAAACGATCGTCAGCAGTTTGTTTGCGTTATATTTCATTTTAACGCCTTTACTTTCTGAATTCAACACCCAAAAGCTGCTCGAAAACCTTTATCATGCCGCCCTTGTTGTCTTCGCCGAAGCCCTTTTGCAGCGCCGACTGATAGGTGGCGGTCGCAGCCGCCAGCACCGGCATGGGAATGGCGTGTTCGGCGCTTATCTGCGAAGCGCTCTGCAAGTCCTTATAGGCGTTTTTCAGGCTGTATCCGTCCTCAAAGCTGCCCTCTAAAATTCTGGGGATAAAAAATTCGGAGGCGTAGCTTCTTCCCGTTCCGCTGTTGATCACCTGAGTGATCTTGTCGCAGTCTACCCCCATTTTGGCAGCCATCGGCAAAATTTCGGCAATGGCGGCGAGGTTTATATCGAATAAAAGCTGGTTTATCAGCTTGGCAAGCTGACCCTGACCGCTCTGCCCCATATAAAGCACCTTGTTTCCGACTTTGTCGAGATAGGGCTTTACCTTTTGGAAAGCGGTCTCATCGCCGCCGCACATCACAGTAAGCGTTCCGTCGTCGGCGCGTTTTTTCATGCCCGAGATGGGGCAATCAAGAAAGATTATTTCCTTTTGGGCAAGTCGCTCGCAAATTTTGGTGGCGGTGATGTAGCTGATGGTGCTGAAATCGACGATTATGCTGCCTTCTTTAAGCTGCGGCAGCATTCCGCCCTCGCCGAAAATAGCCTGCTCCACCTCTTTGCCGCCGGGCAGGCAGAGAAAAATTATGTCGTTTTGTCCCAGTTCCGAAAGGTCAGCCGCAACGGCAGCGCCAAGATTTGCAAAATGTTCCCGCTTTTTCTGCGACGAGCTTATTATCATAAAATCCGGCTCGTCCTTCTGCATGTTTACCGCCATGCCGAATCCCATTTCGCCAAGTCCCATAAATCCAATTTTGGTGCCGCTCATGTTGCATTCCCCTTTTCAGTTAAGGTATTTGTGCGGATGCTTTTGCTCGGGCAGTTCAAACCAGAAGCAGCTTCCCTTTCCAAGCTCGCTTTTTACGCCGAAGGGCAGGTTCTGGTTGGTGAGTATGCTCTTTACGATGGAAAGTCCCAAGCCTGTGCCGACAATCGGGCGCTGGTGGGTGTTTTTGCTGCGGTAATAGCGCTCCCAGATAAGCGGCAGTTCTTCGGGGGCAATTCCCCTGCCGCTGTCGATTATGTCGACATGCAGCATCTTCTCGCCGCTTTGGTAAAGCTTTATCCTGACCTTTTTGTCCTCACCGGTGTAGTTGACAGCGTTGGAGATAAAATTGTACAGCACCTGTCCTATCTTGTCGCCGTCGGCATGCGCCCATTTATCGCAGTCCGCCTCGAATATTATATCATAATCCTCGTGCACCGCGGCAAATCTTGCGATAATATCCTCGATTTTCGCCTTAATATCAAAATCGGCTTTGACGATATTGGCGGCATCGGTCTCCTCGCGGGAGATTTTTATCAGATCGTTTACCAGCTCGGTCAGTCGGTCCGATTCGTTTATTATGGTATCAAGCTGGTCATCTCTGGCTTGCTTATTGTCGCCGGTGATGTCCTTTATCATCTCGGCATACGCCTTTATCATGGTCAGCGGAGTTTTTAGGTCGTGTGAAACATTTGCCACCAGTTCTCTTCTTAGCTCCTCGACCTTTGAGAGGCCCTCGGCAGAGAAGTTGAGCGTTTCGGCAAGCTCGTCTATCTCATAGATCCCGCCGCCGTCATAATCGGCAAGGTAATCGCCGTTCGCAAGTCGCTTTGCCTTGTGGGTGATGTTTCTTATCGGGTCGGAAAGTTTTCTCGCCGCAAATTTGGAAAGCAGCAGCGCAATGGCGATAAGCATCACCGCGATTATTTTCAGCTGACTTATCAGAATGTCCTTAGTAGCTTCGACCGGTGAAAGGGGAGCGTTCAGCATTATGGTTGCCCGCTTTCCCTGTGAATTGGTCACCGCTTTGATATAAATTATTGAATCATTCTTAAAGCGCTCATCCCTGAACATAAAGGTATCTTCGGTTTTTTCGCCTCGGATTATCGGAGCGGCTATTCTGCTCATGGCGTTTTTGCCCTGATTATGGATAAAGGAGCTTCGTCCCAGCATATCCACCGAATAGACTATCTCGCCCCTGTTGTCAAAGACGATGCAGCTTACTCTGTTTTGATAGCAGATGCTCTCAATGCTGCTTTCAAAATTTTCGCCATTGGCGGCAGCAGCTATCTCAGTTCCTGCCTCAACAACGCCGTTTCGGCGCATGGTGTGGTAATAGCTGTTTAAAAACAGTATCTGAAAAGCCCACAGCAGCAGCACGATAAACACCGTGTAGCCGATGAGGGTAAAGGCTATTCTGTTTTCAATGCTCTGCTTTTTTCTCACTTTTTAAAACCTCATGCTTCAAATTTATATCCCATCGAGCGCAGCGTCACGATATAGCCGCGATATTTTCCAAGATTTTGTCTCAGCATTTTGATGTGGGTATCCAGCGTGCGGTCGTCGCCAAAATAGTCATAGCCCCAAACCTCGGTGATAAGCCGTTCGCGCGAGAGGGCGATACCCCTGTTTTTTACCATATAGAAAAGCAGGTCATATTCCTTTGGCGTCATCGAGGCGGCTTCGCCGTCGACGGTGACACGGCGACCCGTCATGTCTATCACCAGTCCGCCGAATTCCAGCTGATTCTTTTCTTTGATTCCCCTGCCCCTTGCCAAAACAGCGTTTACCCTCGCCATCAGCTCCTTGGGAGAAAAAGGCTTTACGACATAATCATCGATGCCCAGCTCAAAGCCGAACAGCTTGTCGTATTCCTCTCCCCTTGCCGAAAGCATTATGATGGGGGTGTCGCAGATGCGGCGCAGCTCTTTCACCGCCGAGAATCCGTCCACCCTCGGCATCATTACGTCCATTATTATTATGTCAAAAGGCTGCTTTTTGCAAAGCTCGATAGCTTCCGAGCCGTCGCCTGCCTCTTCCACCTCGTGACCCGAAAACTGGGCGTATTCCTTTACAACAAAGCGTATCTTCTGTTCGTCATCAACTATGAGGATCTTTGCCATATTAAAACCTCCTGTCTGTAATGACATTACAGCATATAAATGTGAAATCGCTGTGACAGCAGTGCAAGAAATTCTGAAACAGCGATTGTTTCACGTGAAACATACTTGCCTCCGGCGGCTTAAAACCTTTTGTGTACAAAAGGTTTTAAGAATTCTAAAAAACTTAAATTAAAACAATCAAGATATTAAACTTGTTTCACGTGAAACAAAAACGACCGCCGCATCGGCGGCAATTTTGCCTGCGGCAGTCGTTTGTTTTGTTTTATTCTTCTGCGGGTGAATCAGAAGGCAAGCCAAGCAGCTCCGAAAGTTGTTCAGCTGTTGCCGCTTTAAAGTTGTCATCAGCGGTTTCGCCTTCGGCCTCAACAGCCTCGGCTTCTTCCCCTTCTTCGCCCTTCTCCTCGGCGGGAGCACGAGCGATGGAAACGACTTTGCTTCCTTCGGCAAGACGCATAGTTCTTACGCCGCCGCCATAGCGGGACTGAATTGCAATGTCGCAAACGTCGATGCGGATGATAACGCCGTCATCGGCGATAACAAATACATTGTCGTCCTCCTGAACGGTGATAACGCCTGCAACGGGACCGTTCTTGTCAACGTAATAGTTAAGCACGCCCTTTCCGCCTCTCGAACGGACAGGGTATTCGTCCATGGAAGAGCGTCTGCCGGCGCCGTTTTCAGATACGGTAAGCAAGCAGCTGCCCTCGTGAACTCTTGCCATGCCGACAACCTCGTCTCCCTCTTCCAGCAGAATTGCACGGACACCGCGGGCGGTTCTGCCCATCTCACGGGCGTCGTTTTCGTCAAAGCGGATAGCACGTCCGTTTCTGGTGGCAACGATAAGCTGATTGCTGCCGTCGGTCATTCTTACCCAGGCAAGCTCATCACCCTCGTCAAGGCTCAGCGCGATAAGGCCGCTCTTTCTGATGTTTTGGAAGTTTGCGAGCGAAGTTCTCTTGATGGTGCCCTGCTTGGTCACCATGCAGAAGTAGTTGTTCTCGTCAAACTCGCTTACCTTGATGGCTGCGGTGACATACTCCTCAGCTTCCAGCGGCAGCAGGTTGATGATGTTCATGCCCTTGCCGGTGCGGCTGCTCTCGGGAATCTCATAACCCTTCATGCGGTAAACTCTGCCGCGGTTGGTAAAGAACAAAATGTAATCGTGGGTGGAGCAGATAAACAGCTCGTTGACGAAGTCCTCTTCACGGCGGGTCATGCCGGAAACACCTCGTCCGCCGCGGCGCTGGGTGCGATAGGTATCTACCGGCTGGCGCTTAACGTAGCCGTATTTGGTCAGTGTAATTACGCAGTCCTCAACGGGGATAAGGTCCTCGACGTCGATCTCGTTCTCCACTTCCTGGATCTCGGTGACACGGTCGTCGCCGTATTTGTCGCGGATGGCGATAAGCTCTTCCTTGAGCACGCCCTTGATCTTTTCGGGCGATGCCAGCAGTTCGTTGTAATATTTGATGCGCTCCTGCAGTTCGTCGTATTCCTTCTGCAGCTTTTCGCGGTCAAGTCCCTGTATCTGCTTTAAGCGCATATCGAGGATAGCCTGCGCCTGAATGTCGTCCAGACCGAATCGGGCACAGAGGTTTTCCTTGGCATCGTCATAGCTTTCACGGATTATGCGAACTACTTCGTCGATGTTGTTCTGCGCTATGATAAGACCCTCTAACAGATGAGCACGCTCCATCGCTTTTTTAAGCTCATACTGGGTTCTTCTGACGATAAGCTCCTGCTGGAAGGTGAGATACTCATCCAGCACATGACGCAGCGAAAGGATTCGGGGCTGCGACTGGTTCTCCACCAGCGCCAGCATATTTATCGAGAAGGTGGTCTGCATCTGGGTCTGCACCAGCAGCTGATTAAGAACCACCTGAGGATTTGCGTCACGCTTCAACTCGATGACTATTCTCATGCCATTGCGGTCCGATTCGTCACGCAGGTCAGAGATGCCCTCCAGCTTCTTGTCCTTTACGTGCTCGGCGATGGAGCCGATGAGCAGTCGCTTGTTTACCTGATAGGGCAGCTCAGTGACGATGATTCTGGTGCGGTTGTTGCCGAACTCCTCAAACTCGGTGCGGGCACGGACGGTTACCTTGCCTCTGCCGGTGGCGTAAGCCGATCGGATGCCGCTTCTGCCCATAATGATACCACGGGTCGGGAAGTCGGGGCCCTTGATATACTGCATCAGATCAAACAGCGTTGCGTCGGGATTATCCAGCACGCAAACGGCCGCGTCGATAACTTCTCTTAAGTTGTGGGGCGGGATGTTGGTCGCCATGCCAACCGCGATACCCGAAGAACCGTTTACCAAAAGGTTGGGAAAACGGCTGGGCAGCACTCTCGGCTCTTTTCTGGTCTCATCAAAGTTGGGGTCCCAGTCGACCGTCTCCTTTTCGATGTCGCGCAGCATCTCGTCGCTTATTTTGGACATTCTCGCCTCGGTGTAACGGTAAGCAGCGGGCGGGTCGCCATCGACCGAGCCGAAGTTGCCATGACCGTCGATAAGGGGATATCTCAGCGAAAAATCCTGTGCCAGACGAACGAGCGCATCATAAACCGATGCGTCGCCGTGCGGATGATATCTACCGAGCACGTCACCTACTGCGGTGGCGCACTTTCTGAAAGGCTTGTCTCTGGTAAGTCCGTCCTCATACATTGCGTAGAGGATGCGGCGGTGAACAGGCTTTAAGCCGTCACGAACGTCGGGCAGCGCACGTCCGACAATTACCGACATAGCATAGTCGATATAGCTGGTCTTCATTTCGTCGACCAGTTCCGATTCCACTATCACCTGATTGGGATATGCAATATCCTCGGGCAGATAGTCTTTATTTTTATGTGCCATCTTGCTCTGCCCTCCTTAATAGTCAAGATTTACCGCATAGCGGGCATTTTCTTCGATATACTGCTTTCTCGGCTCGACCTGCTCACCCATCAGAATGGTGAATATCTCGTCGGCGCGGGCGGCATCCTCAAGACAGATGCGGCGCAGCGTTCTCTTTTCGGGGTCCATGGTGGTCTCCCACAGCTCGTGGGGGTTCATCTCGCCGAGACCCTTGAAGCGGGAAATATCAATTTTAACGTTGGGGTTGTCGCCGCGCATCTCGGCAGAAATTCTGTCACGCTCGGCGTCGGAGAAAGCAACTCTGGTCTGCTTTCCTCTCGTCAGCTTATAAAGGGGCGGCACAGCCGAATATACATAACCCTCTTCGATAAGGGGACGCATAAAGCGGAAGAAGAAAGTGAGCAGCAGCGTTCTGATATGGGCGCCGTCAACGTCGGCGTCGGCCATGATAATGATTTTATGATAGCGCAGCTTCTCCACGTCAAACTCGGCGCCGATGCCTGCGCCCAGCGCGGTGATTACGGGAGAAAGCTTGTCATTTCCGTAAACCTTGTCGGCACGCGCTTTTTCTACGTTTAGCATCTTGCCCCAAAGCGGCAAAATAGCCTGGAAGCGGGAGTCACGACCCTGGGTTGCCGAACCGCCTGCCGAATCACCCTCGACGATGTAAATTTCGGTCAGGGCGGGGTCAGTCTCGTTGCAGTCACGCAGCTTATCGGGCATCTGTCCCGATTCAAGAGCGGACTTGCGGCGGGTAGCTTCCTTTGCCTTGCGGGCAGCCTCACGGGCACGGGCAGCACCCAGCGCTTTTTCGAGTATAGCCTTTGCAACGGCGGGATGTTCCTCGAGATACTGGGCAAATTTATCCAGAATCAGGTTGTTTACTATGCCGCGCATAAAGGTGTTGCCAAGCTTGCCCTTGGTCTGGCCTTCGAACTGCGCCTCGGTAAGCTTTACCGATATAACGGCGGTAAGACCCTCACGGAAGTCGCCGCCCTCGAGATTTTTATCGCTGTCCTTCAGTATCTTATATCTGCGGGCATATTCATTGAGCACCTTTGTCAGCGCAGCCTTAAAGCCGTCGACGTGGGTGCCGCCCTCGATAGTTCTGATGTTGTTGGCAAAGGAGAGTATCAGCTCGTTATAGCTGTCGTTATACTGCAAAGCGACCTCGGCGGTGTTGTCCTCGTTGGTAACACCGATGTGGATGACCTCATTATGCAGCACCTCAACGTTGCGCTTTTTGTTTTCGTATTCCACAAAGCTGGAGATGCCGCCCTCAAAACACATACTGAAAATTTCGGGCTCTTCCCCGCGCTTATCCTGCAGCTCGATATGCAGACCACCGTTTAAGAAGGCCTGCTCACGCAGTCTGGTAAGCAGCGTCTCGCGGTCATATACCGTCTCTTCAAATATCAGCTCATCCGCCTTAAAGGTAATGGTGGTGCCGGTGCGGTCGGTATCGCCGATAACCTTGAGGTCGGTGACTATCTTGCCGCGCTCAAAGCGCTGGTGATACTTATGCCCTCCGGTGCATACCTCTACCTCCAGCCATTCCGAAAGGGCGTTAACTACCGAAGAGCCAACGCCGTGCAGACCGCCGGAATATTTGTATCCGCCGCCGCCGAACTTGCCGCCGGCGTGCAGCACGGTGAGAACTACCGTAACGGCAGGCAGACCTGTCTTGTGCTCAACGCCGACAGGGATACCTCGTCCGTTATCGGTAACTCTGATAATATCACCGGGCAAGATCTCGACTATGATGTCCTTGCAGTAGCCCGCCAGCGCCTCATCGATAGAGTTATCCACTATCTCATAAACGAGGTGGTGCAGACCTCTGGGACCGGTCGAGCCGATATACATGCCGGGGCGCTTTCTTACCGCTTCAAGCCCCTCCAGCACCTGTATTTGGTTTTCGTCATAGTTGTTCTGCTGAGTGTTGCTCACTTAAATTCTCTCCTTATCTCTCCAAACGCATCATCAAAGATCTTCGATATAACCTGTTCTTCGTTTCAGCGTCTGTGCCGATATCTGCGATATGTAAACTCTGCTGCCGCCTTCGCCGCTTGTCACGACAAAGCTTTTGGGCAGCTCATTCGTTACGTTTGTTACCTGCATGTTTCGTTCGGCGTTGGCAAGAAAATCTCTCGTCGCCTTTGAAACCGAGGTGTTGTCTATATCAAATATCCCGACAATGTCGGAATTTTTTATTACTATTTCATTTCCGAGATGTAGATACATGGTGTTGCCTCTTTCTTTGCCTCCGGCAGCTTAGAAACTTTTTTATAAAAAAGTTTCTAAGAACTTCAAAAAATTTCAATTAAAGAATGGTGTAAGTGTGGTTATCAATGATAAGTAACTTTTGAGGATTGGGATACCGCATCGTAATAAGGAAATATAAAGCCTCCCTCTCCCCCGCGCTAAGAGCCGAGCTTCGCTCGGTTGCGCTCAAGGAGCCTCCCTCTGACGAGGGAGGTGGCACAGCGTAGCTGTGACGGAGGGAGAGAATAAAACCATCTCCCTGCAGCGTCGTTCTTTGTCAAAGCGCACTTTCTCTCCCTCAGTCAGCTTCCGTTGTCAGCTCTCCCGAGGGGAGAGCCAAGGGGTTGTGCTTACATATTACGCGAACATCTGCTTGCCTCTCCCTTTGGGAGAGGTGTCCGAGCTCAGCGAGGACGGAGAGGGCGCAACTGCCTTGCCGCAAAACCGTTCTCGCCAAGACAATATTCTAATATGACAAACTTAAAACTCACCAAATTATATTATTGGAAAATATTGTAAATTTACTCGGTTTTTACGATTTTTCCCTCCGAAACCTCAAAAGCTCTGTCCACATCAAAAATCTGATTCGGATCACAGCAGGTGATAAAAATCTGCTTGTCCTCCAGTCGGTGCAGCAGAAAGTCTCGTCTCGAATCATCCAGCTCGCTCATTACGTCATCCAGCAAAATTACCGGCGTCTGCCCAAGCAGCTCGTTCATCAGCGCCGCTTCGCCCAGCTTTATAGCAAGCACACCGCTGCGCTGCTGACCCTGAGAACCGAACGCCCTCGCCGAAATGCCGTTTATGTTGATGAGAATATCATCTCGCTGCGGACCTATCGAAGTTGTTCCGTTTCTGAGGTCCTCAGGTCTTGCGGCTTTCAGCTGACAAAGCATGGTTTCATCCGAAATTTCGCCATCAATCTCAATGTTGGATTGATAGCTCATATCAAAGCTTTCACGTCCGTTGGAAATGCCCTCATAAAAATCGGAACAAAACGGAGTCAGCTTTTCGATAAAGCTCTGTCTGGTTTTGGTTATCAGCGCTCCCTTTTTGGCAAGCGCCATATCCCAAATATCAAGGGTATCCAGCAGCGAAGAGGAAAACTGAACGTCCTTCAGCAGCGTGTTTCGCTGCAAAAGGATGCGGTTATATTCCGACAGCACCGAAAGGTATCTCGGCTTCATCTGCCCGATTATAACGTCGATCAGCTTTCTTCGCTCCGAAGGCGAGCCTTTTATAAGGTTCAGATGCACCGGAGAAAAAACGACGCAGCAAAATCCGCCGCAAAGTTCGGTTGCCGAACCAAGCGAAACAGCATTTTGCATTATCTCTTTTTTGTCGCCCAGCATCATTCTAAGCTCGTTCTGACGAACGCCGTCATCATAGCAAAGCGAAATATCGGCTCTGTCCCCGCCCAGCGGAATAAGCTCGGAGGTAGAAGCGCCTCGAAAGCTTTTGGATCCGGTAAAAAGCCAGATAGCTTCCAAAAGGTTGGTCTTTCCCTGACCGTTTTCGCCGTATATTACATTTACGCCGTCAGCGGCATTTAGTTGCAGCTCTTTTAAGTTGCGAAAGGATTTTACCTCAAGACGGGTAAGCTTCACCCGCAACTACCTCCAATTCCTCTCCGTCAAAGCTGACCACATCGCCCGGTCTTATTTTTTTGCCGCGCATGGTACATACTTCGCCGTTTACCGAAACATAGCCTTCAACTACAACTTCTTTAGCTTCGCCGCCGGTCATAACCAGTCCGGCAAATTTCAAAAGCTGATCCAGCTTGATAAATTCAGTGGTAATTTCAATCTTTTTCATAATCAAATCTCCGTCTTAAGTCTAACCGGCAGTACCAGGAAGGTAAAAGCGTCAGAATCGGCAGCGACCACTTTCATCGGCGAAAGCGAGCCTGATATCTGCAGCTTTACCTCGTCATTCTGCGAAGCACGCAGCGCATCGAGCAGATAGCGGTTGTTAAATCCCATCTCCAGCGCTCCGCCCTCTATCTTGGCGTTTACGGTGTCGGTCGCACGTCCCAGCGCGGTGGAGCAGCTGAGCGCGATCTCGTTATCTATAAATTTTACTCTTATCGGGCTCTTTATCCTGTCGGAAATAAGCAGACTTACACGCTCAACAGCTTCAATAAGCTCTCTGGTGTTTACGCTTACCTCAACGTTGCTGCCTTTGGGAATTGCAGCGTTGTAATCAAGGAAGTCGCCCTCCAACAGTCTTGAGAAGATGCGGTAATTTTCGATATTAAAGATGATGTTCTTGCGGGAGATCTCCATTCCGACGACATCGTCGCTGCTGTCATCCAAAAGACGGCCAACCTCGGTAAGCGCTCTTCCGGGAACGACAAACTTCATCTCGCCGTCAAAGAGAACTCTCTCTTTTCTCAGCGCAAGGCGATAGCCGTCAACCGATACCAGCTTTACAAATCCGTCCTTTACGTCGAACAGCGATCCGGTGTGCACCGGCTTGGCGTCGGTCTGGCTGATGGCGTAGATGGTCTGGTCTATCATCGACTTTAAGGTGTTCTGCGGAAGCTCAAAGTCGGTCACATCTCCGATGGACGGGAACTCGGGGAACTCCTCGGCAGACATGCCGAGAATAGCAAACTCCGAAACGCCGCTTTTTATTTCGGTGAGGCACTTGTCCCCTACCGAAATGGAAACGAATTCACCCGGCAGCTTCTTTACTATGTCGAGCAGCACCTTTGCCGGCAGCACTATCTCTCCTGCCTTGTCTACCTGCGCATCTATGGTGGTGGATATTCCCATGTCAAGGTCATATCCGAAAAGATCTATTCTTCCGTTTGCCGCTCTCATCAGAATACCTTCGAGGATAGGCATCGGCGATCTGGAAGAAACCGCTCTGCTTACAACGGCGGCGGCATCGCAAAGTACATTTTTTTCGCATCTGATTTTCATCTGTTTTTATCTCCTTTCGGGGGAGCCATGTCGCAGCTGTCGTTGCCTCCGGCGGCTCAGAAACTTTTTGTAAAAAGTTTCTGAGAACTTCAAAAACTTTTAATTTTAGATCGGTTGGCTGCAACTTACCAATGATAAGTAACTTTTGATGGCTGCGGTATCGCTTCGAATGTTTTATAAAAAGATAGAATAGATAGAATAATAATATTTAGTAGTAGTATTAGGGGCTGTTCAATTTGTTGAAAGATGGAAAAAGTGCCTTTATTACCCCGAAAATCGGGAAAATTCGGGTATTGAAAACTTTTTGATAACTTGTACCGTTTCAACACCCAGTTTCTGGAATAATTAAAAAGTTAAATTGTGGTATGTTGATTGATGGTAATAAGTTGAAAAGTTCCGGTTTTCAACATCTTTCAACGTTGAAAAGTTTTAGAATTAACGTTGAGTGTTAGGGGGCTTTGCCCCTCAACCCCACCAACTTTTTTGAAAAAAAGTTGGACAAAAAACTTCAATTTAAGATACAGTCTGCGTTATCTTATCAATGACCAGTAACTTTTTTGGGTGTCGACAACGCTTCGGCAATTTTCTCGCCCGTTGTCTTGTCGGTCAAAAGTGTCGTATCAGACAAAATATCACTTACACCCTTCTTAAACTGAAAGTTTTTGAAGGTGCAGGAAACTTTTTTCAAAAAGTTTCTTGCATAGACAAGCAATCAGTTATCCCTGACGTTTTTGATGATAGCCTCGACGGTGTTTTTAAAGTGGGCGTTGGTTTTCATCTTCTTGTCTACTTTTTTGAGGGTGTAAACGACGGTGGCGTGGTCACGGTCGGAGAATTCGGCGCCGATCTTTTCCATCGAAAGCTGAGTGATCTCACGGATAATGTACATCGCTGCCTGACGTGCCGAGGAAACGGCGGCGGTTCGGTCGGCGGAGCGGATGTCCTTGACCGAAACCTCGAAGTATCTCGAAACCTCGTTTATGATTCGGTCAACGGTGACCGAAACGGGCTGGCTGTCATTTAAAATATCGCGGATGGCGTTTTGAGCTATCGCGATGGAAGGCGCGGTGCCTGCCAGCGAATGAAACGCCTTTATTCTCTTAACGGTGCCTTCCAGCTGACGGATGTTGGTTTTCAGCTTGTTGGCGATATATTCGGTGACCTCGTCGGGAATGACGATGTTGAGCTGTTCCGCTTTTCTTCTGAGAATTGCCACTCTGGTCTCATAGTCAGGCGGCTGAATGTCGGCAAGCAGACCCGATTCAAATCGGGAGCGGAGTCGATCCTCCAGCGCTTTCATCTCTCTGGGAGGACGGTCGGATGCCAGAACTATCTGCTTGTTGGATTCATAAAGCGCGTTGAAGGTATGGAAAAATTCCTCCTGGGTACGCTCACGACCGCCGATAAACTGGATATCGTCCACCAGCAGCACGTCCGACTGGCGATATTTATCGTGGAATTCCTTGGTGGTCTCGGTCTGGATGGCGGTGATGAGCTCGTTGGTAAAATCCTCGCCCTTGACGTAGGTTATTTTAAAATTTGGATTTCTGCTTGCTGTCTCGGCGCAGATTGCGTTGAGCAGATGGGTCTTACCCAGTCCCGATTCGCCGTAGATAAACAGCGGGTTATAGGAAGAAGCGGGATTGGTGGCAACGGCAAGGCTTGCGGCATGAGCAAACTTGTTGGATGCACCTACAATAAAGGTAGCGAAGGTATATTCGCTGTTGGAGCCGGAAGCAAAGTCGATGGAAACGGGGTCACGCTCGACATAGTTTGCGGCGGCGGCCGCTTCGGCGGCGCGCTTGTTCTCAAGGCTCTCTACCTTGATGTCGACATGAAATCCCAGCACCTCTTCAAAGGCATCTTTCAAAAAGTCGTAATATTTAGATTCAATTATCTGTTTGCGGAGATTTGTGGTGACCATAAGTACGGCAGATTTGTCATCCAGTTTTTCGCAAACGATATCTTTTATCCACAGAGTATAAGGACCGGTCGGCATTTTTTCCCTGCAGTGATCCTTTATCATTTCAAAAATTTCCATGGTTGAATCCATTGGAACACCCCCAAAAACAACTGTTAATAAGCCGACAGATATACGAGGTTATTATACCATAAAAGGGACTACTTTTCAACATATCAAGGGCTATATATTATATATGTATAGGTGGCTTTTTGTGGTCAATTTCAGACAAGGGTTTTTAATTGATAATTGATAATTGAGAATTGATAATGGATAATGGATAATGGATAATTAAAGTCTGCTTCGCAGAGATTTATAATGGGGCTCTGCCCCCAAACCCTGTTTTGGCTTAAAACAAAAAGGCTCCCCTGCGGGGCACATCCCCCTACACGGGGAAGGCTTTATAGATAAACTTAGGAATCGGAAGGCTCCCTCTCCGCCGCGCCAAGAGCCGAGCTTCGCTCGGTTGCGCTTTATAAGCCCGCCTGCAGGCGGGTGTGATGAGGGAGCTGTCAGCGAAGCTGACTGAGGGAGAGAAAATGCGCCTTGGCAAAAAACAGCGCTGCGGAAAGATAGTTTTATTCTCTCCCTCAGTCAAAACCTGCGGTTTTGCCACCTCCCTCGTCAGAGGGAGGCAGCTGTCTTGATTTAAAACAAAAAGGCTCCCTTGTGTAAGGGGAGCTGGATTTTTTTGAAGAAAAAATTCTGAGGGGTTGTTATTCCATTTGTTTTGAATAGCTCTCATGTGAAAATCGACTGAGACAACCCTACCGCCCCTGCGGGGCACCTCCCTCGTCAGAGGGAGGCAGCTGCCTTGTCTTAAAACAAAAAAGGCTCCCCTGTGTAAGGGGAGCTGTCAGCGAAGCTGACTGAAGGGTTGCTTTACTTTGCTTTAGGATAAGGATTTTTTTCGTTGGTTCGCCCAAGGATATAATCGGTGCTGGTATTGTAGTAATCAGCGAGGGTGATGAGGTGGTCAACAGGAATTTTTCTTTCTCCGCGTTCATATCTGCTGTAGACGGTTTGGCTTGTATTCAAAAGCTCTGCCACCGTTGTTTGATTTATATCTTTATCCTCTCGCAGTTCGCGTATTCTCTCGTTTGTTGTTTTTATCATTTCAAAGCCTCCTAAAAGAGATAAATCTATTTTACAGTAACACCGTTTGGTTTTATTGACTTTAACACCATATGGTGTTATAATTTCTAAAAACGAAAGGAGCCTTGCCATGAAACTTTACGAGATGCAATACTGTGATGACCGAATCGAAGAAATACTGCGTGATCTGCGAAAAAGCAATTCAAACTATTCTGCCTATTGCAAAACCGAAGATGAGCTTTTTTGCCGTATAAAAGAGATAATTTTAAAAAGAGAGGGTGTTTTTATCACCGATGCCGAGCGTGAGCGCATATCTGAACTGATGGAGCGGCAGGATCATATCAATCCGATAATTTACCGCGAGCTTTACCGTCAGGGATATCTTGATCACATGAAGCTTGCGATGTCGCTGGTGAAATAAGAGATTTGGCTTTTTAAACCCCTTATCCTTTCAACTTTTTGTTACGATAAAGTCGAAAAAGCACAAAAAAGTGGCTGAAAATCGAGATAAAAGCCGATTTTGCGAAAAAAGGTTATTGACTTTACACCAAAAAGTAATATATACTATTACTCTGCAAGGTTATCACTGAAAGGAGGGTTTTCTGTGGTAAGAACCTATCAGCCCAAAAAGCTTCAGAGAAAAAAGGAACACGGTTTCCGTAAGAGAATGAAAACCAGAAACGGCCGTAAGGTACTCGCTCGTCGCCGCGCTAAGGGCAGAGCAAGACTCACCTACTAATTAGGTACTAATTTAAAGGTCACACCGGCTGCCTGTGTGACCTTTCTTTCTGTTCTGTTATAGACCGGAACAAAAAAGAAAAAGGGGCGGCGTAAAGTGCGCAGAAAGATAATATCGATAACCAGAAATAACGACTTTCGCAGGCTTTATCGCAAAAAGGCCGAGGTCGGTCCCTGCCTGGTCACCTACATTTCCAAAAACAGGCTGGGAAAAAACCGCGTCGGAATAACCACCGCGACAAAGATCGGAAAAGCGCATGACCGCAACCGTGCCCGAAGGGTGATAAGGGAGGCATACCGCCTCCTTATGCCGGAGCTTAAAAGCGAGACCGGTTTGGACATAGTTTTTGTCGCCCGTGTTCGTACCACCGGCTGTCACATGAATGAGGTGCTTCGCACCATGCGAAAGCATCTCTCTCCCTATATCATCAAGGATGAAAAAACTGTTTAAAGCTTTGATAAGGCTGTATCAAAAAGGCATCTCGGCCTATACACAGCCGCACTGTATCTACATTCCAACCTGCTCTTGCTATGCTCTTGAAGCAATCGAACGCTTTGGTGCGATAAAGGGCGGGTTACTTGCGCTGTGGAGATTACTTCGCTGCAACCCCTTTTCGAAAGGGGGCTATGACCCCGTTCCCGACCACTTCACCTTTAAGCGGGAATGGCAGGTTTATCCCGGAAAAAACAAAAAGGAAAAACGCCGCTGACCTCTTACCTACCTCCCATGCGGCCGAAAACACCGTGTAACAGCTTTCGGTGTTCCTTTTTAAAAGATATGGAGGATAAAAAATGAACATCATCTCATTCTTCGCGCCCGTTGGCTGGGTTCTTGGCCTGATCATGTTTTACATCAACAAGATCACCAATAACTATGGCCTCACCCTTCTGGTATTCTCTATCTTGGTAAAGGTATTGATGATCCCGCTGGGCATCCAGCAGCAGAAGGGCCTCATCTGCTCTGCACGTCTTCAGCCCAAGATGAAGGCACTGCAGAAGGCATATGGCAACAACAAGCAGAAATACTCCGAAGAGCTGCAGAAGCTCTACAACGAGGAAGGCTTCTCTCCCATGTCTTCCTGTCTGCCCATGCTCATCCAGTTCCCGATACTGTTCGGTATGCTTGACGTTATCTACAGCCCCATCAAGCACATCGTAAGACTTCCCAAGGAAGTTATCGATCAGGCTATCACCATCGCAACCGGGATCCTTGGCGAATCCGGCATGAACGCCTACTCCAAGGAGATCAGCGTTCTTTCCGCTGTTAAGGCAAATCCCCAGCCCTTTATCGACGGCATCGGCGCCGAAGCTGCCGCTTCGCTGGTAGATTTCGATTTCACCTTCCTTGGCCTGTCACTTGGCGAGCAGCCTACCCTTACCCCCGACGGCAAATCTTTCGGACTTTACCTGGCGCTGCTGCTCATCCCCGTTCTTTCGGGTGTTACCTCCTTTATGATGAGCTATATCACCAAGAAGAGCTCTGCCGGCGGCGATCAGATGGCCGGAATGAACAACTCCATGATGATCATGATGCCTATCATGAGCATCTGGATCTCCTTTATCGTTCCCGCAGGTGTTGGTATCTACTGGCTCATCTCCAACATTCTCTCTGTTATCCAGTCTGTTATCCTTAATAAAGTTATGAACCCTGCCGAAGCTATTGCCAAGGCAAAGGCAGAAGCTGAAGAAGCTGCTGCACGCGAGCGTGCCGAGCGCATCGAAAAGAAGAGAAAGGCAAGAGAAGAAGCAGGCATCAAGTCTGCCGATGAAGCAGGACTCTCCCAGAAGGAGATCGCCCGCCGCAAGCTTGCCGCTGCAAGAAAGCGCGACGCTGAGCGTTACGGCGATGAGTTTGTCGACGTTACCGACGACGACGTTAATGTCAAGTAAGGAAGGTTAATTATGATCAGAGAAGTTATCGCTACCGGCAAAACTGTCGATGCGGCAATCGATCTCGGTTGTGAAAAGCTTGGCATTGACCGCAATGAGACCGATTTTGAAGTAGAAATCATCGATATGCAGAGCAAGGGATTTCTCGGCATCGGCGCAAAGCCCGCAAAGGTAAGAGTTTATATCGAAACTCCCGATCCCGTTGTTGTTCCCGAAAAGAAGGCTGAAAAGCCCGCAGCTCCCGTTCATACCGAAAGAAAGCCTGCTCCCGTGAAAAAGGAAAAGGCAGCTCCCAAGGCAGAGACCAAGCCCGCAGCTCCCAAAGCAGCTGAGGCAGAAGCCCCCGCCGAGGAAAAGAGAGTTTACAACCTCGGAAATAAGCCCGAAGTTGCGGCAGAGTATGTAAAGAACATTCTGCTTGCAATGGGACTTGACCAGATCAATGTAACTCACACCGTAAAGGACAACGTGCTCAACATCAAGCTTGAGGGCGACGTTTCCGGCGCAGCCATCGGCCGCCGCGGCGAGACCCTTGACGCACTTCAGTATCTCGCAGGACTTACCGCAAACCGCGGTGAGGGCGACTATATGAGAATAGTGCTCGATTCCGGCAACTACCGCGACAAGCGCCGCGGCACCCTTGAGCAGCTTGCAAAGAAGCTGGCAAACGGTGTTATCAAGACCGGACGCAGCACCACTCTTGAGCCGATGAACCCCTATGAGCGCAGGATCATCCACTCCACCATCGCAGAGATAAAGGGCGTTACCTCCGCTTCTACCGGCGAAGAGCCCAACCGCTGCGTAGTTATCTCCTCCACCGAGCCCAAGCCCCAGCGTTCTTCCGAGAACAAGGGCGGAAAAGGCGGCCGTGGCGGCAGATCGGGCGGCGGCAGACGCGATGACCGCAGAGGCGGCCGTGGCGGTCGTTCCGGCGGCGGCAGACGTGAAAAGCCCGCACCTTATCAGGAAAGCTCTATCAGAGAAGTTCCCCCCGCCGAGGCGGCAAATCAGCCCCTTTACGGCAAGATCGAGCTGTAAAAAGCTTTAGGGAGACGCCGTCGGCGTCTCCCTTTTTGATTGATAATGAATAATTGATGTGCTGCGGATTTGCCGCAGCAGGTTAAAAAAGTGATATAGCAAAGATGGCTTTGTTCTCTCCCTCTGTCACGGCTACGCCGTGCCACCTCCCTCATCAGAGGGAGGCTTCTGTGGTTAAACCAGCGGAGCCGGCTCTTGGCGTGGAAGAGAGTAGGAGGTTGGGAGTAACTTATGCATCAAAAGGCTCCCTCTGACGAGGGAGCTGTCAGCGAAGCTGACTGAGGGAGAGAAAAAGAGTTTTGACAATGACCTACGCTGCGTAAGATAGCTTCAAGTTCTCTCTGTCTCGATACATCCACCCGTAGTGGGCGCACAAAGCGCAGCGAAGAAGAAAACTTCTTGAGCGAAACCGAAAGGATTGCAAAATAAAATCCCACTTCCCATTGATAATCCCGCATATATTGTGTTAATTTTAGATTAAGCGTAAATTTTATTATTTCGAAGCGTTATCCCTATTCTTAAAAGTTACTTATCATTGATAGATTCACTTCCACCAGTCTTAAACTTGAAAGTTTTTAGGATTCTCAAACCCTTTTTTCAAAAAGGGTTTGAGCCGCCGGAGGCAAAAAGCCCATAAGGAAAGGACGGAAAATATGAGCAAAACGATAGTGGCATTGGCAACTCCCTCGGCGCACAGCGCGATAGCGGTGGTGCGTCTTTCGGGCGATGCCGCCATTGAGATAGCAGACAGCATTTTCCGCCCCTTTTATATCGAATCGATAAAAAACCTGCCAGGCTATCACGCTGCCTATGGCAATGTAATGCAAAACGGCAAGCCGCTGGATGAAGCGGTGGCGCTGGTTTTCCGCGCGCCCAAAAGCTACACCGGCGAAAACATGGTGGAATTAAGCTGCCACGGCAATCCTTTGATAGCCGCAAGGCTGGTCGCCGCCTGCATCGAAGCAGGCGCCTCCCCCGCAGGTGCGGGTGAATTTACCCGCCGTGCCTTTGAAAACGGAAAGCTTGACCTCTCTCAGGCGGAGGCTGTCGCCGAGCTGATAGAGTCGGAAAGCGGACTTGCGGCGGCGGCGGCATTGGACCGCCGCAGCGGCACGCTGGGCAAGCAGATAGACGACATCGCCGACGGATTAAGCTTTACCGCCGCAAAGCTGGCGGTCTGGAGCGATTACCCCGAGGAGGAGGACGCCCCCTTTGTCACCCGAGAGGAACTGATAGAAGAATTTTCTGCCGCCGCAGAAAAGCTCTCGGCGCTGATGAGCGGCTATAACACCGGCCGTCTGGTGCAAAACGGCATCAGGATCGCCGTTGCGGGCTGTCCCAACGTCGGCAAATCGACGCTGACCAATTTGCTTAGCGGCAGCGAGCGCTCGATCGTCACCGACATTGCAGGCACCACCCGTGATATAGTCGAAGCCGCCGCCGAATTGGACAGCGTTTCGCTGAAATTGCTGGATACCGCAGGCATCCGTGAGACCGATGACGCCGTCGAAAAAATCGGCGTTGAGCGTGCCAAAGCGGCGGTCGAGCAAAGTGACCTTGTGCTGTTTGTCGTCGATGCATCACGTCCGATAACCGACGAGGATATCGACATCTATAACCAGATAGAAAACCGCCCCCACATCGTCGTTTATAACAAGAATGACCTGATTCAACAAAACTTTCAACAGCAAATTAAAGCAGATGTTGAAATCTCTGCCGCCCGTGCAGAGGGCATCGAAAATCTAAAGCAGCAGATAAAGCAAAAGCTTGGATTGAACCTTACACAGGACAGCTGTTTGATAGCTTCTCAGCGTCAGTTCGATTGTGTTTCAAGAGCCAAAAAAGCGCTTGATGAAGCGGTTTTCCGCTTGAACGAAGGCGTCACCCTCGACATTGCCGCAATACTGTTGGAGGAGGCTATCCAGCCGCTTGCCGAGCTGGTCGGAAAAAGCGCTTCGCAGGCGGTCATCGAGCAGGTATTTGCCAACTTCTGCGTCGGAAAGTGAACTTTCCGTGAAAATTATTGTTGAAAACTTTTTCACTCCCCGAGGAGGGATCAAACCATGACAGAATTTATAGCCGAAAGCTATGATATAGCGGTCATCGGCGCGGGTCACGCAGGCTGCGAAGCCGCCCTTGCCGCCGCCCGTTTGGGCAAAAAGACCGCCCTTTTCACCATCTCGCTGGATGGTCTTGCCAACATGCCCTGCAACCCCTCGATAGGCGGCACCGCCAAGGGTCACATCGTCCGTGAGATAGATTCGCTGGGCGGCGAGATGGGCAGAGCCGCCGACGCCACCATGCTGCAAAGCCGTATGCTCAACCGCGGCAAAGGCCCCGCAGTTCATTCGCTGCGTGTTCAAAGCGACCGCCTTGCCTACCACCGATATATGAAGCAGGTAATCGAGACCACCCCCAACCTCGATTTGATCCAGGCGGAGATAGTCGAGATAAAAACCGAAGAGGGCGCCGTTTCGGCGGTCGTTTCGATGCTGGGTGCGGTATATCCCGTAAAGGCGGTCATCATTGCGACAGGTACCTATCTCAAGGGTAAAATCTTCATCGGCGAATTTTCGCAGCAGTCGGGTCCCGATGGCTGCCACCCCGCCAACGCCCTTTCCGATTGCCTTAAAAATCTCGGTCTGCCGCTGCGCAGATTTAAGACCGGAACTCCGGCAAGAATTCTTAAATCCTCGATAGATTTTTCCCAGCTGGAAGTGCAGCCCGGCGATGACCGAATCATCCCCTTCTCCGCCGATACCGACGAAAATTCGCTGCAAAATAAGCTGGTCTGCCATATCGGCTATACCAACACCGAGACCCACGACATCATAAAGGCAAACCTGCACCGCTCTCCCCTTTTCGGCGGCGAGATTGAAGGCACAGGTCCCAGATATTGCCCCTCCATCGAGGATAAGGTGGTGCGCTTTGCCGACAAGCACCGCCACCAGACCTTTATCGAGCCGATGGGCATCGATACCGAGGAGATGTACCTTCAGGGAATAAGCAGCTCGCTGCCCTTCGAGGTGCAGCTAAAGTTCTACCATTCGATGAAGGGACTGGAGAACGCCAAGGTGATGCGCCCCGCCTACGCCATCGAATACGACTGCATCGACCCGCTTTATCTCACCCACGATCTGATGACCAAGCAGGTCAAAAACCTCTACGGAGCAGGTCAGTTCAACGGCACTTCGGGTTATGAGGAGGCCGCCGCTCAGGGACTTATGGCGGGCATCAACGCCGTACGCTCGATAGACGGTGTCAAGCCTGTCGTTCTCTCCCGCGATGAAAGCTATATCGGCACGCTGAT